>NZ_CVSU01000040.1 GCF_001180205.1 Candidatus Pelagibacter communis | reverse complement strand
AATAAAATTAAAGAAAATATTAAAAAAACAATTTCAAATAATAGATCAAATAAGTTTTTCCATAATGAAAATTATAGTTTTACAATGCAAGAAAATGACTTCTTTTATTATGAAGATCAATTTGGGGGAATAAAATTACCTATGCCAAATGTTAAAGGTCAATTTCAATTAGAAAATGTCTCAACAGCAATTACGACCCTAAGAATTTTGAAAGACTTGAAAATTAAAGATGACCACATCAAAAAAGGTATTTTAAAAATAAATTGTATTGCAAGATTACAAGAAATTAAATCTGGAAAACTTAAGGAGCTTGTAAAAGATCACAAACTTTATGTTGATGGATCTCATAACCCATTGGGAGCAAAAGTTTTGAATGAATACTTGGAAAGTTTAGATTGCAATAAACACATCATTCTTGGAATGATGGCTAATAAAGATCATAATGAATATATGAGTTTCTTTAAGGATATCTCTACATTGACTACAATAGATATACCTAATCAACCTAATTCTATTAAAGGAGGAGAGCTTAAAGATAAGCTAAACGGTTTTTCAAACATAAATTATAAGGAAAGTATAGAAGATGCTATAAAGTCAATCCCGTTAAAAGAAAACGATATAATACTGATTACTGGATCGTTATATCTTGCGGGTGAAGTTTTAAATTTAAATTAGATATTTTTATCTAAAAATTCCTTCATGTGACTTTCGGGAACTCCACCAACTTTTCTATCTACTTCAACGCCTTTTTTATAGATAATAACTGTTGGAACACCTCTGATACCTGCTGCACTTCCGGTATTTATTCCACCATCTTCAACATCGGCATAATAGAAACCAGCCTTATCTTTGAAGGTGTCGGAGAAACCAACTGAATAAAATTAATTCTTCTTTTTTTAC
>NZ_CVSU01000039.1 GCF_001180205.1 Candidatus Pelagibacter communis | reverse complement strand
AATATCGTCAGCATCTTGGATAACGTGATTATTCGTGACCACAATTCCTTTTTCATCAATTATAAATCCAGAACCTAGTGCAGCTGATCGTCTTTCCTGAGGTGTTCCAAATTCTTTAAACATATCCTCAAAAGGAGAGCCTGGAGGAAATTGAAAAGGAAAAGGATTAGTGTTCGTTACAACAGTTGTTGTAGTAGAAATATTTACCACAGATGGCATTAATTTTTCTGCAAGATCTGCAAAGGAAGCAGGAACTGGTTTAGAATTTACATTTATAGAAAAGCCAAATGATATAAATAGCGTTAAGAATATAAATTTAATCTTATTCATATTAACTCTTAATGTAATAAATAATTATAAAACCAATTACCGCAAAAATAAGTCCACCTGATCTAAGCTGACTATCTTTAACAAGTTCTAATTTTTTCAACATACTTTTCATTTTTGCTGGAAATAAGGCGTACAAAATTCCCTCAATAAATAAGAAAAGACCAAAAGCTATAACTAGCTCACGCATTTAAGAATTATTGTTGGATTTCAGGTTTTATATTTCCAAAAAATTTAAAAAATTCACTATCAGGTGATAAAATTAGAGAGGTTTCGCCACCAATAAGAGCTTTTTCATATGCTTGCATAGCTCTATAGAAAGCAAAAAATTCTGGATCTTGACCAAAGGCGTCAGCAAATATTTTATTTCTTTCTCCATCACCTTCCCCTTTCATGATCTCTGATTGTTTTTGAGCATCTGCCAAGATTACTGTAACTTCTTTGTCGGCAGTTGATGTAATTGTAACTGCCATCTCTGCACCCTTTGCTCTAAATTCTTTTGCCTCTCTTTCTCTTTCAGTTTGCATTCTTCTATAAATCGCATCACTGTTAGCTTGAGGTAGATCTGCCCTTTTAATTCTTACATCAACTATACTAATTCCAAAGTTTTGTGCTTCATTGTTTACACCTTCTTTAATTAAAGCCATTTGCTTTGATCTATCTTTGGAGAGTAATGTTTGTAATTCCTCCTGACCTAATACATTTCTAATTCTTGAATTTATAATTGTTGATAATCTTGATCTTGCAACTCTTTCATTTCCAACTGAAATATAAAACTTCAGCGGGTCAATGATTTGGAACCTTGCAAATGCATCAACTATCAAACGTTTCTGATCTGATGCAATAACTTCTTCTGGTGGAGCATCTAAATTTAAAATTCTTTTATCTAAATAAACAACATTTTGAATAAATGGAATTTTAAAGTTTAAACCTGGTTTCATGATTATTCTTTTTGGATCACCAAATTGAAGAATAATTGCTTGGTTAACCTCTTTAACTATAATTACTGATAAAAAAGCTACAACACCAATTGCAACTAATACTCCTGCTAATATTTTTCCAGCTTTCATTTTAATTCGTCGCTTTCTTTTTTAATTCAGGCAAAGGTAAATATGGAACAACTCCTGAACCTGCATTTTTTTCTATAATTACTTTATCTATATCAGCTAAAACTTTCTCCATAGTTTCTAGGTACATTCTCTCTTGAGTTACTGCTTTAGCATTTTTATATTCATTATAGATTGCTATAAATCTACTTGCTTCACCCTCCGCTTTAGCAACAACTTCTTTTTTATATGCTTCTGCTGCTTGTAAAATTTTTTGCGCTTCCCCTCGTGCTCTTGGAATAACATCATTTGCATAAGCTTCAGCTTCGTTCTTAGATCTTTCCATGTCTGCTCTTGCAGCTTGTACATCTCTAAATGCGTCAATTACTTGGTCTGGTGGGTCGGCTTTTTGAGTTTGAACTTGTGTAATTTGAATTCCACTTTCATAATCATCTAAAATAGTTTGAATAATTTCTTGAGTTTCAAGCTCAATTTTAGATCTTCCCTCTGTCAAAATTGGTTGAATATCACTTTTAGCTATTACCTCTCTCATTGCAGTTTCAGCAGCTGCTTTAACCGTTCCTTCTGGATCTTGAATTTTGAATAAAAAATTTCCAGCATCTTTAATTACCCAAAATACTGAAAAATCTATATTAACAATATTTTCATCTCCGGTTAACATTAAGCTTTCTTGTGGAACATCAGCAACGCCACCGCCTGTAGAAAAACCACTGTCTCTTTCAGATCTAAATCCAATATCCATTCTATTAAC
>NZ_CVSU01000038.1 GCF_001180205.1 Candidatus Pelagibacter communis | reverse complement strand
AAAGGAGATAAAATTGCAATTATTATCCACTTGTTTAAATTAATGCTTGTGACAAAAAAATAGACTAAAAAATAATATATAATAAAAACAAGAAACAAAAATACTAATATTACTTTTCTATAACTAGTATCAAAAAAAATACTTATGTGAGTGAAAAATTCTCCAAAAAAACCCCTCCTACCAAAACCACCTGAATAATTTATTGCCCATTCAGCCATAGAATTATTTGTAGGTGAAAGGTAAGTCTTTGAAAGTAAATAAATAGAAGAAAAGATTAAAAAAATTATATAAATAAGAAAAATTTTATTAAATTGAATTTTTAATTGGTCCATAAATATTGAAATTTAAAAAAATTTACTCCTTTGGTATCTTAAAATTTATTGATGATACTTAAAAGATTAAATTAACAATCCTATATTTTATTTCAAAATATAATATGTTGAAATGAGGAATTCAGGCTATATATTAAAGATGCTACTTTGTGGCTATGACGATAAATGAATTTCGTAATAACCATTGCGGACGTGGGGGCAGTACCCACCACCTCCACCATTTCAATTATGGGGGTGAACTAGATTCGACGGGTGACTAAAGGCTATTCTTTCGTTCGGGATTGTTCCACCGT
>NZ_CVSU01000037.1 GCF_001180205.1 Candidatus Pelagibacter communis | reverse complement strand
TTGATTACATGGAAAAGAACAGATCCTGGAGACCTACTTCAAATATATACATGTACAATACTTTTAAAAATCACATTAAAATTAATAAAAGTCAAAACTTAGGTAAAAATTATGAAATTATTATTGAACCTCACAAGGGCAAGTGGATACCTACATTAGCTAATTCTAAACTTAAAACTATTGATTATAAGATTGAGGAAAATTTATTTAATCAAACTTTCACAATTAAAAATTTAATTGATAGAAAGAAAAAAATAGAGTTTTTAAGGTATAAAAATAATCAAGAGATTAATGATAGATTAAAAGATTATTATAAGCTATTACCAAACACAATTTCTAAAGATTTGAAAGATTGGGCGACTAAAAATAAAAAAAATAAATCAGATAAAGAATATTTAGATACTATTACTAAAACTTTTGCTGATGGAACCTACTTTTATAACCTAAGTCCTAAAAATTTATCTCAAAATAATTATGCTGACTTTTTTTTTAACAGTAAAGAG
>NZ_CVSU01000036.1 GCF_001180205.1 Candidatus Pelagibacter communis | reverse complement strand
TAGCAGAAGAGTTTGTAAACATGTTTATTGGTCATGGTGGTGAATTCTTTAAAGCTGGTGGCGCGCAACCTAACATTAATAATGCAAAGGGTGTTGCTACTTTAAACATGCTTAAAAAATTATCTGAACTAAGTAATCCTGATTACTTAACTCACGATAGTGAAGCTATTAAAGTTGAATGGGAGTCAGGTAATGTTGCATTAATGACATTATGGGCTTCAAGATCAGGTACTCTTTTAGATGATGAAGGAGATCCAAACATTACTAAAGCAACAAAACTAACTGGACCAGCTACAGTGGGTGGTGGAAATATTCCAGCAGCTACATTATGGTGGGATGGTTTTACGCTTGCTAAAAACAGATCAGATGCAGACGCAGAAGCAACATTTAGAGCTTTAGCGCATGCAGCATCAAATAAGAAAATGGTAGCTGACGCTGCTGACCAAGCTGTTTGGTTAGTTGAAGGATTTGTTCCAGGACCAAAATCTATTGGTGTCATCGAAGCTGTAAAAATGGGAGCAAAACCATATCCAATGTTACCGCAAATGGGTTTAATGCATGGTGCATTAGGAAGTGAAATTGTTGAATTTTTACAAGGTAAAGAGTCAGCTGAACAAGCATTAAAAGATGTTGAGGCTGCTTACATTAGTAAAGCTAAAGAACAAGGCTTTCTATAAAATCTAAAACTTTTAAGTGGGGATTAATTCCCCACTTACTCAAAATTTAATGCCTAATAAAACTTTTTTTTGGTTTTTTTTGCCAACAGGTTTAGCAATGATCCTGTTTATTGGGCTGCCGATTATTTCGACAGGTATTCAATCTTTTTATGCGCAACACGATCAAGTAGTTAAAGAAGTTAAAAAGTGTGACCCTTTTGGTTGTACTGTTTCAATAGTTGTAGATAACGAAGAAACTACAAAATTAAGAGACGCAAAGCCGCTTGGTAAATTTAATGGGTTTGGAACCTATGTAGATAGAAATCATCTTGCTATTGATGAAATTAAAAAATTTTGGAATGAAACTGAGAACTTTGGTGCTTTCGTAGATCAAGTAACCAATCTTCCATTTTACAAGGCATTAATATTTACCCTAACCTATTGTCTATTTGTTACACCGAATGTTCTTTTATTAGGATTTATTATTGCTTTAAGTTTAAATGCTGTTGCAAGAAAAATTAGGGGTCCATTAATTTTTGGTACGATATTGCCTATGATTGTCACACCTTTAGTAGGGTCACTTGTATTATTTTGGATGATAGATTCTCAAGGGATTATTGGAGCTAATATTCAAAATTTAATGAATGATCCGTATTTATCACTTAAATCCTCTAAAACATTAACCTGGATCACTATTATTATATATGGAATTTGGCATCATTCACCTTTTGCATTTGTAGTATTTTATG
>NZ_CVSU01000035.1 GCF_001180205.1 Candidatus Pelagibacter communis | reverse complement strand
CAACAAAACCAGTTTTTTCAACATATTCACTTTTTTGGAAACCTTCAGGTAATTCTTCTTTAACAGTTCCTTGAATTACTCTTGCACCCGCAAATGCAATTAAAGCTCCTGGTTCTGCAATGTGAATATCACCTAACATAGCGTATGATGCAGTAATACCTCCTGCCGTTGGATCAGTGATACACACTAAATATGGAAGATGATTTTTCTTTAATTCATTAATTGCAAGAGTTGTTCTTGTCATTTGAGATAAAGAAGAATTACCTGAAGGTTTCCAAAAAAGTGAATATGTTGAAAAAACTGGTTTTGTTGATTTAATAGTTGAACGCAAAGATCTCGCCTCTAAAATTGGAACTTTATTATCAATATTGTTAAAGAAAAACTCTGATATAAGTGCTGAACAAAATGAAACTTCAGAAGATAGTCAGTCGCTTACAAGAGCTGCATCCTAAAGAAATAGATTTAAGTCTAGATCGTATTCAAAGTCTCTGCAAAAAATTAGGCAACCCTCAAGATAAAATCAAAGCAATTACAATTGTTGGTACTAATGGAAAG
>NZ_CVSU01000034.1 GCF_001180205.1 Candidatus Pelagibacter communis | reverse complement strand
ATAGTTAAAAAAATCAATTATACTATCCAGCATTTTACCATCAATATGTGGTAAATTTTTTTTCACATTAAATTTTCTAGCTAAAGTTCCATCAACACTGTCTATTAAAAATGCAAACCCAAGCCAAAGAAAAGCAGCTTTTTGGTTATTATTCATAACAGCAATTAAAGCAAAAAAACCAGCAACGATTCCTAATCCAGTTAATAAATGGACAAGAATACCAAGAAATCTATCCTGTTTAAAAAGTTCATAGGTTTTAATATTTTTTTCTTTACTCATTTTAATATCTAAAATTATCTAGCTAATTTAATAAAAATATCTCCCATTCCACTTTGCAATTTCTCATCTGGTGTACTGTTTCTAAATTCACAAAATAAACCAGTCACTTGATGATTATCAATTTTAACAATTTGAGATTTATCACAAGATTTTGCTTGATGAAATAATCCAATAACTAATCTGTTATTTAGTTCAACAACTTGATCTTTTGATAAACTTTGACCATCACAAAAATAATCTCTATTCACTTGTTTTGGAAAATTTTTTTTACCACACGGGCTTTTAATAGTTAAAACATAAAATTCTTTTTCTACATCTTTAAATTTATGTATCATTTTATCAACTTTTGAATATTTCATTACATCACAAGAACATGGAATGCAGCATCTGTAGTAATCCCCACAAATTTTTTTATTTGTACCAACTTCTTGTAAATATACTTTTTCAGGTTCTGCGTTAGGATCAATTAAAGAACCAGATACAGCACAATAAAGTTTATTGAACTCTACAAACTCTTGATAAGTAATGTCTTTATTTAATATATGTTTAAAAAATTTTGGACCAGCAGCGTTTCTATTTCTATCTGGAAATATCTTACTCCACTCATTTACTAATTCTTGATAATAATTTCTTTCTTGTGCTTCTAAACTTGGGTTGTAAGAAAAAACTAAAAATATGGTAAATATTATAAAAAAAAATTTTTTCATAAAAACATTAATTATTTTGTTTAATTTCCAATGTTTTATTTAATTCATTAATTTCAAAAGTGTTTTCTTCTCCATTTGTCCAAGTAACAATAATTTTAATATTTCTCTCATTTTTTCGAATTCCGTAATGTGCCACTGGCTCCATTTGACACAAGTATCCTGAGCCTGAATCTATTGTTTTAGAATGAGTTCTTAAATTTGAAACAAGAGTTACAGTAGCACCTCTTGCTGGAGCACCGTGCATATTAATTGGCTTTATCCTTAAGAAATTATTTTTTTTTGAATTTGCCTTATATAAAGTTAAAGGCTGATAACCAGATTCTCCATGAGATATTAAAAGCTCAAGTATTCCATCACCGTCTATATCGGCTACTGCAGCTCCTGTTCCTAATCCATTAGTTTCTAAAGCATTTCCAATATTTATTTCTTTGAATTCACCATTATCTAAAATTTTAAATAATTTATTTGGCTCGCCAATATTATTCATGAATACTTCGTCATAACCATCATTATCAAAATCAGCAGAGATTACTGTTCTAATTCTCGATGGGGCGCTAAATTGTTTGTCAGCTATATCTACAAACTTATTATTTTTTAAAACAAATGCTCGATGAGGCCCTTCCCAATTTGAAGTTAATATATCTAATCTACCTCTATAATAAATATCACTTAGTGCAGTTCCACGGCCGTTTTGAAAGGTATCATCAACAGCATAATCTTTCGCAAGTTCAACAAAATTTCCATTATTATTATAATATAAAAAATTCTCCCCTCTTTCATTTGCAGCAAAAATATCAGATCTTCCAGATAAAATATTACCCGAAATAACCGCTCTACCTCCAGTAATTTTATCAATACCTAGCTTCGAAGCTTTGTCTATTATTTCATTTCCATCTTTTTCATAAAATCTTGTAGGCCCTCCATAATTTGCAACATATATTCCATAAGCTCCATTTCCATTTCTATCTACACATACAACTGATCTACCTGCTGTAAGATTTAAATTTTCCTGGTTTATTTCTAATTCAAATAAATCAAAAAATTTGTTTCCATCAAAATCTAATAATCTGTCTGAATATCTTTTGTTTCCACTATAAGTGTCTGTATTTAAAAAATATATTTCCTCATAACCATCCTGATCAATATCACACGATGCTACTCCTATAGTTTTACGATTTTTGTCTATAAATATACTTTGGTTAATTGAATTGAACAAAATACCCTTTTTATGAGCTAAGGCTAAATTATTAAATCCAAATCCAGTTACAATAAATTCAAAATTTCCATCGTTGTTTACATCTGAAACGGACACACCATAACTTAATCTAGGTTGATTTTCTAATATTTGGTAAGTTATATCTTCAAAGAAATCATCTGACTTTGAATAATTAACAATATTCAAAAATATTAATAAAAATATAAATAATTTTTTCATTTAATTTCCAACTAGACTAAAAATTAAAAATTAAAACTGTTAATATTGGCATAGTTAATTTAGTGTAATTTCAATAGTAAATATAAAAAATTTAATTAAATATGAGTGATCTCAACAAAGCACCAAACGATTTTTTCAATAATTGGAATAAAATTAATTCAATGTCATATAGAAATGTTATTGAACTACATGTTAAGAGAAGTAGTGAAAAAAAGATATTAGCTTTAATTCAATTTGAATTAGATCAGTTTTCAGCAAATGTTCAAAAGGATTTGGTTATTTCTGAAACAAGTTCTTTCTATCAAGAAATATCTAGTCTTTTCAGAGACTCAAACTGGTGGTCAACTGCTACAGTAACAGATGCTTGTAAATATTATTTAAACTGTGCAAGAAATAATATTTCTCATTTTGAAGACTATGTAGAGGCAGATAGTGATTTATCTCAAAATGAAAAAAATGAGATATTTGCCTTGTATCAATTGTGTACTTTATTTGTTTCTTGGAATGCTATTAAAGAAAAAAAGATCAGAGAAATTATAGATATTAGAAAAAGTATATTTTTTAGATAAAATTTATTAACATGAACAATGAAAACACAAGTAAACTCTGGAAAATTATTCAGGAAGCTGGCGATTATTTGGGGTGCTAGTGGGACAACCTACTTCACACTAACTCACACTACTTCGCACTAGTTATGCAGATAATTAAAGATTAATTAAAAATAATTCGCACTAAGACTCATCGATTTAAGCAGAAAAACTATGCCACAGACTATGCCAAAATTACATAAAACAATTATATCAATTTTTTTTTTTATCTTTAAAAATTGGTATAATTTCACTGAAAGAGTTAGGTGTGATACCTAAATTTTCCCATTCTTCTTGTTTGACGTACAAATAATAATATAGTTTGCCAGTTGATTTTGTAGCATCCTCGCACCATTGCTTTAGCCTTTCTATTTTTCTGGGATCATCAATATTCTCTGCCCCTTTTGTCTCTACAATAAATCTCTCATTATTATTTAAATGAATCACAAAATCAGGATAATAACTGCTAATACCTCCCTCGTGATTTATGTAGGTCATTTTAAAATTTAATTGCATATAATTTTTTATAAATTTTTTTACATCCACGGCTGCATCCAAAAAACCAGCAAATTGTAACTCAAAATTTGAGTCACCTACTATTTTATTAAATATAGATTTTTTTGCTGGCAGGTATTCTTTTGTCTTTGGAACTGTGAAGGTTTTCTGATTACTAACTTTAATATAGTTTTGAACCTCTGTGCTACCTGTATCTACCACTGTCAGTTTATTAATATATTTCTTAAATGTTTCTCTAATGGTCATTCTAACATTAGTTTCACTTAAATTTCTTGCAACATTTGGATTTTCTATATCAACTTTTTGATTAAAAAGCTTAACAGTCAAAAATTGCTTAATTTTACCGTATAAAATATCTTGACCTCCATACAATCTAAGTTCTGTCATAATTGTCTTTGTAAAAAAGGAAATAATAGACGTTGCATTGATATTTATATCGTCTCTCATTTTTACTTCTTTGACTACTTTTTCATCAATTATTTCTCTAAAAAGAATATTTTTTTGATCTTCGCTACTAAATTCTTTGAGTTTTTCTGGTGTAAATTTAAAATCATCTACATTCAAGTCATCTAAATTTTTATATTCTCTTGAGATTCTTGAAGAAAGATTTGGTATCTCAATATCTAGATCTTCGATATTTTTTTTTCTGTCAATTTCTATTATTGTTGGGCCAGATGGATCTGAGTCTTTACCCATTGATTTCTTTTCCAATATTATTCCCTCAGATTTAATACTTTCAACAAAATCTAAAAATGCCTCAGTACCTACAACATTTAATTCTTCATTTACATTTTGACCAAAATACATTCTTCTTAATCCTCTTCCTAAAGCTTGCTCTGGTAGTATGTTAGACGTTGCAACAAAGGGTCTGAGACCAACTACAGTGGTGACATTCTTAACATCCCATCCCTCTTTTAGCATTAACACTGAAATTACTGCTTTAATATTATTTTCTTGGCTATCAACTTGATTTGCAAGTTCTCTTAAAATTTGTAACTCCTTTTGACTTTTACTAGAGTTTCCTTCATCAATTTTTCCCTCTTTATTAGTATGAATAACAAATGTAGAATTTTTAAGAATTGGATAAGTGCTTTCTAGGTATTCCTTTACATCATCACAGTTTTTTGTGTCATCTACCATAACAAACATTAGTGCTTTTTTATCAAGTTTTTTATGCTGCAAATAATCCTGCTGCCACACTGTAAAACCTAAATCTATATAATCTCTAAATCTCTCAGAAAATTTAGAAGATGTTTTCTCTTCTAATTTGCCTCTGCTTGCCTCATCTGGAAGAATTGGAGATTTAACCACACCTTGCGCGATTGCCTCCACAAGGGGGTAGTCAGATATAGTTTGAATAAAAATGTTACCATTTTGATGTTTAGGAGTCGCTGTTACGTCAATTTGCAATGCTAATTTAGAATTTTTTTGAACTAAATTATTATTTATATTTTCAATAGTTTTACTCCATGCTAATTTTTTGTCATGGATATGATGCGCCTCGTCATTTAAAACTACAATATCGTCTATGTTATTAACAATGTCTTTAACACTTATTTTATTATCAGATGTTTTTGCAACTGGTTTATCACCTAGAAAGAAATCTAAAGTACTATTTTTATCTGTTTCCTCATTTCTATTAACAAACCTTTGTATGTTAGTTAAAAATATATTTCCATTTTTGGATAATGAACTCACGTTATCCTGAATATGAATTTTAGGAAAAAAATTCCAATTCTTTCCAGCGTACTGGTTTGGGGGTAACATTGGATCAGAATTAAAAATTTTCAATCCATTAATATCAGATTTTAATCGCTCGAGAACTATTGTGTTTGGGGCTAATAATAAAAAGTTTTTTGATAAATTTGAATTTTCCTCATAATGTTTATGAAAATAACACCAAATCATTAAAAGTGATAAAACTTTTGTTTTACCAGTACCTGTGGCTTGTTTAATAACTAATCTTAACCAAGTTTCATCAAACATTGAGTCTACCAATACATTTGAAGAATCGAATTTTAATAATTCAGATGGAGTCCTAATTTTTTGATTTTCGTATAAATAAATTATTGTTTCGACAGACTCGCGTTGGGCAAAATAATATTTAAAATTTTTTTCATGTTCCGTCTCGAACCAGTATGTCAGTAGTGATTTTGTTGTTTGTGAAATATTTGGATATCCTTTTTTACGCCAATCATATATTTCTTTTCTTATCTTATTAACTAATGGTGGTAATAATTTTTCTCTTCCTTTTTCACCAAGAGAGTCATTTCCAGGGAACCAACGTAAATCTGGTTCAATTATCTCAAAAGGATTTTTAGGAAATTGTTTGTGTAAACCCATTATATTTTTACCTCGATAACTTTCATAGTGTCATTCCCAAAAATATCGACTACTTTAACAGCAACTTTTGTTTTCTTTGAAAAAATTTCTTTTTCTGAACTTTTAAGTTCTAATTTTTCAGAGCCATGTTTTCCTCTAAAACTTTGCCACTCATTCTCAAATATATAGTTACCAGTCCATTCTTCCTCAATTTTACCTTCTGGAGTTTTAAATTTTATTATTTCAGGTTTGGACTCATAATCGAAATCCACTGACCAATAATCAATCCAATCATGCCATTTTTCTGTAAGAATTTTCTCTTTAATTATACCTTTGGTATCTTTGATTTTTTCTATTATCTGCCCATTTTCTACATATAATTTTGATTTACCCGGTATTATTTTTTCATCTACCTCAAAATTGTCTTCATTATAAAAGACTGCAAAGTCTGTAAGTTCAATTGACAATTTTTTTCCTTTAAATTTAGGTTTAAATTCTATGTAAGCAACATCGTGAAAAACAACTTCTCCTTTTGCTATAGCTCTTTTGTCAAATACATCCATAGGGATTTGTTTGTAAACTAATCTTAAACCTTTTATTTTTGCTTCTTCTTGAATTGTTGGAAACAAACCCATTTCGTATTCAAAACCAAGAATATCCACACTAACAATTTTATTCTTCAAACATTCATCAATGACTTCCTCAACATGATCTCTGGATAATGGCTGATTTATTGGTCCAATAGATACAAAACTATCATTTTTCTTTCCATGAATAGTTTTGAAATCAGATATATCTACTGCTTTATAAGCGCTCAATATAAGTTTTTTGAATTCGTTTTCTTTTTTTTTTCTATTTATATTTTTTAATTCGTCTCTTTCATTTTTACCATCAAATATAAAATGTTGTCTTTGGTACTTTCCTAAATTCAAAACTTCAAAAGCCCTCCAGTTTTTTTCATTATTCTTTAATTCTCTTTGAATACCAATCATCCTTTTTCTTGTTGTATGAATCGCAAACTTGCCCAAATCTGAGCATATCCATTTTCGATTATTTTTTTCTGCCACTGCAGCTGTTGTTCCAGAACCACAGAAAAAATCACAAACAATATCTCCTTCCTTTGTGCTTAAATCAATTATTCTCTTTATTAAACTCTCTGGTTTTTGAGTTGGATAATCAATTCTTTCATCAGACATAGAATTAATAAGTTTTATATCTGTCCACACATCATCTATTGGTATTCCTTCAATTTCATCCAAATAATTTTTCTTTCTCATGCCTCCGGTAGCAGTATAATAAATTCTATTTTCAGCTTTAAGTTTTTCAATTCTTTCTTTAGTTGTTTTGGATCCCAAAGGTAAATCAATATACTTCCTTCCATCAGGATCTGTTTTGTTGAATCTTTCTTTAATATATTTTTCTGAATATTCTATGTATTGTGGTTTATATTGAAATAAATTTGATTTTTGAGCGAAGAGAATATAATCAGAATTTTTTCCTATATTTGTTTTGCCTTTGTATCCGCTCGATGTTTGTCTTTTCCATGTTATCTCATTGTTAAAATTATCAGAGCCAAATATTTCCTCCATGGTTACTTTTAAATGCGAGTTTAATCTTCCATCACAATGTACGAATATAGCTCCATCATCAGCTAGTAAGTCTTTCATTAATATTAATCTTTCATAAATCATGGAGAGAAATGAGTCTGAACCCTTCCCCCATGTATCTCTATAAGCTATATGTTCAAGAACGTTTGGTTTTTTTTCATAGGAATTGTCACCTATGTTTACATTCATTGTAAAATCTGCACCCACATCAAACGGTGGATCTATATAAATAAGTTTGATACCTCCATTCTTTTCAATTTCGGTTCTCATAGGACCATTTAATAAAGATGAAAGTATAAACTTATTATCACCCCAAATAAGTTTATTTGTCCAATCATTTTCCTTAGACCCTCCAAATAGTGAGCCTTGCGCTACTTTTATTTTTTCATTTCTGGGTTCATCAACTTGTTCGATAATTTGAAAAGGTAAATCTATATTTGTAACTTCATCAGATTTTCCGTTCCATAGAAGCTCTACCTGTTTTGTTTCGTCGAATAGCAAAAATCTATATTTTTCTGGTAGACTCTTGCCCTGTTCAATGAGGTTAACAATATCTCTTTTTTCGTTATCTGTTAATTTCATTTAATTTTAAAAATATGTTTATTTTTCAATTTTATTATATAAGAACTTACAGGACAACTATGCCACAGACTATGCCAGATTTAGATAAATCAAAGTTTGGAGTAGTATGAACGAGGAAAATCGCCGTCGTTTGTGGATTTTGATTCAGGAAGCTGGCGATTATTTGGTAGGTCAATTACCTGATCACCCAAATCACCCCAAAGGAAGAAACCCATATGCTCATGTTGCTATTTGTGTGAAAAGCAAATTCAATGCTAGCTATAAAGATATTCCTGATGAAAAATATGATGATGTAATTAAATACATTG
>NZ_CVSU01000033.1 GCF_001180205.1 Candidatus Pelagibacter communis | reverse complement strand
TCATCGTAATACTTGGTTCCACTATCTTTTAATCTTTGTTTTAGTGCATCAAAGTCTTTTCTGGATAAATGAACACCAAAATGAGGGACTGAAACATTTCCCATATCTACATCATGTCTCTCATTGTCCAATTTATGTTCACTCTTATGCAAAGTTAATTCATTGCCCCAAAAATCTACATCTGCCCACTCTTGTGCTGAGTTATCTAATCTACATCCTAAAGTTTCACTGTAAAATTTCTTTGCAACCTCTAAGTCTCCGCAAGGGATAGCTAGATGAAAACAATTAGTATTTTTATACATATAAACCTCTTTAAATTGGGCAATTAAGTACTATATAAGGCATATTATTTTTTAATCAACAGCAACTAAACTAACAAAATATGAGTGATTTTTTACAATCCATAATTGATAGAGATCCTGCTGCAAGGTCTAAGTTAAGTTTAATATTAACTTATCCTGGTGTTAAAGCAGTTTTTTTTCATCGAATAGCAAATTTTTTTAGTACTGCAAAATTTCATTTGATAGCAAGAATCATTTCTCAATTTTCAAGATTCTTAACTGGAATAGAAATTCATCCTAACGCAAAAATAGGGAAAAATTTATTTATAGATCATGGAATGGGTGTTGTGATTGGTGAAACTTCAGACATTGGGGATAATGTTACAATTTATCATATGGTTACATTAGGTGGAATAGCTCCAAGTATTAATTCAAATGACCAACGAAATATGAAAAGACATCCCACTATAAAAGAAGATGTAGTTATTGGGTCGGGCGCACAAGAGTGGGCAG
>NZ_CVSU01000032.1 GCF_001180205.1 Candidatus Pelagibacter communis | reverse complement strand
AAGCAGAATTTTTAAATCCTGGAGGATCAGTAAAAGATAGAGCTGCACTTGCTTTAATTAAAGATGCTCAAGAAAAAAAATTAATTTCTAAAGGTGGGACTGTTGTTGAGGGAACAGCTGGCAATACAGGAATTGGTTTAGGTCTTTTAGGGAATTCTTTAGGTTATAAAACAATCATTGTAATGAATGATAATCAAACCCAAGAGAAAAAAGATCTACTTAGAAATCTTGGAGCAGAATTAAGATTAGTGCCACCTAAACCTTACAAAGATGACAATAACTTTGTAAAGGTTGCTGCAAGACTTGCAGATGAACTAAGACCTTCTAATAACAATGGAGTGATTTGGGCTAACCAGTTTGATAATACTGCAAATGCCAAAGGCCATTACGAAGGTACGGGACAAGAAATTTGGAAACAAACTGACGGTAAGGTTGATGGCTTTGTATGTTCTTCTGGAACTGGAGGAACTATTTCAGGGGTAAGTAATGCTCTTAAAGAAAAGAACAAAGATATAAAAATTTACCTATCTGATCCAAAAGGTTCAGCTCTTTATAATTATATAAA
>NZ_CVSU01000031.1 GCF_001180205.1 Candidatus Pelagibacter communis | reverse complement strand
ACGTTCGGGTAAATATCCGCCTAGTTTTATCCTTTTTTCTTTTAAGTATTTTATTTCAGGAGATTTTTCGTCAGGCCTAAAGTATTCAATATTTCTCACCTGTTCATCTGATAAAGGAACATCAAATCGATCTCTATAGTACATCAAGTCATTAACATCTAATTTTTTAGTTTGATGAGTAGTATTTACACTTTCTCCTGATTTTCCCATTCCATAACCTTTTATAGTTTTTGCAATTATCACTGTTGGGCTTCCTTGATGTTTAGTTGCTTTATCATATGCAGCAAAAACTTTGTGAGGATCGTGACCACCTCTATTAAGCCTCCAGATATCTGTATCTGACATGCTTGAAACTAATTCTAATGCTTCAGGAGATTTCCCAAAAAACTTTTCTCTCACATAAGCACCGTCTCTTGCTTTCATTGCTTGGTACTCACCATCGACTGTCTCGTTCATAATTTTTATTAAGTGACCTGTTTTGTCATTAGCAAGCAATGGATCCCAATATGACCCCCAAATAACTTTAATTACATTCCAGCCTGATCCTCTGAAACTTCCCTCAAGCTCTTGAATAATTTTTCCGTTACCTCTAACGGGACCATCTAATCTTTGAAGATTACAATTTATCACAAATATTAAATTATCTAAATTTTCTCTTGCAGCTAATCCAATAGCTCCCATTGACTCAGGCTCATCCATCTCCCCGTCGCCTAAAAATGCCCATACTTTTCTTCCTTCATCTTTAATCAAACCTCTATTTATTAAATATTTCATGTATCTTGCTTGATATATAGCAAGCATAGGACCTAACCCCATGGATACAGTTGGGAACTGCCAAAAATTTGGCATTAGCCATGGATGTGGATATGACGATAGACCCCCAGGTTTTACCTCTTGCCTGAAACTATCTAATTGTTTTTCATTTAATCTACCCTCTAAG
>NZ_CVSU01000030.1 GCF_001180205.1 Candidatus Pelagibacter communis | reverse complement strand
AGGAGCTCTTGGTAAAAATTCCCATTTATCATCAGCTGGACTATATGGATCTCCTAGTGATGAGGTAACTTTATTAGATGCTAGAAATTCTTTAGAATTTGTTACTGCTGTCTATGCTTCATCTAGACAAAATAAAATTATTGAAATTCCAATAGATAAAAAAAATAAACTTTATAATTCCTGGCTCCCTTAATAAATGAATTAATTTCTGAATGTTTTAAATATACTTACAGATATAAAATAAATATTTGAAACAACCCATAACAACATGAAGAAAACCTCATATACTGGGTTAATATTCAAATCTTTTATTAAAATTAGCAAAATTGAAGTAATGAACCAAAAGATTGCAAAAAGAATTGATAAACTTTTGAATTTTTTAACTCTTAAAGGATGAATGCATTTTAAAGGAGAAAATTTTAGTAACACTAACAAAATTAGAAATATCAAATTAAAATTTTGGCTGGTGCCAAAAATATAAAAGTAAAGCACGATTACATTCCAAATAGCTGGAAAACCATTATAGTAATTATCATTTGTTAAAATATTTAAATTCACATAAGAATAAATAGAAATAAAAATCAAAATTACAGGAATTAATAAAATAAACTGATCTGGTACATACCTAAACCAATAAATCATTACCGATGGTATTATAACATAGTTAAAAAAATCAATTATACTATCCAGCATTTTACCATCAATATGTGGTAAATTTTTTTTCACATTAAATTTTCTAGCTAAAGTTCCATCAACACTGTCTATTAAAAATGCAAAC
>NZ_CVSU01000029.1 GCF_001180205.1 Candidatus Pelagibacter communis | reverse complement strand
AATTTGACAAAGATCCACGTCCAATAGACAAAGGTCTATGGGATGGAGTGGTAGATACGGTTGGTGGAAAAATTTTGGCAAATGCAATTGCTCAAACAAAATCAAATGGAATAATTTCAGTTTGTGGAAATGCAAACAGTAATGAACTTAATACGAATTTATTACCATTTATGTTGAGAGGTATTAAAGTTTGGGGCATGGACTCTGCTAATTGTAGTATTAAAAGAAGAGGTTTTATTTGGGGAGAAGCAACAAATTTAATTGATTTTGATTTATTGGAAAAATCAGTTTTAACAGTAAGCTTGGAGGAATTGATGGAGACTTATCCTAAAATTTTAAAAGGTGAAATTTCTGGAAGAGTATTAGTTGATTTAAATAAATAATGGATTGGGATAAATTAAAAATTTTTCATGCTGTGGCTGAAGCTGGAAGCTTTACAAATGCTACTATTAATTTAAATCTTAGCCAATCAGCTATAAGCAGACAAATACAATCATTAGAACAAGATTTAAAAGTGCAGTTGTTTGAAAGACATGCAAGGGGTTTAACTCTCACACAAAATGGAGAATACGTTTTTAAAACTGCTCATGAGGTGATTAGCAAACTTAAAGAAGTTGAAACATCATTAGGTGATCAAAAGAGCAAACCAACAGGAAAATTAACTACTTCTTCAGAGTTTGGAAAATGATAAACATTATAAGGATCGTCAAACTGTTTAATTTGACCATCTAATATAATTGCACA
>NZ_CVSU01000028.1 GCF_001180205.1 Candidatus Pelagibacter communis | reverse complement strand
GGTTGAGTGACTGAGGAAGTTAAAAGAAATTATTTAGAAATAAATTCACTTCAAGATCTTAAAGAAGGATATAAGCCCTCAGAAGATTATTCATTAAGTTTAATTGATCCAGTTAATTTTCAATTGAATAAATTTTTTTATAAAACAATCGGAAAAAAACATAAATGGGTGGACAGACTGTCTTGGTCAGAGGAAAAATGGATTACTTATGTTTCATCTGAAAAAGTTAAAACATATGTATTTAAATTTAACGATGATCTAGTAGGCTTTTTTGAACTAATTTTTCATTTAGAAAAAAAAGAGACTGAAATTGCCTATTTTGGAATATTAGAAGAATATCAAAACAAGAAATTAGGCTCTTATTTATTGTCAGAGGCTGTAAAAAAATCTTTTCAAAATAATATAAATCGTGTTTGGGTTCATACTTGTTCATTAGATCATAAAAATGCATTGAATAATTATATTTCAAGAGGGATGAAAATATTTAAAACAGAAATTTTAAATATTTAGTTTTGGGACGGAATTTTAAATAAATTTTTTTTGAGGACTCTATTTTTTCTAATTGACGAAATAAAAGTAATATTAAAATTTTGATATAT
>NZ_CVSU01000027.1 GCF_001180205.1 Candidatus Pelagibacter communis | reverse complement strand
TTATTATATATGGAATTTGGCATCATTCACCTTTTGCATTTGTAGTATTTTATGCAGCTCTTCAAACAGTTCCTCAAGAACCAGTGGAAGCAGCAATTATTGATGGTGCTTCAAGGTTTCAAAGAATTAAACATATAGTGTTACCACATATTTATCCTGTAGTTACATTTGTGGCTTTGATTTCGTTAATGGATAACTTTAGAGTTTTTGAGCCAATAATTGGTTTCAGTGCTGAAGGAAGTGCGCAATCATTATCATGGTTAATCTATGATAATTTAGTTAATGAGGAAGTAATATTATTTGGATCTGCTGCAGCAACCTCTATGATGACGATTGTTGGTATAGCAATTTTATTAGCGCCAGTTTTAATAAGAACATGGAAAGAATTTAAGACAGCGAGATAATTATGGATTATGGTTTAGATAAAAAATCAACAAGTTTAAAAACTTTTAATACAATCTTTATTATCGTTTGGCTTTTAATTGCTTGCTTTCCTTTCATTTGGACTTTTTGGGGATCATTTAAAGTTAGAGCTGATTTTTTTTCAAGATCAGATTGGTGGTATGCAATTTCTGCTTTTAACACTTTAATTGAAACTGGTGGAAAATTTACAACAGATGCATATACCCAAGCTTGGACTGAAGGAGAATTTTGGAAAGCTTCAAAGAATACAATAATTGTGACTGTATTTGTCGTAAGTATTTCTTTGTTTTTAGGAACACTTGGTGCTTACGCTCTTTCAAGATCAACCGAAAGATATGCATTTTGGATATTAATTGCTGCATTAATATTTAGAGCAATGCCTCACATCACTTTAGTATCTGGATATTTATTTCCATTTTTTCAATTACAAATATGGGGAATTCTCCCTACAACTATTATTGTGCTAGTTGCAATTAATCAACCATTTACTTTATGGTTACTATATTCATTTTTTAAAACAGTCCCTAAAGAGCTTGATGAAAGTGCTTTAATAGATGGATGTTCATACTTTCAAGCTTTTAGACATATTATCATGCCAGTGATGTGGCCAGGAGTAATTACTGCAGGATTATTTAGTTTAATGCTTGCTTACAATGATTTTACGGTAACCGCATTACTTTTAAACCAAGAAAATCATACAATGGTTCCAAAAATTCAAAGTTATTTAGGAACAAATCAGCATGAAGGTAATTTAATGTGGGCAGTTTCTGCAGTAGTTTCAGCAACAGCCCCTCTATTTATGTTGGTGATGTTTTTTCAAAGACAGGTTATTAGTGGTTTAACTGCTGGAGCTGTAAAAGGTTGAAGTATTACAAAGCTTTACTTTTTGGTTCTATTGGATCAATTGTCGAAACTTCAGAGATTCAAAGAAAGTCATTTAACAAAGCATTTAAACAATATGGGCTTGATTGGAAT
>NZ_CVSU01000026.1 GCF_001180205.1 Candidatus Pelagibacter communis | reverse complement strand
ATATGACGGTCAATTATAGCCTTTTTTGATGCTGTGTTTTGGCTAATTATGTTGATTTTTTTATTTTTTTCAAGAATCATAGATATATAGTTTTCAAAGTCCAAAAATGTTTCACGTGAAACATTTAAGTGATTGATTCTAGAATAAGAATTTAAAATTTCTTGATCCATTAAGCTATATGCTTAATAGACTTTCTTTTGACATGTGACAACAAAATATATACAGCGGCAGGAGTAATTCCGTCAATTCTTAGAGCTTGACCCATTGTTTTAGGCTTTATTTCTTTAAATTTAGCTTTTACCTCATTAGATAAACCTGATAGTGCATCGTAATTAATTTTATCAGGAATAATCAGGTTTTCATCCCTCTTAAATGCTAAAATATCTGCTTTTTGCTTCTTTAAATATCCACTATAATGGGCATTAATTTCTACCTGTTCATCAATTTCTTTACTAAAAAAAGGTATATCAGACCATATTTCCCTAATTTTACTCATATTTACCCCTTTTTGAGTTAAAACTTTGCGAGATGATCTCAATATTCCGTCTTTGGCTATTTTTATTCCAAATCTTTCTGCTTTAGATGGTGAAATCTTGGACACTCTCATTTTTTCATTTATTTGACTAATTTGCTTAAATTTACTCAAATAAACAGCTTTTCTCTCATCGCCTATTAAACCAATATCTATTCCCTTAGATGTTAATCTTTGATCAGCGTTATCAGATCTCAGACTTAATCTATATTCTGCTCTCGATGTAAACATTCTGTATGGCTCTGCTACCCCTTTGGTCACCAAATCATCAATCATTACTCCAATGTAGGCGTCAGATCTATCAAGTATGAATGGTTCTAATTTTTTAACGGACAAAGCGGCA
>NZ_CVSU01000025.1 GCF_001180205.1 Candidatus Pelagibacter communis | reverse complement strand
TGCTGTGGTGGCTGTACAATTTCTTTTTGTGTGAATTCTTTATTATTTTGCGTGGCCATTAATCAATGATGGAAATCCTCATCCTGAGGTTGATTTGGAAAATTATGACAAAAATATAATTGTAGGAAATAAATCAATAAAACCAAGATTGACTAAAGTTCCAACCATAATCCCACTGCCTAAGAAGAAACATTATGTTTCTATCTACGAACTTCAAAAAAATTAGATTAAATTTTAAATTAGAGAATAACCAGAGGATCTTACAGTCCTTATAAGTTCTTTTTTATTTTGGATATTAATTGATTTTCTTAATCTTCTGATATGAACATCAATAGTTCTGCTTTCAACATTTATATTGTTGGGCCAAACATTTTCTAAAATCTGATCTCTAGAATAAACTCTCTTTGGATTTACCAAAAAAAATTCTAGTAACCTAAATTCCGTAGGTCCAAGTTGTATTTCTTTTTTATCTCTGTAAACTCTTTTTTCAATCCTATCTAAAACTAAATCTTCAAACTCTAAATTATCAGATACAGTGTTAGGGTTAGATCTTCTTAAAACAGCTTTAATTCTCGCCATTAGCTCATTGAAACTGAAAGGTTTAGTTAAATAATCATCTACCCCACTATCTAACCCTTTAATTTTATCTTCTTCTTCACCTTTGGCAGTTAACATGATCACAGGTAAATTTTTAAAACTATTGTCTTTTCTAATATTTTTGCAAATTTCAATACCGGAGAGATCAGGTAACATCCAATCTAATAAAAGTAAATCTGGCTGAAATTTTTTTAATTCCTTTAAGCCATCATTGCCATTCAATGACGATGAAACTAAAAAACCATTTTTTTCTAAATTATGTTGAACTAATTGAATTATTGAAGGTTCGTCCTCAATAATAAATATTTTGCCATTCATTTTATTGTTGAATAACTTTACCTTTTGGTCTGCTTCCTTTTAGATACTCGCCTTTAATTAAATAACAAATTGACTCAGCAATATTTGTTATATGATCTCCAGCTCTTTCAAGATTTTTTGTTGCGAAAATTAAATGTGTTGAAAAGTCTAAATTCTTTTTATCTTTAGAGAGAAAATCAATTACACTTTCCATAGCAATATAAGTAAGGTCATCTACTTGCTCATCTTTTTCCCACACTTCTTTTGCCTTATCATAGTTTTTATTAACGTAACTATCTAGCACATCGTTTAACTGCTTTATAACTAAATCACCTAGTCTTTTTAAATTACCTAAAAGTTCCTCAGGTAAATCTAATGGAAGAGGTTTAACTTTCTTTGCATTACTTTTAGACAAATCTCCAATTCTTTCTAAATCTTGAGATATTTTTAATGAGCTAATTGTTTCTCTTAAATCAATTGCCATTGGCGCTCTCTTTACCAACAATGTCATTATTTGAGTATCAATTTTAGATCTGAATTTATTTATTTCATCATCACTTTTAATAATTTTATCAATTGAATCTTTATCAACTTTGATAACGGCGTCCATAGAGTCGACCAATTGTGACTCGGTTAAACTTCCCATTTTTATAACAGAGTCTATTAAGTATCTTAATTCTTCTTCATAAGACTTTACTGTATGTTCATTACTCATAATTTATCCAAATCTACCTGTAATATAGTCTTGTGTCATTTTATTGTCAGGATTTTTAAAAATTTTCTCTGTTTTGCCTACTTCGATTAATTTACCAAGGTGAAAAAACCCTGTTTTCTGCGAAACTCTAACTGCCTGTGCCATTGAATGCGTCACAATTACAATAGTGTAAGTTTTTTTTAGTTCATCAATTAATTCTTCAATTTTTGCCGTTGCAATAGGATCTAGAGCAGAACAAGGTTCATCCATTAATATAACTTCAGGATTAACAGAAATTGCTCTAGCAATACAAAGACGTTGTTGTTGACCACCAGAAAGACCAGTTCCAGGTTCATCGAGTCTATCTTTAACTTCTTCCCACAATGCAGCTTTCTTTAAACTATTTTCTACGATTTCATCTAATTCACTTTTAGTTTCACCTTTTCCATGAATTTTTGGACCATAAGAAATATTATCATAAATGCTTTTTGGAAATGGATTTGGTTTTTGAAAAACCATTCCTACTCTTTCTCTTAAAGATACTACATCTAAATTTTTATCGTTGATTTCAACACCATCTATTTCAATGTTTCCAGATACCTTACAAATATCGATTACATCATTCATTCTGTTTATACATCTAATAAAGGTAGATTTTCCACATCCTGATGGCCCAATTAAAGCAGTAACTTCTTTTTCGTTTAAATCTAAATTCACATCAAACAAAGCTTGTTTTTCTCCATAATAGACATTTAGATTTTTAGATTTTATTTTTACATTATTCATTAGTTCCATCTTTTCTCAAATTTTTGTCTTAAGTATACTGCTAAAAAATTCATTACAATCAAAAAACTTAATAACATCATAATAGTGGCTGATGTTTTTTCAACAAACCCTCTCTCAGCAGACTCTGACCATAAATAGACTTGTACGGGTAAAGATGAAGAAGGATCAATTGGTGTTGATGGAATATCAACAACAAAAGCTACCATTCCTATCAAAATTAATGGAGCTGTTTCTCCTAATGCTTGTGCTAATCCAATAATAGTTCCTGATAAAGTACCAGGTAAAGCTAAAGGAACTACATGATGAAATACAGATTGAAATTTTGATGCACCTACTGCTAACGCACCTTCTCTTATTGATGGCGGTACCGCCTTCAAAGAAGCCCTACAAGGAATTATTATTCTAGGTAAAGTCATAAGCGCCAAAGTGATACCAGCTACCAGAGGAGTAGATCTTGGTAATTGAATCGTAGCTAGAAGTATTTGAAGAGCCAATAAACCATAAACAATTGAAGGTACAGCGGCCAAGTTATTAATATTTATTTCTATGAAATCAGTGATTTTATTTTTAGGTGCAAATTCCTCCAGGTAGATCGAAGCTAATACTGCTACTGGGAATGCCAATAATAAACAAATTAAAATACTATAAAAAGAACCTACAAGAGCACCACCTATACCAGCTATTTCTGGATCTCTTGAGTCTCCATTTTTAAAAAAGTAATTATTAAAATTTTTAGTGATTGTTTTATTTTCTACTAAGACATCGTAAATTTCTAACTGGAAATTGGAAATTCTTCTCCTGTCTTCAGGTAAATCTCTTGGATAATTCCCCTTATGTAATTGATCAATATCATCTGAGGCCGTGATTTCTAAATTAATTTTTTTACCGATTAAATTTTTATTATTTAAAAAAGCTTTTTTTATTTCAATTTCAGCATCAGTTGTAAAAAGTTCTATAAGCGCATCTTCTTCATCCATGTTTTTTGCTGGATATACCTTTAGCAAACTTTCTATCGTAATATCAAAAAAGTCAGCCTCTAATATTTCTTCTTCGGATGCCCCAGGTTCCAATTCAAGAAGATCTTTATCATAGAAAACCTCAACATTTATTGCTGTTTTCATAAATGCAGAACTACCTTTAGAAAAAATGTTATGCACTAAAATCAAAACAAATAACAAAGCGAAAAAAATTGATGCTAGACCATAAAACCTAAATCTTTTTTCTGCATTATGTCTTTTCTTAAGTCTTTGTTCTTTAGTCATACTTTTCTCGATATTTTTTAACAGCTCTTTGAGCAATGTAATTCAAAATTAAGGTTGCAATAAATAATGTTAACCCTAGAGCAAATGCAGATTGTGTTTTAGGGCTATCAAATTCTTGGTCACCAACTAAAATCATAACTATTTGAGTTGTGATTGTTGTGGTTGATTCAAGAGGATTTATAGTAAGGTTTGCAGCTAAACCCGCAGCCATCACAACGATCATAGTTTCACCTATTGCTCTAGAGACTGCTAAAAGAATAGAACCTATTATTCCCGGTAAAGCCGCAGGTATAACTACTTTTTTAATTGTTTCAGATTTTGTAGCACCAATTGCATATGAACCATCTCTAAGTGATTGAGGGACAGAATTAATTACATCATCTGATAAAGATGAGACATACGGTATAATCATTATACCCATTATCAATCCTGCTGCCAAAGCACTTTCTGATGAAACTGTTAAACCAAAATTTTCTCCAATTTGTCTAAAAAAAGGTCCAACTGTTAAAGCTGCAAAAAAACCATAAACAACAGTTGGAATACCTGCTAAAATTTCGATTATTGGTTTTGAAATCCTTCTAATTTTTAATGAGGCGTATTCTGCCATATAAATTCCTGAAAAAAGTCCAATTGGCACTGCAACTAACATTGCTATGAATGCAATAAAAGTTGTTCCAGCAATTAAAGGAATAAAACCGAAAGCATCCTTTAATTCTTCAAATTCTGCTGCAGTAATTGAAGAGGCATCTCTTACAAAAGCTCTTTGTGGGCTCCAATTTGTTCCAAATAAATAATCAAAAATATTAATTACAGAAAAAAATTTAATACTTTCAAATAATAATGAAAAAATTATTCCTAGTGTTGTTAAAATTGCAATAAGAGATGATACAAACAATAAGCCTTTTAATATAATTTCTACATCATCTCTTGCTTTATTATTTTTGTTAATTTTTTTTAAGGAATAAATTACCGATACTATTACTATAGCAAAAATTAGTACAACTTTTGAATTTGTAAAAAGATTAATAAATTTTGCATAAGCAAGTGCGCTTTCTCTTAAAATACTGTCAATATCACCAAAATAAGTTCCTAAATGAATAGCTTTGATTTTTTCATAAATTAAATTAGCTTCATTTTTGTCATTAAAAATAGCCCCTTGATTTGCTGCAGTTTCAATTATTATTGATTTAATTATTACAGGCTCAAATAATGACCATATTAATAAAAAAACTAGAGAAGGAATTGAACACCATAAAACAAGGTAATATCCATAAAATTTAGGTAATGCATTTAATTTAATATTTTTTTCGATTGCAATACTTTTAGTTTTTGATCTTCCATAAAAAAATAATGATAGAGAAAATATTGTTATTAAAAATATTAGAACGAAGTTCATTCGAGGTTTCTATAACTTTTAAATGTTACATTTTTGTTACAAACTAACTCTGAAATTGAAATTAAATAAAAGGCCAGTATTTACTGGCCTTTTATTGGGGATAAGTTTAAATTTATTTGATACTTATTGTGTTTAAATCTAAAGCAGCTGTTCTTGTTATTTGGTATTCTTCAGATGCTAAAGGGACTAATCCTATTTTCGCTAAGTAACCCCTGTTACTCATAGCTTTTTTAGAAGTGAACTCTTTTAAAAATTCCTGAATGCCAGGAATTACACCTATGTGAGCTTTTTTAACATAAAAAAACAAAGGTCTTGCTATCGGATAAGAGTAATCTTGAATACCTTCTAAAGATGGTTGAACTCCTTCAACAGAGGATGCTTTAACCTTATCTTTATTAGCAACTAGATAACTATAACCAAAAAAACCAAAAGCATCAGGGTTAGATGTAAGTTTTTGTACAATTAAAGTATCATTTTCACCTGCTTCTACAGCGTAACCATCTTCTCTAATTTTAGCACATTCTTTTTTAGCTTTATCACCAAATAAAGATTTAGCAGTTTTTGTACATCCTTTAACCATTACAAGAGAATTCCATGCGTCTCTAGTACCAGAAGTTGGAGGAGCAACTAAAATTTCAATTTTTTTATTAGGAAGACTTGCATCTATATCACTCCATTTTTTATATGGATTTTCAACAAGTTTACCATCAATATCAACTTTAGCAGCTAAAGCTCTCCACAATTGCTCTTTTGTAAAATCTGCATCTGGAGCACTCACTGCATGTGCAAATGAAATTCCATCATTACCTACTACAATTTCAATAATCTCAGAAACTCCATTTTTTTCACATAATGCTTTTTCTTTTGGCTTAATTGCTCTTGAAGCATTAGTAATATCTGGATGATTAGCACCAACTCCAGCACAGAATAATTTCATTCCACCACCTGTTCCTGTACTTTCAATAACTGGTGTTTTGAATTTTCCACTTTTACCAAACTTTTCTGCAACTACTGTTGCATAAGGGTAAACAGTTGATGACCCCACTATTTTGATTTGATCTCTTGAGTAACTTGATGTCGTAAAACCAATTACTAAAAGAAAGCCTATAAATATACTTGTTAATTTATTCATATTTCTCCTTGTTAAATTCATAATGCAAAACTAAATAATTCTGATTCTTTAATAGTTTATTAAAGGAAGGTTAAACTTTTGTTACAACGACTAACTTTTTAGTTGAATTACAAAGGATTAAATTTGATGTCTATTGTAGTTCCTTTATTTTCAATACTATTAATGTCCATCTCAGCTCTATGTTGTGAGACTAAATGTTTTACAATGGCTAAACCAAGACCCGTGCCACCTACACTTCGGCTTTTGCTTGGATCAACTGTAAAAAATCTTTCAGTGATTCTATGTATAGACGCTTTTGGAATACCTATTCCCTGATCTGCTACTGAAACAGTATTAAACTCACCATCTTTTTTAGCAGTGATTGTAATTTCTTTATTTTTATCACTGTATTTGATTGAATTATCGATAAGATTAGTAAAAATCTCTATTAATTTATCCCTATCACCAATTATTTTAAAATTATCAGTTTTGTTAAATTTAATACTAATATTATTTTTACTAATTATTTTTTCGTAAGTTTTAATAACATAATCAATCAATTCTATAAGATCTATTTCATGTGTTGGTCGTATATGTTCCTGTAATTCAATTTTTGATAATGACAATAAGTCTCTGATTAAATTTTCCATTCTTTCAGATTGAGAGCTCATTACAGGAAGTAAATTATTTACCTCAGAATTCTTTTTTAAATCTGAATTATTTTCAAATGTTTCAAGTCCCATTTTGATGGATTGTAGAGGTGTTCTTAGTTCATGTGATACGTTAGCCACAAAATCAGATTTTAATTGTTGGAATTTATGGAATTCAGTTAAATCTCTTATGAATAAGACACAACATACTTCATCAAAAAATAGATTATTCTGATCAAGGTAAATTGTTATATTTAATCTTTGAACAGCTTGATTTCTAATTTCAATTTCAAGATCTGAAATATTGCTACCCTCGAATGATTTATCAATAGAACTTAAAAGATCGGGATTTCTTAAAAAGCCGCTTATATTCTCATCTATTTTTATCTGAAATAATTTATTAGCAGAATTGTTGCTAAAAAGAATTTTTTTACCTTTATCTAAAATTATTATTCCTTCAGGAATATAATTTAATAAATCACAAATATTTTTTCTATAGTCTTTATTTTCTACAACTTTAATTTGATCATTATTATCTTTAGTTTCAGTTTTAATACCTAATACTTTTTCTTTTTTTAGTAATAGATAAGTAAGAAGAACAATTATTACTAATAAAATTATTGTTAATAACTCCATTACTTCACTCTACCATATACATCTTGATATCTAACAATATCACTTTCCCTCAAAATTGAGCCAACTTGAGCTTCGACAATTTTAACAGGTTTTTTTCCTGGATTTTGAACTCTATGGATTGCTTCTAACGGAATGAAAATATGTTCACCTGGTTTTTTAATTATAATATCCTTATTAAGTGTTATTTTGGCATTACCTTGTGTAACTAACCAATGTTCAGCTCGATGATGGTGTTTTTGTAAACTCAAAATACCTTTTGGTTTTACATATAACTCTTTAATTAAAAACTCTTTTCCTTCAAATAGATTGGTGTATCTACCCCATGGACGGTAATAGATATTTTTTTTCTTAATATATTTGTTTTTATTTTTGTCATACATCTTCAGAATTTCTTTCCAACTACCAAGATCTGACCAAGGAATGTCTAATTTGATAGCGTTGATTTGTTTGGTTTTTTCTAGAATTGCATAATCAAAAGATTTAGCAGTTGCTTTAATAAATGAAGCTTTGTTTAAGTAATAAGTATTAGCTTTATATTTTGCTTTATTAACTGCATTTAAACAATTTCTATAAGTTTTAGGCTGATATTTTTTGAAGTTATTAATAATAGAATCTTTTCTAAGATAAAACATTCCAGAATTCCAATAACCTTTATTCTTTATAATTTGTTTTGCTTTAGCTTCTTTTGGTTTTTCAATAAATCTTGTTACCTTATTAATATTTCCTTTAATCTTTTTTGTTAAAAAATAACCATAATCACTAGTTGGAGATTTAGGTTTAATTCCAAAAACAAATATATTTTCTTCATTAAGATTTGATTTATTTTTATTTATTGCCATATTAAAAATACTCATTTTTTCAATCAAATGGTCTGCAGTAAAAAACATTAAAGGTTGATTATCTGGAATATCTTTAATTAAAGCAGTGCTTAAAATAGCTGGTGCAGTATTTCTTTTTGCTGGTTCTAGAACAATTTTGTACTTATTTATTTTATATTTTCTAAGATGTTGTTTTATTTGTTTTAGATATTTTTTATTTGTACTTATAACTGGAGCATCAAATATTGAAGCTTTTGTTCTCTCGAGTGTTTTTCCAAGTAAAGTCCAATTACCAAAATCAATAAACTGTTTTGCTTGATGATTTTTAGAATTTGGCCAAAGTCGAGTTCCAGCACCTCCACATAAAATAACTGGACGAATTTTCATTAAATTTCTGAATAATCCTTAACTTCTTTTTTCTTACCAGGATGAGTTGGTGCTCCTAAATATGCAGGTCCTACTGTTTGTGCATACTTCCATAAAGTACCTGATCCAAAATCTGATTTTCTAGCCTTCCATTTTCTTTTTCTTGCAGCCATTTCTTTTTTAGAAAGCCTTACATTGATTGTTCCCTTTTTGGCATCGATATCAATAATATCTCCTGTACGTAAAAGGCCTATAGGACCCCCTAGAGCGGCCTCAGGGCCCACGTGACCCACACAAAAGCCTCTTGTAGCACCAGAGAACCTACCGTCTGTAATCAAGGCTACTTTCTCCCCTTTTCCCTGTCCATAAATTGCACTTGTTGTAGATAACATTTCTCTCATACCTGGACCTCCAACAGGTCCTTCGTATCTAATTATAATTACATCACCATCATTATACTTTTTGCTTTGAACAGCTTTCATTGCACTTTCCTCATTATCAAAGCATCTTGCTTTACCAGTAAATTGTAATTTCTTTAATCCTGCAACTTTTACAATTGCACCTTCTGGTGCTAAGTTTCCTTTTAATCCAACAACACCACCTGTTGGTGATAACGGATTTTTATAAGACCTCATTACTTTTTGTTTTGGATTAAATTTAATGCTTTTTAAATTTTCTTTCATAGTTTTTCCTGTAACCGTCATGCAATCACCATGAATATATCCGCCTTCATATAAAGTTTTTAATAACATTGGAACACCACCTGCTAACCACATATCTTTTGCAACATATTTTCCACCTGGTTTTAAATCTGCAAGATAAGGTGTTCTTTTGAAAATTTTAGCAACGTCCATTAAATCAAATTTAATTCCTGCTTCATTTGCAATAGCAGGTAAATGTAAACCTGCATTTGTAGAACCACCAGTTGCAGCAACAACTGTTGCAGCATTTTCTAAAGCTTTTCTTGTAACTATATCTCTTGGTTTAATTCCTTTTTTCAAAAGGTTCATAACTGTTTTACCACTAGCTTTTGCGTATTTATCTCTTTCTTCATATGGAGCTGGTGTTCCAGCTGAATAAGGAAGTGCTAATCCAATTGCTTCAGATACACATGCCATTGTATTTGCAGTAAATTGTCCACCACAAGCACCTGCACTTGGACAAGCAACTAATTCTAATTTTCTAAGTTCTGCAGCGGACATTTGACCTGTTGAATGTTTTCCAACTGCCTCAAATACGTCTACAACTGTTACGTCTTTACCTTTGTATCTCCCTGGAAGAATTGAACCACCATATATAAATACACTCGGTACATTCAATCTAACCATAGACATCATAAGACCTGGTAAGGATTTATCACATCCCGCAATCCCAACTAAAGCATCATAACAATGACCTCTAACCGTAAGTTCGGCTGAGTCAGCGATTACTTCTCTTGATATCAATGAAGACTTCATTCCTTCGTGACCCATTGCGATTCCATCTGTTACAGTAATTGTACAAAATTCTCTTGGAGTTCCACCATTTGCTCTAACTCCTTTTTTAACTGATTGAGCTTGTCTCATTAACGCAATATTACAAGGAGCTGCCTCATTCCATGTGGAAACGACGCCAACAAAGGGTTTTGCCACATCTTTCTCGGTTTCCCCCATGGCATAATAAAATGATCTATGAGGAGCTCTATCTGCACCTAACGAAGTATGTCTGCTTGGAAGTTTCTTTTTATTAAATTTAGCCATTATATACCCTTTATTGTTACCGATATTTTCTCAATATCATTCTTTAAGTTATTATAATTATTTTTTTCTTGTTCAACAATCTCTTTTGGAGCACGGTCAACAAAACTCTTATTCTCTAATCTTTGAGATATTTTATTCATCTCTTGCTCTAATCTACTTTGTTTGTTTGTTAAATTTTCCTTTATTAATTTTAAATCAACATCTTTATCAAAATAAATCTTAAACAAATCACCAGAAACAACCATTGTCGCAGCTGGTTTGTCTAAATCTTTATCTAATATGCTGTTTATTCTTCCTAGTTTTTTTAGAATAATTTCATTTGTATTAATAAAATCTTTTTGATTTTTATTAATATTGCTTATTGATACATCAATAAATGAGCCTGGGCTTACATTTAACTCGTTTTTAAATGATCTAATCTCTGAAATAATATTGATGATATTTTCAACTTGTTCAGTACTACTGTCCTTATTTATCTCACCCGACAACCAATTTTTAAGCATCAAATAATCCCTACCATCATTATCAAATTTGTTTTTAAGCCAAATTTCTTCAGTAACAAACGGAATAAAAGGATGTAACAAAATCAAAATTTGTTTGAATACAAAAGATGATACTTTTTTAACCTCTGCTTTAGCTTTTTCATCATCTGAAAAGAGTATAGTTTTAGATAGCTCTAAATACCAATCACAATACGAATGCCATGCAAATTGATAAGCATTTTTAGCTGCTTCATCAAACCTATAATCTTCAAGATTTTTTTCTATCTTATTTTTTGCTTCAACGAGTTCTGAGTAAATCCATTTATTAATATTTACATTTAAACTTGGAACTTTATCTATTTCCTTAAAATCACATTCATTAGTGATTAAAAAGTTATTTGCATTCCATAATTTATTTAAAAAATTTCTGTAACCTTTTACTCTGTCCTCAGAAAGCTTAACATCTGTACCTGGTGAAGCCATCGATAACAAAGTAAATCTAAGTGCATCTGCGCTATATTTTTCAATTAAATCTAAAGGATCAATTACATTACCTTTTGACTTAGACATCTTTTGTCCCTTCTCATCTCTAACCAATGCATGAACGTAAATATCTTTAAATGGTTCTTTATTTAAAAACTCTGTACCAAACATAATCATTCTAGCTACCCAGAAAAATATAATGTCAAAACCTGTAACTAAAACTGATGTTGGATAAAATTTATCTACAAATTTATTATCATCCGGCCAACCAAGTGTAGCAAAAGGCCATAAGCCAGATGAAAACCAAGTGTCTAAAACATCTGGATCACGATTTAATTCAACATCTTTACTATAATGTTTTTTAGCTTGTTGTCTTGCATCATCTTCATTTTCAGCAACAAAAATTTTTTTATCAGGACCATACCAGGCAGGTATTTGATGACCCCACCAAAGCTGTCTTGATATACACCAAGGTTCTATATTGTTCATCCATTGAAAATAAGTTTTTGACCAATTCTCAGGAAAGAAATTTGTCTTTTTTGAATTAACAACTTCTTTAGCTTTAACAGATAATTTACCCGCATCAGCAAACCATTGCTCCGTTAAAAAAGGTTCAATTATTGAATTGGATCTATCTCCATAAGGAACTTTGTTTTTAATATTTTCTTCTTTTACAAAAAATTCTTTTTTTTTAAGTTCTTTTAAAATTCTTTTTCTAGCTTCAAACCTATCAAGACCTATAAAATGTTGAGGAGCATTTTCATTTATTTTACCGGCTTCGGTAAAAATATTTATTATTTCAAGATTATTTCTTTGACCTACATCATAGTCATTGAAATCATGTGCAGGAGTTATTTTTAATGCCCCTGTTCCTTGTTCAGGATCTGCATAGTCATCTTCAATAATTTTTATTTTTCTTCCAACAATTGGAATAGTAACTGTTTTTCCAACAAAGGATTTAAATCGTTCATCTTTTGGATTTACAGCTATAGCTGTATCACCAAGCATGGTTTCAGGTCTTGTTGTTGCAATAGTTATAAAGTGGTCTGATCCATCTATTGGATATCTGATGTAATAAATTTTTGAATTTACCTCTCTTTGATCTACCTCTAGGTCTGAAATAGCTGTTTTTAAAACTGTGTCCCAGTTAACTAATTTCTTATCTTTATAGATTAGGCCTTTGTTGTAAAGATCTACAAAAACCTTAATTACTGATTTGGATAAATTCTCATCCATGGTGAAAGCATTTCTTGACCAGTCACAGGAACAACCAAGTTTTTTTAATTGATTAATTATTATGTCTCCATATTGGTCTTTCCATTCCCATACCTTTTCAATAAATTTTTCTCTACCAATTTCATTTTTATCAATTTTTTCAGAGGTCAATTTTTTCTCTACTAAAGCCTGTGTGGCTATACCAGCATGATCTGTACCAGGTTGCCATAAAGTCTCAAAATTATTCATTCTATGGTAACGAACTAATAAATCTTGAATAGAATTGTTAAGCGCATGTCCCATATGTAAACTACCAGTTACATTTGGTGGAGGAATTACAATTGAGAATTTTTTTGAATTTTCCTTTGGTTTAAAAAGACCATTTTTTTCCCAATAAGAATAAATTCTATTTTCTACATCAGAATGTATATATTTATCGCTACTCATTGATTTTAAAGTTTATAATTTAATAATCTAAATTAACAATAATCAATTTGGATCGTTATTTAATAGACTAATAGAAAAAATTTATTATAAAAAGGCATCTGTAGCTATAAGCTAAAAATAAGATGGCAACGTGGCGGAATGGTTACGCAGAGGATTGCAAATCCTTGTATCCCGGTTCGATTCCGGGCGTTGCCTCCAAAAAAAATCTTGTTTTAGTTATAAAAAAAAGTAAGTTGGCTTTTTTACATTCCTCGGTAGCTCAGTTGGTAGAGCAGTTGACTGTTAATCAATTGGTCGCAGGTTCGAGTCCTGCCCGAGGAGCCAAAATCAAATTAAAAAATAGAATATCTCTAAAATTAATATCTAGGGTCTTAATTAAAACTTTAATTACACTGCTTTTGAAATTCCTGATCCTGAAATTTGTAAAGATTTATTAAATTTTAATTTTTGATCAGCATTTAGTTCTGAATATAATTTGACTAAAAAATTATAATTAACATTCATGTGACCCTCTTGAGATTTTTCTAAATTCACTAAATATTCTGAAAAATCCTCAAAGAAATAATTAATTGGTACTTTTAAATAATTCGAAAGCTGAAGTAATCTTATTGAACTTACCCCGTTTGTACCTTTTTCATATTTTTGTATTTGTTGAAATGTTACATTGATTGCTTTTGCTACTTTAGTCTGTGTTAAACCTAAAGCTAACCTTCTTAGCTTAAGCTTGTTGCCTAAGTGTTTATTGAAATTATCTTCCATTAAGACCCCTCTTAATTAAATTTTATAAAGAGTATTGAACCTATTTATTAATGTTACTGCAATAAAAAAATTTATTTTTTTTTGTAAGAAACTTAATATAATTAAAATACTGTCAAGCATTAGTTGGATGCAAAATGAAGATATTTCGATTGATTTAATCTAAATTTATTGGCTTAAATTAATATATTTTTTATAGTATTTGACTTAAAAACAGCTTAGTTCTATCGCTCTTAGGGTTAGCAAAAAACTCTTTAGTCTCAGCCCTTTCAACAATCATCCCCTCATCCATAAATATAACCTCATCAGCTACTTCTTTAGCAAATCCCATCTCATGAGTAACAACTATCATTGTCATGCCTTGGTTTGCTAAATCAACCATTACGTCTAAAACCTCTTTAATCATTTCTGGATCTAGAGCTGATGTAGGCTCATCAAATAACATTATTTTAGGTTCCATACAAAGGGCTCTAGCAATAGCCACCCTTTGTTGTTGACCTCCTGATAATTGACCTGGAAATTTTTGTGCTTGATCAAGAATTTGAACTCTTTCTAAATGTTTTAAAGCTAATTCTTCAGCTTCTTTTTTTGGCATTTTTTTTACCCAAATTGGTGCAAGTGTACAATTATCTACAATTGATAAATGAGGAAATAAATTAAACTGTTGAAATACCATTCCAACTTCTGCTCTAATTTGTTCAATATTTTTTGTATCTTCCGTTAAAATGTTTCCATCAACAATAATATCACCTTGCTGATGTTCTTCTAATCTATTGATACATCTAATTAATGTAGATTTACCTGATCCTGATGGACCACAAACAACGATTTTTTCTTTTGGTTTAACCTCTAGATTAATATCTTTTAAAACTTGAAAATCACCAAACCATTTATTGACATTTTTTATTTGAATAATACTGTCAGACATAATTTATCGCTCTGTTTTATATTTCTGTTCTAGATTATAGCTATACTTACTCATTGCATAACAAATAATCCAGAAAATTATTGCAGCAAAAACATAGCCTTCCATAGCAAAACCTAACCACTCTGGATTAGTTTTGGCTAAATTTAACATTCCTACTATTTCAAGTAAACCAACTACAAATATTAGAGGAGTATCTTTAACTAGAGCTAAAAAAGTATTAGCAATTCCTGGAATTACTAATTTTAAAGCTTGAGGAAGGATTACAAATATATGCATTCTCCAATATCCCATACCTAATGATTTTGCAGCTTCATATTGACCACGTGGCAATGCTTGTAAACCTCCTCTAATAACTTCTGCAACATAAGCTGCTTCAAATAAAGAAATAGCTATTATACATCTCACCAATTTATCTATAAAAAAATCTGCAGGTAAAAACATTGGAAACATCACAGCAGACATAAATAAAACTGTAATTAACGGAACACCTCTCCAAAATTCAATAAATCCAATTGATATATATCTTATTAATGGAAAATCAGATCTTCTACCTAGTGCAAATGCCATTCCAATAGGAAAACAGAAAATTAAACAGAAAAATGAAATTATAAATGTAAGTGATAATCCGCCCCAAGCTCCAGTTTCAACCCAATTTAATCCATCAAGTTTACCTAATTCAATTAATTCCTCATAAAAGATGAAATATTTTAAAGCAATATAAAGAGTGATTGGCACAAATATAAAATAATAAAATTTAAACCTGCCTGGAATAAAAAAACCAATTATTATTGAAATTACTGCTGCTATTATTCCATAAGAAAAGTCAAAAAATATAGGACCACCTGATATAAAAAAGAAAATAAATAGGAATGCTATAAATGGATAAATTACAACATAATATAAAGTTAAATATTTTTTAAATTTTTCTGTAGCAAAATATCCTACAGAACCTAAAAGAGCTAAGGCAATAAAAGATAAATTTATTCTCCACTGCTCAGCATTTGGATACATTCCATACATAAATCTTCTAAACCAGACTTTAATATAAGTCCAACAAGCACCAGTACCAGAGCAAACATCTTTACTATCACCAGCAAAACTTGCATCAACCACAAACCAACTTAAAACTGGTGGTATTGATTTAATAATTATAAAAATAATTAATAGAGATAGGATTGCATTAAAATTACTTGTATTGATATTTTTATTTAATTGATCTAGTAATTTATTACCGCTGTGTTCAATTCTAATAAAATACAATCCTATAAAACCTAATATAATCGGGATTATAAAGCTTAATGATGCAGGTAAAAATCCAGTGATGTTTAAACTAAAGAATGAATTAAGAAAAACATCAATAACACTAATAACAAATAAAAAAGAACCCATGTATAAAAAGGTAGTCAAATTATCTTTATCTGGTTTTAAAAAATTAATTTTTGACATTTATTTTTCCTTAATAGCAATTTTTTTATTGTACCAATTCATAAGAATTGAAATTGAAATACTTAAGCTTAGGTAGGTAAGCATCGTTATAGAAACTATTTCAATTGCTTTACCAGTTTGCATAAGCGCTGTACCAGCAAAAACTAATACCAAATCAGGATAAGCAATAGCAGCTGCTAGAGAAGAATTTTTTGTTAAATTTAAATATTGATTAGTTGTTGGTGGAATAATAATTCTTAATGCTTGTGGCATAACAACTAATTTTAAAACTTGGTTAGGATTTAATCCTATCGATGCTGCAGCTTCTTTTTGACCTTTACCTACACCTTGAATTCCAGCTCTTACACACTCGGCAATAAACGTCGCTGTATATAATGCCAGCGATAAAGTTAAGGCTATTAATTCAGGGGGTAAGCTTATACCACCTTCATATTTGAATGATGTTGTAGCCAATTGCTTTAATTTAGGAATTTCAAACGATAAACTCACACCTCCAATTAAAAAGCTTAGTAAAGGTAATATAAAAATTAAACCTACTGATATCCAAAAAACTGGTAACTGTTTACCTTGAGTTTCTTGTACTTTTCTTGCATGAATTCTAATTACAACTATTGCAATTATTGCTGCAATTATTGAATATAAAAATACATTAAGATTTTCCCAAATAAATGCTGGAACATACAAACCTTTAATCGTTAAGAAAAAAACACCTAATATTGCATCCGCATCCTGAGGCAATGGTAGAGCTCTTAAAGCAGCAAAATACCAAAAAAATATTTGTAAAAGTAATGGGATGTTTCTAAAAAATTCTACATAAAAAGCAGCGAACTGCTTTATTAAATAGTTTGGCGAGAGTCTTGCAACACCAACAATAACACCTAAAATCGTTGCAATAATAATTCCAATTACAGAAACTAAAATAGTATTAAGCAAACCAACTAGGTAAGCTCTGAAGTAAGAATGGGATCCATCGTATTCTATAAGTGAAAATTGTACATCAAATGAAGATTCTTGTGAAAGAAACCCATATCCAAAATCAATACCTCTATTCTCCATATTGATTTGAGCGTTATATGTAAAAAATCCAAAAACTAATATTACAACTAAAACGGTAATTAATTGGGGAATGATTTTTTGTAATTTTAGGTCCATTTGAACGCTTATAAAAAAAAGGGCTAGAAAAATCTAGCCCTTTTTAATTAGTTAAATGTGCAATTATCTTGCAGGTGGTACATAAAGAATTCCACCTTTAGTCCATAATTCATTTGGACCTCTGTCAGGTAAAATTCCAGTGTCAGCTATATTTCTTTTGTAGCTTTCACCATAGTTACCAACTTGCTTAATAATTCTTAAGCTCCACTCATTGTCTAGACCAAAAGCAGCACCTAATTCACCTTCAGCACCAACTAATCTTTTTACGGCTGGGTTGTCTGAAGTTTTCATTGAGTCTGCATTAGCAGAAGTAATTCCGTACTCTTCTGCTTCGATCATAGCATTTAAAGACCATCTAACGATATCTTCCCATACAGAGTCACCTTGTCTTACAACTGGTCCTAAAGGCTCTTTAGAAACAGTTTCAGGTAATACAATGTGTTCATCTGGGTTAGACATTTTGGTTCTTTGTGCAGCTAGACCTGATTTATCAGTAGTGTATGTATCACATCTACCAGCATCATAAGCAGCTACAACTTCATCAGCTTTTTCGAAAGCAACTGGCTCATAAGAAATTCCTTTAGAGTTAAAGAAGTCTCTCATGTTTAACTCAGTTGTTGTACCAATGTTTGTACAAGCTGAGATACCATCTTTGAATTGGCTTGTTGAAGTAATACCAGAACTTTTTCTAACCATGAAACCTTGACCATCGTAGAAGTTTACTCCAACGAAAGTAAGTCCGATATCAGCATCTCTAGAAAGAGTCCAAGTTGTGTTTCTTGATAAGATATCAATCTCACCAGAAGTTAAAGCTGTAAATCTTTCTTTAGCACTTAATGGTGTAAACTTAACTTTGTTTGCATCACCTAGCACTGCAGCAGCTACCGCTCTACATACATCAACGTCAATACCAGTCCAATTTCCTGCTGCATCAGCATTAGAAAATCCTGGAAGACCTTGAGATACTCCACATCTTACAAAACCCTTCTTTTGAGTGTTTTTAAGTGTTTTAGATTTTTTAGCAGCCATAGTTTCTGTTGTAAAAGTAAACAACACTGCAACCATAGCAACTAAAGAAGTTAATTGTTTTAAGTATTTAAACATTATTCTTCCTTTATGTTATTTTTATTTGTTAACAAATAATTCAAAATTACTTTTGAATATTCTTAATTTAAGCATGTTAGAAAATAGTGTTCAAGAAAAAATAATATATTAATCAGATTTAATTTAAATTCTCGTCAAGCAAAATTATATATGATTATGCGTTAAAAACTAAGAAATGGCGCGCCCTGAAGGATTCGAACCTACGACCCTCGGTTTAGAAAACCGATGCTCTATCCAGCTGAGCTAAGGGCGCAAAATTTATTGATATATATAATACTAAATTAATTTTTAAAAAGGAATTTTTTAGCAATCAGCAATAAAGATAACAGTTCAACCCTTCCGATAATCATAAAAAATATGAGAAAATATTTGGTTAAAAAGTGCAAATTTTGAAAATCAAAGTCCGATATACCATAAGCAGATGAATTAACTGTATTCATCAATGTCAATACAGCTAATTTAAATGAGTATTCAAATTGAATGTTGGACAATGATAATAAGATAGTTAAAGAAAAAAGAGAAATAACAAAAATTAATATTGTTAAAAAATATTTATTTATGTCTTTTGTGTCAAAATTAATTTTAGAAAAAATCAATTTATTCATAAACACATTTTTTGGCCGGCTAAAAGAAAGAATTTGATTAATAGAATATTTGGTTAAAGAATATACTTTTAAAAACCTTAAACCTGAGCTTGTGGAAAAAAAAGATCCACCAATAATTACAAGTAAGATATATATAAAATGTAAGTTAGCTTGATCAACTTCAAGAGAAATACCAATATTAGAAATACTACTTACTAAAGATAAAAAACTGAATATGAAATTTGCATCATAACTAAAGAAAACAAAAAATATGCTCACAACTACAATAAAATATAAAAATAAATGTATATCTTCATAAAAGAAATTTAAATTTTTATTTCTTAGAAAAATTAAATTGTATGTAAAAAAAATACTAAAAAAAGAAATCAGCATTAAAAAAGAAAATATAATTATTTGAAAATCATTTATTAAAATCGATGAAATTTCATTCACAGGTAGAAATCCCCCTGAAGAAATTATCGTCATTGCTAGATTCAGTGAATTAAATGATCTAATTCCAAGAATGTTTAGAATAATAAAAATTGATAAAGTTAATCCTGAATATAGTAAAAGAATTTTAATTGATTGTTTTAAAATCTCAGACGAATTAAAAGATAAAAAATTAGTTAAAGATTTTTTTAAACTTTTGTCATAAATATCAATTAAAAAAATAATAGAATATAAAAAGTATAACCCACCTATCCATTGTATCGATGATCTCCATAAAATTAAGCCTTGATCAATATGTTTAATATTATCAAAGACAGTAAAACCTGTTGATGTAAATCCAGAAACTGCCTCGAATAAAGAATTTAAAAAGGACAAATTATAAATACTTAAATAAAAAGGTATCGATAAAATCAAAGGCATTAAAATATATCCCAATAGTACGGTTAATATTTTTTCAAATATTGAGGGTTTTTTGGAATCATTTTTAATTTTGTAAAAAATTATTCCAATTAGTGCAGAAATAATTAAGCTAAAATAATATGTGTTTAGATTTAGATATAAATTAAAATAGTACGAATAAATAATATTTAAAAAAGAAAAAATAGATATCAATATAAAAAAGAAACTTAAATATCTAACTCTAAAAAATGACATTTAATTAAATAGAACTAATTCTAAATATATTTTCTACAAAAGAAATTGAGTCTTTCTTTGCTAAAAAAACAACTTTATCCTCTTTTTGGAAAACAAAATTTGATCGAGGTATTATCACTTTGTTATCTCTTAAGACTGCTCCAATTCTTATCTCTTCTGGTAAGTTTGAATTTTTTAATTCTTTATTGATAAGTTCTGACGTTTCTATAATTTCAGCTTCAATTACTTCATATTCACCATTCATAATTGTATAAGCTGTTTCTATAGTCCCTTTGTGGATATGTTTTAAAATACTTGATACAGTATTCATTCTAGGATCTATAAGATCATCAATTTTTAACGAGTTTTGTAATAAAGAATAATTAGGCTTATTAATTAAAGCCATTGTTCTTTTATCATCAATATCCTTTTCATCTTTTGCAAATTTTTCAACTAGAACACTTACCATCAAATTATCCTCATCATCATTTGTTAAAGCAAGAACAGTTTCTGCTTCTTGTAAATTAGCCTCTACAAGAACCTCTTCATCTAAAGCATCACCATTAATGATAATTGTATTGTTTAATTCGCTTGCAAGAAATTCGGCTCTTTCTTTGTTTTTTTCAATAATCTTAACTCTTGCAGCATCCAAAGTTTCTTCAATGTTTTTAGCTAAATTAAAACCTATATTACCACCACCTACAATTAAAATATTTTTAGATACTTTTTCATCATGTCCGAAAGCTTCTAAGGTATCTGACATTTGTGAAGAATTGATTATTACATAAATTTTATCATTTTTTTTAACGTCGTTGTTTTTCTTTGGAATTAAAAATTTTTCATCTCTTATTATTCCAATAATATTTGCATCTAAATTAGGATGTTTCTTAGTTAAATCGTTAAGTTTGATATTAATTAATTTACAATTTTCATTAATTAAAATTTCTAATAATCTAATTTTATTATCAGCAAATGGAACACTATCAAGTGCTCCAGGTGCTTCAAGTTTTCTTTGTATTGATTTAGCAATTTCAATCTCTGGTGAAATAATTACATCTATTGGTAAATTTTCTTTGTTATAAACTCTTGTAAATTTTGGGTTTAGATAATCTTGAGATCTTATTCTAGATATTTTTTTTGGAATTTTAAAAATTGAAAAAGCTATTTGGCAAATAAGCATGTTAATTTCGTCGTTTCTAGTGACTGCTATAATCATGTCAGTCTCTGCTGCGTTGGCTTTTTCTAATATTGAAGGATAGGTACCTTTTCCCACTATAGCTTTAACGTCCAAAGCATCATCAATTTTTTGAATATCTTCACTAGAAGGGTCAATTACAGTTATGGAATGACCTTGCTCACTTAGCTGTTTAGCTATAGTAAACCCAACTCTTCCAGCTCCACAAATGATTATATTCATCTAATTAAATTCTTTGATGCCCAAACCTTTTAATTTTCTATGTAATGCACTTCTTTCCATCCCAACAAAATTAGCTGTTTTAGAAATATTTCCATTAAATTTTTTTAGTTGAATAGTTAAATACTCTTTTTCGAATTTTTCTCTAGCTTCTTTTAATGGCACAGAAAGGCTATTTTCGGCCAATTGATCATCAAAATTTGAATTTTTTAAAGATTCCTTAATAATATTTGAAATTTTATCTTTTGAATCAGGTTGTAATATTGCAATTCTCTCTATTAAATTTCTTAACTCTCTTACGTTACCGTGCCAATTATGATTGAGTATGTAACTATTATTTTCATCTATGTCTAATTCTCTAATTTTGTAATTTTCAGATATTTTTTTTGAAAAATATTTAATCAATAAAGGAATGTCTGAAATTCTTTGGTTTAAAGGTTCAATATTTATCTCAAAAACATTTATTCTATGAAATAAATCTTCTCTAAAATTTCCAATTTCTATTTCTTTTTTTAAATCTTTACTTGATGAACAAATTAACCTTACATCCACACTAACATCATTAATTCCATTAACTCTTTTAAATTTTTGATCAGTCAAAACTCTTAAAATTTTAGACTGTATGTCTAATGGTATTTCTGAAACTTGATCAATTAAAAGTGTTCCTTTATTAGCTTTTTCAAGCGCACCGTATGAGATAGAACCATTTTCTTTTTCTTCACCAAATAATTCTAATTCATACTTATTGATATCTAGTAAAGCACCATTTAGGACAATAAATGAATTTTTATTTCGAGCAGATGCTTTATGGATTTTTCTAGCAATTAATTCTTTTCCTGAACCTGAAGGTCCACTTATAAATACTCTACTTTCAGTTACTGATATTTTTTTAATTTGATCAATTATATTTACTATATTTTTACTGTTTCCTATTAATTCATAAGATGAAAATAATTTACTTTCATATTCTTTATTTTGTTTTTTTAAATTAAAGTTTTCAACCGCTCTTTTAACAAAGTTAAGTAATCTTTCTTGATCAAATGGTTTTTCTATAAATTCAAATGCTCCGTGCTGCAAAGATTTAACAGCCATTTCAATATTTGCATGACCAGAAATAATTATGACAGGAGTATCTTTATTTTTAGATTTAATATGTGAAAGAAGCTCAATACCATCGTTGTCTCCCTTATCTAATTTAACATCAAGTATTGCAACATCAGGTAATTTTTTATCTATTTCTGCAAGTGCTTGGTTATAATTTGCAGCTAATCTAGTTTTATAACCAGCATCTATAATTAATTCATTAATTATATTTCTGATATCAGCGTTATCGTCTACAATTAAAATTTCTTCACTCATTATTATTTTATAAATGTAATATTAATTTTTGCACCATTCTGAATTGGTATAAAGTCTATTTTTCCATTGTGATCATTAATTATCTTATTAACTATTGATAATCCTAAACCTGTTCCATTTTTCTTAGTTGTGAAATACGGATTAAGTATATCTTTAATATTATTTTTTAATTCACTAAAACCAACACCATTATCTTCTAAAGTTACTATTATGTGGCTATCATCTTCTGTAAGTTCAATAGCAATTTTTTTCCTGAAATTATTGTTGTTTTGAGCTTTTTGATTGATGCTTTCTATAGAATTTTTAATCAAATTTAAAAATACTCTACTTATTTGCTCCTTATCACTCTCTAAAGAAATTTTATTAAAATCTTTTTTAAAATTAATATCAATAGAATTGTCTAATTCTTTGAGCAAATTTATATTTTCCTCTATAATATTTACTAAATTATTTTCTCTAAATATTGGTTTGGGCATTCTTGCAAAGTCAGAAAATTCATTTACTAATTTTTCGATTTGTTTTATTTGGTTATTTATAACTTTTAAATTATCTTTAAAATTTTCTGTTTCATTTTCATTTAATTGTTTTGAATATTTATTTTTCAATCTATCTATAGTTAATTGAATTGGTGTAAGTGGATTTTTAATTTCATGAGCAAGTTTTCTAGCTAAACTTCCCCAAGCCTCATGTCTTTCATTAATTATTAACTTTTCTTGCTGACTTTTCAGTCTATCTATCATCAAATTGAAATTTTTATTTAAGGTTTCTAAATCTTTATCAGTTTTGACTTCGGGAACTTTTGCGTTAAAATTTCCTTGCCCTATAGATGTTGATGCAAGAATTAAATTATTGATAGATCTAAAAAACCTAGATGAAAATCTGATCGCAATAGATATAGAGACAAATAATAAAACACTAACAACTATAATATAAATAATAGCAAAAGAGATTTTAATACCAGTGCTTTTTTCCTCAACTGTATAATAAAAATTAATAGCTTCTTCAGACTCTGTTAAATACCTTGAAATATCTTTATCTAAATATTTAACAACATATAAAAATCTATTTTCAAAATTTTGCAGTCTCATTATCGCAGCAGAAATATTTTCAGGTGCATTAATAATCTTTAAAGGACGATCGTCATCCAATACTAAATTTAAAGCTCTATCAACTGGAGGGACATATGGTTGATCATCATTTAAAGTTGAAAATAAAAGTTTTTTATTAATATCTATAATATGCACCTCATCAACATCTCTTATCAATTTTTGGGTATTTAAAAATCTCCTATATTCATTTTGATTATCATTGAGAAATTTTTTACTTTTATTTGTGTCAAAAGCTATTAAAACTATATCAGATTGGATTTTATTTCTAATTTCCTCAACATAATTTCTTGCTAACTCATAAGAATTATTAACAACTGTAGTAACTTTTTTGTCAAAATACTTTTCTAAAGCGAAAGAAAATAAAAAGAGTGAAAATATTGAAATTAATACTGAGGGAATTAAAGTAAATAAACCAAAGTATGTAATATATTTTTTATTTGATTTTAAACCATCTTTATCGATATCATTTTTAATTGCGCTCTTAATTTCAATAAAAATAAAAACGAAAAGTGCTACTAAAAGAACAATATTTAGAACTAATAATATTTGTAAATTTTGATTTGATAGCTCAATAAATCCTTTATCAATAAAAGTTAAAAAGGTTAAAAAACCTATCGATAATGTGATAATAAATAATATTATTAGATATATATTTTTTTTAATAAATTCGTACATTTGAATATAAAAACTACCATATAAATGAATAATTATTTTATAATACTAGCATCAGGACAAAGCAAAAGATTTAATTCAAAAAGTCCAAAGCAATTCAATATTTATAAAAACAAGGCTCTTTTTAAACATTCTACAGAAAAAGCAATAAAATCAAACCTGTTTAAAAAAATTATATTGGTCGTAAACAATAAAAAAAATATTAAAGATAAATTTCCCAAAAATGTATCAATTATAAAAGGTGGTAAAGAAAGATCTGATTCTTCATTAATAGCTTTAAAATATATAAAGAAATTTAAACCAAATAATGTTCTAATTCACGATGCTGCTAGACCAAATTTTACAATCAAGCTTTTAAGAAATCTGATTAAATCACTTAAAAACAATAAAGCTGTAGTACCTTTCATACATTCAAAAGATTCCATTAAATACAAAGTAAAAAACCAACTTTTTAATTTAAATAGAAATAATTCAATATTAACTCAAACACCACAAGCTTTTAAATTTAAAGATTTATATATTCTTTCGAATAAACAAAAAAATAAAATCACTGATGAAGCAACTTTATTTATTGAAAATAATTTAAAAGTAAAATTTATAAAAGGTGAAAACTTAAATAATAAAATTACATTTAAAGAAGATATCAAAACTAACAAAACTTATTTTGGTATTGGTTTTGATATTCATAGATTAATAAGAGGCAAAAAACTTTTTTTAGGTGGTATAAAAATTCCTTATCACTCAGGACTTAAAGGACATTCTGATGGAGATGTAATTATTCATTCAATAATCGATTCCCTTCTTGGGGCTATGAGAAAAAAAGATATTGGTTCCTTTTTTCCAGATAATCAAAAAAGATATAAAAATATTAGATCCCATAAAATGCTTAAGCCAATTGTTGAAATATTAAATAATAATGATTTTTATATAAATAATTTAGACATAAATTTAATATGTGAACAACCAAAAGTTTCAAAGTATCGTGATAAAATAATCAAATCTCTATCTAATTTATTAAATATTGATAAAGAATTAATTAATCTTAAAGGTAAAACAGCAGAAAAACTTGGATTAATTGGAAAGGAAAAAGCAATAGCTTGTGAAGTTATTTGCTCTATTACGCAATGAAAAAAATAAATGTTTTGTTATCCACTTTCTTTGGTTATGGATATTTAACCAAAATTCCTGGCACTGTAACCTCTGCTGTAACAACTGTTTTTATTTATATTGCTTACGAAATCTTAGGTTATACAGATCTTAAATTTTCAATTATTTTTTTTATAATTTTATTTTTTTATTCATTTTATGCTGTAAAAGACTCTGAGTCTGAATTTAAAAATAAAGATCCAAGGCAAATAGTAATTGATGAAGTTTTAGGGCAATCTATGCCTTTAGTTTTATTATTATATTTAAATCAAACTAATCAAATAAGTATTTCAATTGAAATTTATTACATTTTATCTTTTGTATTTTTTAGATTTTTTGACATCCTAAAACCTTTTCCAGTAAGTTACTTTGATAAAAACCATAAGAACTATTTTGGAATAATTATGGATGATATAATGGCAGGGTTATATTCAATGATATTAATATATTTAATAAGTTTAAAATTCTAATGAGTATTCAATATCTTCATAAAAAATTAATTAAAAAAAAATTAAATATATCCGTAGCTGAGTCTTGTACGGGTGGATTATTGGCTCATAATTTGACTAAATTAGCTAATTCGTCAAAATATTTTCAAATGGGTCTAACCACATACTCTAATCAAGCTAAAATAAAAATATTAAAGGTTAATAAAAATATTATAAAAAAATATGGTGCAGTGAGCCATGAGTGTTGTAAGGCAATGGTTCAAAATTTATCTAAAATTTCAAAGAGTAAAATCAACATCTCCATTACAGGAATTGCTGGACCAGGAGGTGGATCAAAAGAAAAACCCGTTGGCCTTGTTTATATTGGGGTCAAAAAAGGTAAAACACTGCTTATTAGAGAAAATAAATTTAAATCAAAAAATCGTAATTCAATTCAAAAATTAACTGTTCGTAACGTAATTAAGATAATCAGTAAAATTATTTAATACTTTCTGCTCTTTTTTGAAACGCGTCTGCTATCTTTTCCAAGCCAAATTGAAAAGATTTGCTCATTAAAATATTTAAAAACTTATTTTCAATTTCAAAATCAATATCAAATAAAACTTCTGTTTTATAACCTTCAGTATCATTTCCTATCTCAATAAATTTCCAGTTGTTTTCTAAATGGTTTAATGGTCCACCTAAATTAACAACATGAATATGATCATTTTTTTTATCTAATTTAACGTCACTTTTAAATGTATCCTTAAAAGGACCCTTACCTATTGTAAGGTCAGCAATTATATTTATGGTATCCCCGTTATCACTTCTCTCATAAACTTTTGAATTGTGACAGAAAGGAATAAATTCTGGGTATTTTTCAATATCTAAAACGAACTCTATAAGTTTATCTTTTCTATTATCAATTAATCTCGTAACTGATGCTTTTGGCATTAATTGTTTTGTAATCTTTTTTCTTTAAGTTTCGCAAAATCTTCATCAGCATGATACGAAGATCTGGTTAGAGGCGATGAAGAAACTAACAAGAAGCCTTTGGTTTTAGCAATATTTTCTAAATCTTTAAATTCATCAGGGTGGTAATATCTACTTAGAGGATGGTGTTTTGGGGATGGTTGTAGATATTGACCAATAGTTAAAAAATCTACTTCAGCTGATCTTAGATCATCCATTACCTGAATTAATTCATCCTTATCTTCACCAAGACCAACCATTAAACCAGATTTTGTAAAAACTTTTTTATTAAATTTTTTAACATTTTTTAAAAGTTCTAAAGATCCAAAATATCTAGCACCAGGTCTTACTTTAAGATAAAGACGTGGAACAGTCTCTATATTATGATTGAAAACATCAAAATCAGCCTCTAAAAGTTTTTTATACGCGTCACCTTTTCTAAGAAAGTCTGGTGTTAAAACTTCAATAGATGTTTTTGGATTTTTTTTACGTGTAGCTTGTATTACTTCATAAAAATGATTAGATCCACCGTCATCAAGATCATCTCTATCTACTGAGGTGATAACAACATGTTTTAAATTTAATTTTTTAACAGCGTTTGATATTTTGTAAGGCTCGAATGGATCTATGCTTTCAGGTTTCCCAGTCTTTACATCACAAAAAGCACATGCTCTCGTACATGTGTCTCCCATAATCATAAATGTTGCGTGTCTCTTACTCCAACATTCTGTTATATTTGGACAATTAGCTTCCTGACATACTGTGACTAAGTTATTTTGATTTACTACTGTTTTAGTTAAAAAAAACTCTCTACTGTTTGATAATTTTGATCTTATCCAATCTGGTTTTTTTTTAATTGGATTAATGGGTTTATTAACTTTTTCAGGATGTCTAATTTTAGTTGTCATTTTTTTTTATTATATAAATTGTTTCATTCTTTTTTCCAAATAAGAATCTTTCTCTAATTAAAATCTCTATATAATCAAGATCTAAATTAGTGCTTAAAAGTGAATTTTTATGATCCATATCTTCTATTTTACTAGTTAAGGACAATTCTTCTTTTTTCAAGTTAGACAAAACCTCTTTTTTTTCTATATAAGAAAAAAGACCTCTTTCCCCAGATACTAAATTAAAACCGAAATAGAAAATAAGAAAAATAGATATTAATAAAAAATAATTTTTTTTTATTAATCTAAGCATTAATTGATCTTATTCATCCTCGCTTTTTTTCCAAGTTCTTCTTCAATACGAATTAATTGATTATATTTTGCGACCCTTTCAGATCTAGCTAAAGATCCAGTTTTAATTTGATTTGAATTAGTGCCCACCGCTAAATCAGCAATAAAAGTATCTTCACTATCGCCTGATCGGTGAGATATAATTGTTTTATATCCAATGGTTTGAGCAAATTTAATTACATCTAAGGTTTCTGAGACGGTACCAATTTGATTTAGCTTAATTAAGATAGAATTAGAGGAAATATTTAGGAAACCTTTCTTTAATCTTTCAAGATTTGTTACATACAAGTCATCTCCTACGATCTGAACTTTTTTTATTGATTTCATTAATTTGTTCCATGCCAACCAATCATTTTCAGCAAATGGATCCTCAATAGACTTGATATTATATTTTTTAATAATTTTTTGATATTCTTTAATGGATTTATCTACTGAAATGTAACTTTTTGAATGAATAGAGTATTTTTTCTTTTTATATAATTCATTAGCTGCCACATCTAGACAAATAGAAACATCTTTACCGTTAATAAATCCTGATTTTCTTATTGCAGTTACAATCAAATCTAGTGCTTGATTATTACTACTGATCATGGGTGCAAACCCACCTTCATCACCTACAGAGGTTGATAGACCTTTATCTTTAATTAATTTACTCAAGTTTTTAATGACTACAAAACAAATTCTCATAGCCTCAGAAAAGTTTTTTGCTCGATCAGGTCTAATCATAAACTCTTGAATTCTAAGACCATTATTTGCATGTGCTCCACCATTAATAATGTTCATTAATGGATAAGGTAATTGAAAGTTATTTTTTTGAAAAAATGTTTTATACAAAGGTAATTTTTTTGCTTTTGCAGACAATTTTTTTACAGCCATAGAAACAGCTAACATCGCATTAGCTCCTAAGTTTGTTTTTTGTCTTGTACCATCCAAGTTAATTAACAAAGCATCAACTCTTTCTTGATTATGGATACTTTGCCCTTTTAATTTTTTTGAAATCTTTGTATTAACTAAGTTAACTGCATTTAAAACACTTTTTCCTAAATAACGTTTATTATTTTTATCTCTTTTTTCAAAAGCTTCGAAAGTTCCTGTGGAAGCACCTGAAGGGCAGATAGCGGATGCGCTATTATTTTTAATATAAACCTCAGCCTCTACTGTTGGATTTCCTCTGCTGTCAAAAATTTGACGTGCTTTTACTTTTAAAATTTTACTCACTATTTTTTTATTAGATTATCTATATCGTGTAATTGTTTTAATAGATTCTCTAATTTATTCAATGCTACCATGTTTGGTCCATCGGAAGGTGCATTGTCAGGATCTTGATGCGTTTCAATAAATACACCAGCAACTCCAACAGCTACTGCTGCTCTTGCTAAATATTCTACAAATTCTCTTTGACCACCAGAAGAATCTCCTTGTCCACCCGGCTGTTGAACTGAATGTGTTGCATCAAAAATTACTGGATAACCATTTTTTGCCATTATAGGTAATGACCTCATGTCAGAAACTAAAGTGTTGTATCCAAAACTTGCACCTCTTTCAGTTACTAATATTTTTTCATTTCCAGACTCTGAAATTTTCTTTGTAACATTCTCCATATCCCACGGTGCTAAGAACTGACCTTTTTTTACATTAATAATTTTATTTGTTTTAGCTGCAGCAATTAATAAGTCTGTTTGTCGACATAAAAAAGCTGGTATTTGTAAAACATCAACATGTTTTGAAACAATTTCGCATTGTTCAGCATTATGAATGTCTGTTAAAATAGGGACATTCAACTCCTTTTTAATTTTATCAAATACGGGAAGTGATGCATCTAATCCTGCTCCCCTTTTACCTTTTAAACTTGTTCTGTTTGCTTTATCAAATGAGGTTTTGTAAATAAATCCAAGGCCAAATTTCGAAGTAATTTCCTTAATTTTTCCAGCCATATCGAGTGCATGTTGTTCTGTCTCTAACTGACATGGACCTGCAATAATGCAAATCTTATTGTTGTTTGAAATTTCTATATTTTCACAATTTACTTTAATCGCACTCATTTTTGATTTTTTGCTGCTTTGATAAAAGAAGAGAATAAAGGATGCGGGTTCAAAGGTCTAGATTTAAATTCAGGATGGAACTGAACTCCTATAAACCAAGGATGATTTTTAAGTTCTATTATCTCTGGAAGCTTATGATCTGGAGATAAACCTGAAAATATTAACCCTTTCTTCTCAAACTTTTCTTTATATGAAATATCCACTTCATATCTATGTCTATGTCTCTCTTTGATTAATCTGGACTTATAAATATCTCTAATTTTAGATTTATCTTTTAAAATTGCATCATAAGAACCAAGTCTCATGGTGCCTCCTAAGTCTTTATCTGTTCCTTTAACTTTTCTACCACTCTTCTCCCATTCATGCATCAAGCCGATAATTTGAACACCGCCTTTATCAAACTCAGAAGAAGTTGCTTTTTTAATCTTTAATTGATTTCTAGCAAATTCAATTATTGCCATTTGCATTCCATAACAAATTCCAAGGAATGGAATTTTATTTATTCTTGCATACCTTATTGCTTCAATTTTACCCTCAGTTCCCCTTTTGCCAAAACCACCTGGAATTAGAATTCCTGAAACATTTTTAAGTTTATTTTTAATCTCTGAAACTTTTAATTTTTCAGAATCTATTCTAACCAAATTAACTTTAAGATTATTGGATATTCCTCCATGAGTAAGTGCTTCATCTAAAGATTTATAAGCATCTTTTAATTCAACGTATTTACCAATAATTGCGATGTTAACATGTCTTTTAGTATTAAGAGTAATTTGAGTTATTTTTTTCCAAGGATTCAGATTTGCGGGTTTTTTTGATTTTAATTTAAAATAATTTAAAACTTGAATATCTAATTTTTGATTAAAAAAACTAATCGGAGCCTCATAAATAGTTTTAACATCAACAGTTTCAATTACATTTTTGATATCAACATTACAAAACAAAGATATTTTTTTTCTATGGTCTAAAGGAATAGGTCTTTCTGATCTACAAATAATTATATCAGGTTGAATACCAATGCTTCTTAATTCTTTAACTGAATGTTGGGTTGGTTTTGTTTTTATTTCATCCGATGCTTTTAAATAAGGAACTAAAGTTAAATGAATAAATAATGCATTTTTTTTGCCAATATCATTGGAAAATTGTCTTATAGCTTCTACAAATGGTAAACTTTCTATATCACCTACTATTCCTCCTATTTCACAAATGACAAAATCTTCTTTGTGAGTATCGTGTTTTATAAATTCTTTAATTCTATCTGTGATATGAGGAATAACTTGAACTGTCTTACCTAAATACTGACCTTTTCTCTCTTTTCTAAGAACATCACTATAAATTTTTCCAGTTGTAATGTTATCAGTTTTCTTTGCAGTAACGCCAGAAAATCTTTCATAGTGACCTAAATCTAAATCTGTTTCAGCTCCATCGTCTGTTACAAAAACTTCACCATGTTGAAACGGACTCATTGTTCCTGGATCGACATTTAAATATGGGTCTAATTTTCTTAAACGAACTTTGTAACCTCTTGATTGTAATAAATAAGCAAGTGATGCAGAAGATAGACCTTTACCAAGAGAGGAAACCACGCCGCCAGTGACAAATATATATCGCGCCATGGAAGTATCTTATAGCGAATAAAAAATGAATTGAAAAGGATTAATTAATTATTTTCTGGAATTGAAGGCGTGTCTTCAGTTTTTTCCTCAACTGTATCCAATACAGACCCCGTAGGAGTAAGTTCTGCTCTTGAAATTATTGTTAGAGCTAGACTGCAAATAATAAAAAGTGTTGCCACGATTGCAGTGGCTTTTGTCATAAAACTGCCTGCTGATCTAGAGAGCATAAAATTTTCTTGAGAAACTCCAATACCAAGAGCACCTCCTTCTGATTTTTGGAATAAAACTAAAAGAACTAGAATAACTGCAAGTATGATGTTGATTACTAATAATAAAGTTTCCATGTGGGTCTAATTAATGGTTTTTTTGATTATATCAATAAATTTTTTTGGGTTTTGCGATGCGCCTCCAATCAAAAAACCGTCAATGTTGGGAATTTTTTTTAATACACTTAAGTTATTAGCATTTACAGATCCACCATATAGAATTTTAGGATATTTTTTTACAAATCTACTTTTAATAAATGAAATAGCTTTGTTTAAATCAGCTTCTTTTGGAATTACACCTTTGCCAATAGACCATACCGGTTCATAGGCTATAATAATTTTGGATTTATTCTTTATGGATTTTAATCCTTTTTCAATTTGTCTTTTTAAAATTTGATTAGTTTTATTTTGTCTTCTTTCTTTCAGGGTTTCGCCAATACAAAGTATAATTTTGAGACCTGTTTTAATTGAACTTTTTATTTTTAAATTAATTAAATTATCTTTCTCACCTAGTTGTCTATTTTCTGAGTGTCCCAAAATAACATACTTTGCTCCAACATTTTTAAGCATAGTAGAATTTACTTGGCCAGTGTGCGCACCGTAGTCATAGCTGTGATGACAGTTTTGGGCACCAACCTCTATTTTTGTTTTTTTAAGTCTTCTCGATAATGGACGAATTAATGTATTTGGTGGGCAATAAACTATTTTAAACTTATTTTTTTTATTATTTTTTGAAAACTTTATTACTTTATCAAGCGAATTTAGAGTTCTTAAATCACCAAACATTTTCCAATTAGCTACAAAATACATATATTTATTTGTCATAATTGACTTTTTAATCTATAGATTTGTTTTTTACAGATCAATAAATTTATAACGCTATGATTGAGAAATTAAAAAACTTAGGCTGGAAACAACTTGGTGGATTGGTGTTAATTGTCATAATCATCATCGCTTTTGGTTTTGGTGGTTTTGGCGGTGGGTTTAGTACAAACAATCAAAACAATATTGCAAAAATAAATAAAACAAATGTAACAACCCAAGATTTTATTGACTATGTGAATCAAAGTGGAATTTCACAAGAAGCTATTCGAGATAATTTAGATAACAATATTATTGAGGAATTGTTATCAGGATTAATTTCAACTACATTGATTGATTTAGAAATTAAAGACTTTGATCTTTCAATTAATGAGAGAACCATACTTAAAAACATTAAAGAAAATAAAAATTTCCATGATGAAAACGGTACTTTTCAAAGAATTAAATATGAAAAATTTTTACTCTCCAACAACTTGTCAGCTGCAATGTTTGAATTGCAATTAAAAAATAGAGAATTACAGAAACATTTATTTGATTTTATTGGTGCTGGAACAATAACACCAAATTTTTTGATAGAAAAAAAGTTTGAAGAAAATAATAAATCTTTGGATATTGAGTATTTTGATATGGAAAATCTGTATAAAACAAAAAATGATTACACAACAAATGAAATTGAAGCATTTATTGATGAAAATAAAGATCAATTAAAAAAAGAATATATAGATTTTAAGTATACAATTTTAAATCCAAAAAATCTAATTGGAATTGAAGAATTCAATCAAGAATTTTTTGATGAAATTGATTCAGTTGAGAACAAAATTTCTCAAGGGATTACATTTGAAAATATATTAGAAGATATAGATGTTGAAATTATTGAAGTAAATGAGTTTGCACCTAGCTCTAATAAACAAATTAATGAAGATCTTATTTATTCTAAGAAAGCATCAAAAATAGACTTGATAGAAAGTGGTGACAACTTTTTACTTTATAATATTAGTAATCAATATGATCGAGCCCCAGATTTAAATGATGAAATCATTAAAGAAGAAATAGTTGAGTTTATTTATCAAAAAGGTAAATTTGATTACAATAAAGAAATTATTGAAGAAATTCAAAAAAAGAAATTCGATAATTCAAGATTTGAAGAACTAGCAGGATCAAACAAGGAATATTCTTCTATTAATTCTATAGAAGACGACAACCTCATTGATATTAATTCAGTAAAAATGCTTTATGCGTTACCTGTAAACTCTTTTGCACTAGTAAACAAAGAAGATAAAATTTATTTAGTAAAAATTACTAGAACAAATAAAAATTCATTTAACAAAACCGATGAAAAATATCTTAAATTTGTAAATAGCCAAAATACAAATAATAGAAAAAGTATCTTACAATCGTATGATCAATTACTTAATGATAAATATCAAGTTCAATTAAATCAAAAAACTATTGATAGAGTTAAAAATTATTTCAAATGATTATTAATCGAAGCTTCAAAGATTTTAAGTTTCGACATAGAAGCAAAAAAAATCAAATCATCTTTACTAAAAAGAAAGTAAAAAATGATGAGGAAGTATTAAATTTAATTGATAATTTCCTAGAGGAAAAAAACAGCTTTATATTTGAGTCTGTAGAAAAAGGTAAAATCAAAGGTAGATATACGATATTTGGTAAAAATCCTGATAAAATTTGGGAATTTAATAATAATAATTCTTATCTAATTCGAAGAAATAAAAAAAGAAAATTAAATGATAAACCAGATAAATTAATTGAAAAAATAATTGAAGATTTCAAGTTTGAAACTCCCAAAAATTTACCTAACATTTGCTCATTAATCTCTGGGTATTTTTCTTATGACTCAATTAGATACATAGAAAAAATTCCAAATAATTGTAAAAACGATCTTAATTTGCCAGATGTAAGGCTTCTTCGTCCAAGAACTTTAGTCATTCATGATAATTTAAAAAAAGAAATTTTTTACATATCTAATATTTTTAAAGATGAAAAAATTAAAAACTATAAAAATAAATTTGAAGAAATTAAATCTGATTTGTTTAAATTACTCATTCAGTCATCAATCAAAAATATTGATAAAAAAATAATTCAAAAATCAAAAAATATAAAAGTGAAATCTAACACTTCAAAAAATAAATTTTTATCAATGGTTAATAAGGCAAAAAAATATATTAAATTAGGAGATATTTTTCAGGTTGTTTTAAGCCAAAGATTTGAGGCAAAATTAACAAAGAAACCATTAGATATTTATAAAAAACTAAGAGTAACAAACCCTTCTCCTTTTATGTTTTTCTTCAATTTTGATGATTTTCAAATAATTGGCGCAAGTCCTGAAATACTTGTGAGACTTAGGGATAATAAAATTACTGTAAGACCAATTGCAGGAACCAGACCAAGGGGTAAAACTAAAAAAGAAGATCTGTTTTATGAAAAAGATCTTCTTAAAGATAAAAAAGAACTTTCAGAGCATTTGATGTTACTTGATTTGGGCAGAAATGATGCTGGTAAAGTCTCAAAGATAAATTCGGTAAGAGTTACAGAAAACTTCATTATTGAGAGATATTCTCATGTAATGCATATAGTCTCAAATGTAGTTGGGGAATATAATAAAAAATTTTCAAAATTTAAATCGCTCTTAGCTGGTTTTCCAGCAGGTACTGTTTCTGGAGCTCCAAAGATTAGAGCTATGGAAATTATAGATGAATTAGAAAAAACAAAAAGAAAAGTTTATGCAGGTGGAATTGGATATTTCGCTGCAAATGGAGAATTTGATACATGTATAGCCTTAAGAACCGCAGTTGCTAAAAATAAAAAATTTTATGTACAAGCAGGTGCAGGTATAGTTGCAGATAGTAAACCCAAAAATGAATACGAGGAAACAGTTAATAAAGCGAAAGCTTTAATTAATGCTTTAAAATAATGAAAGTATTATTAATAGATAATTACGATAGTTTTACTTTTAATTTGTATCACTACATCTCCTCATTAAATGTTAATGTTGACGTAGTTAGAAATGATAAAATTAATTCTAAAGAAATCATTAAAAAGAAATATGATAAAATTGTTATTTCACCAGGACCAGGCAACCCAAATCAATCTGGTAATTGTATTAAAATATTGAAATCATTATACAAAGAATTGCCTTTTTTGGGAGTATGTTTGGGTCATCAGATAATCGGACAAGTTTTTGGATCAAAAATTGTCCAAGCAAGAAAGTTAATGCACGGTAAAACAAGCAAAATAAAATCTAAAAAAATTGGTATTTTAAAAAACCTCCCAAATAGATTTGAAGCTACTAGATACCATAGTTTGGTAATTGATAAAAAAACCTTATCAAAAGAGCTAGAGATTACAGCAGAGACTGAAGATGGAATTATAATGGGTGTTCAACATAAAAAATTTAATATTCATGGTGTACAATTCCATCCTGAAAGTATTAAAACTAAGTTTGGAATGAAAATTCTTAAAAACTTTATTAATAATTAAATTTATGGATCAAATTTTAGAAAAACTTAAAAATAAACAAAATTTAACTTTTAAAGAAAGTAAAACTGCTTTTGAAATATTAATGACAGGAAAAGCCAGTGATGATGAAATTTTTGACTTTTTAACTTTACTATCTGAAAAAGGTGAAGTTTCAGATGAAATAGCAGGTGGAGTTTTTGTTCTTAGAGAAAAATCAAAACGAGTAAATGTAAGTGATTGTATTGATACTTGTGGTACTGGCGGTGATGGTATGAATACCCTCAATATTTCAACTGCTTCTGCCCTACTTTTAGCTAGTATGGGTACAAAAGTTGCTAAGCATGGTAATAAAGCTGTTTCCTCGAAATGTGGGTCCGGTGATGTTTTAGAAGCTCTTAAAATTAAAATTGATTTAGAACCTGAGGATATAGAAAAAGAAATTAATACCAACAATTTTGGTTTTATGTTTGCACCAAATTATCATAGTGCGATGAGATTTGTAGGACCCGTAAGAAAAAAAATTGGAAAAAGAACCATTTTTAATATGATTGGTCCATTAAGTAATCCAGCACTTGCAGAGAGACAAGTTGTAGGAGTTTTTGATAAAAAATTATTAAAAATTTTTGCTGAAGGACTTAAAAATTTAAATTTAAAATTTGCTTGGATAGTAAATAGCGAGGATGGATTAGATGAAATATCTCCATATACAATCACTAATGTTATTCAATTAAAAGATGGTCAAATATCTGAAATAAAAATAGATCCAAATGCTTTAGGGGTTAATGCAGATAATTTTCAAAATCTAGTGGGTGATGATGCAAAATTTAATGCTGATAAGATGATTGAAATTTTTAAAGGTAAAGATAATGACTTTTCAAAAGCAGTTTGTTTAAATGCTGCAGCAGGTTTAATTGTTGGAGAAAAATTTTCAGACTTTTCTGAAGCATATAATTACACAAGAGAATTTATCCTTTCTGGAAAAACTTTTTTACATCTAGAAAAAATTCAAAATGTCTGAAAATATACTTCAAAATATCATTCAAAAGAAAATTGAAAAAGTTGATAAATTAAAAAAATCTCTAGATCTTAAAATTTTGGATGAATTAATTAATAAAAACAACAGCTTTATTAATTTTAAAGAGAAAATAGAAAATAATATAAAAAATAATAAAACTTCAATTATTGCTGAAATTAAAAAAGCAAGTCCTTCAGCGGGTATAATAATTGACGATTATAATCCTGTAGATATTGCTCAGATTTATTTAAATAATAAGGCAACTTGTCTTTCAGTTTTAACAGAAGAAGATTATTTTTTAGGAAATTTAATTCACATAAGAAAAATAAAAGATAAAATAAATTTACCTATATTGTGTAAGGATTTTTTTATCGATAAATTTCAAATACCTTTGGCAAAAAGTTATGGCGCTGATGCTATTTTAATTATTTTAGCTGGGGTTTCAGATGATCTTGCTTCTGAATTATATGATGAAGCTACGAAATACAATATGTCGGTTATAGTTGAAGTTCATACGGTGGAAGAAGCTAAAAAAGCATTAAATTTTAAAGATGCATTAATTGGAATAAACAATAGAAATTTAAAAACACTTAAAACTGATATAAATACAACTTATGATATTTATGATGTTGTAAAAAGTCACAAAGGTCCTTTAATATCTGAAAGTGGAATTAAGAATAAAGAAGAGCTATTAGAGCTTAATAACAAAACATCAATTAACACTTTTTTAATTGGTGAATCACTTTTGAAAAACTTAGATAAAAATTCTATATTTTCAGTTTTATAGACAAATAAAGCCCTATTTTACTAGTTTTTTTTAGTATTGTTAATTTAAAAGAACTTTTATAGAACATTGTTTGTACGATATTTGTTCTTATGCTAACAAAAAAACAAAAAAACCTACTTTTATTTATCAACAAAAAGTTGAGAAGTTCTGGCGTATCTCCTTCATATGAAGAGATGAAACAGTCTCTTAATTTAAAATCTAAATCAGGTATTCATAGATTGATTAGTGCTTTAGAAGAAAGAGGTTTTATAAAAAGATTAGCTCACAAAGCAAGAGCTTTAGAGGTAGTTAAATTGCCAGAAACAGCTTCTGCCAATGATATTTATAATAGCTTTTCACCTAGTGTGATTAAAGGTGGATTAGATGAAGAACAAACTGTTTCAGATGAAGTAGAAGTACCAGTGCTTGGAAAAATTGCAGCTGGAACACCTGTTGAAGCAATACAAAATGAGGTATCTAGAATTCCACTACCAAATAATTTAGAAAAAAATGGTGATTACTTTGGATTAAAAGTTCAAGGTGACTCCATGATAGATGCAGGTATTCATGAAGGTGATACTGTTATTATTAAAAGAACAGATACTGCTGATAATGGTAAAATTGTTGTTGCATTAATAGATGAGCATGAAGCGATGTTAAAAAGAATTCGAAAAAAAGGTAAAGTTGTGGCGCTTGAAAGTGCTAATAGAAACTATGAAACTAAGATTTTTGGACCTGATAGAGTAAAAGTTCAAGGAGTTTTAGTATCTTTATATAGAAACTTCTAAAAAAATAGTCTAAACAACATTGATGTCTAAAGTAGCAACACGTTTTGCTCCATCCCCTACTGGAGCTCTTCATATTGGAGGGGTTAGAACTGCCTTATTTAATTGGTTGTTCTCTAAAAATCAAAAAGGAACTTTTCACCTAAGAATTGAAGATACTGACAAAGAAAGATCAAAAGAAGAATATAAAATACAAATTATTAAATCATTAAAGTGGATAGGAATTGAACATGATGGTGAAGAATATATTCAGTCACAAAAAATAGAAGATCACATTAAAATTGCTAATGAATTATTAAAAAAAGGTAACGCATATAAATGCTACTGCTCTGCTGAAGAGATAGAGGAACAAAAAAAAAGAGCTAGGCAAAAAAAGATGCCATATATTTATAATAGAAAATGGAGAGATTCTGATGAAAAAGATGTTCCTAAAGATATTAAACCCGTGATTAGATTTAAAAGTAAAATAAATGGAAATTCTAAACTTAAAGATTTAGTCCAAGGAGATATTGAAATTGAAAATAATACAATAGAAGATTTTATAATTTTAAGAAACGATGGAACGCCGACTTACAATCTTTCTGCAACCGTTGACGATCATCAAATGAGAATGACACATATAATTAGAGGAGATGATCACAAGATAAATACTTTTAAACAAATACAAATATATCAAGCAATGGGTTGGGATGTTCCTGAATTTGCGCACATTCCATTAATTCATACAATTGAAGGTAAAAAACTGTCAAAAAGAGATAATGCCTCGACTTTGGATGATTACTCAAAAATAGGTATAATGCCTGATGCATTAAGAAACTATTTACTTAGACTTGGATGGTCATATCAAGACAAAGAAATATTTACTCTGGATGAGAGTATTAAGTGCTTTAATTTAGAGGGTATTGGTAAATCACCATCAAAACTAGACATTAGCAGAATATTATCACTGAATGAGCACTATATAAAAACAATCGATGAGAACGATCTTTATCAAAATCTATTTGAATATTGCAAAATTTATAAAGAAGAAATTAAAAGTGATAAAGAAACAAAAATTAAATCCTCATTATCTTTTTTAAAAAATAAAGCTAAAACATTAGAAGATATATATAATAATGCAAAGTTTATCATCAATGATGAAGTTAACTTCAATAAGGATGATTTCAAATTGATTGATGATAAAGCAAAAAAAATTATTTCAGAATTTATTAAAGAATTATCACTTATATCAAATATAAATAAGGAGAGTTTAGAGCCTGTAGTAAATAATTTGATTAAAAAAAATGATACAAATTTTAAGGGAGTTGGTCAGCCTATACGGATTGCTTTGACTGGGTCAAAATTTGGTCCTGGTTTATATGATATAGTTATAGCTCTTGGCAAAGAAGAGGTGTTAATTAGGCTGGATAAGATAATTTCTTAAAACTAGACAAGCCTCTTCAGATGAAGATGTTTTAGATCTTATTCCATCTAATGTTTTTGAACAAACAGATAATTGTTTTTTGATAAGGTTAGGGTTTTTTAAAAGATAAATTACAGATCTATAAATTTCGTCAGCATTACATTCACTTTGTAATAATTCAGGAATGACTTCACGATTATTGATAATATTGATTATATTTGCAAATTTAACGTTAACTAACATTTTAAATATCAAAAAATTAATAAAACTGAGTTTATAAATTATTATAGAAGGTATGTTTGAGCTTGAAATTTGTAGTGAAACTGTACCAGACTTAGATACAGCGAAAACTGAATTAGATAAAATTTTAGATTTAATACCTTCATCTGAAACCACATCTACATTCTCAAAATTAAATTTTTTAATTTCCGACAAAATTAAATTTTTATTTTCATCAGTTGCATGAAAGTAAAAATAAAAATCATTATGTCTATTGTTCATTAGCTTTATAAAATCAATTAAAATGTTTAATAATACGTCTGTTTCAGATTTTCTACTTCCAGGGAAAATTGATATAATTTTTTTATCTTTAGGAATTATATTTTCAACAATTTTTTTGTTATCTTGATTATTCTCAATTAATGGGTGTCCAACGAAAGTATTTTTAATATTTTCTTCTTCAAAATATTTTTTTTCAAAGTCAAATAATAGAAGAATATGATCGATATATTTTTTAATTTTTTTTACTCTATTTTTTCGCCATATCCAAACTTGTGGAGCTACATAATGAATTATTTTAATATTATTATTAATTTTTTTTACTCTTTCGGCGACACGCATAGTAAAATCAGGGCTATCAACAGAAAATAATATATCAGGGTTAAATTTTATTATTTCATTAACAGTGTGGTTAATTTTATTTCTAATTTTAAATATATTTAATAAAATACTAGTAAAACCCAGATAGGTTATTTCATTTAAATTAAAAATACTTTTAATTCCTAATTTTTTTAAATGATCTCCACCAACAGATGAATATTCAATATTAGGAATTTGAGACTTTAACTTAGAAATAACTGTTGAAGCTAACTTGTCTCCAGAAGGCTCGCCTGTGAGTATGAATATTTTTTTCATATAATATTGATAAATATATTGTTCTTATTAGCAAATTTAATGCAATTGAGTTTATCTAGAAAAATATTCTTTTTAGATTGTAAAACCACACCACGTAATCCACATTTTTTAGCATCCTTAAAGGTTTGTAAACCAATTGTTGGAAGGTCCATTCTCAAATCTTGCTTCTTTTTTGGTAATTTAATTAAGATACCATCTGATTTTTTCTTTAATGTTGATAACATTTTTTTTGTTCCCTCTTTACCTTCTTTAGCTAAAATTTTATCTCCTTTAACTACTAGCGCTTGGATGTGGTCTAAACTTTTTGTTTGATTAAAAAAAAATTTTCCTTTTTTAATTGATATTAAATCTTGATGATTTGGCTTTAGTTTCGTGTAACAACCTTTCTTTAAAGATAATTCAGGATTAAAAAATATTGAGCTAATGACTTTTATTCCTTCATTACTTAAAATTTCTATAATTGATTTAATTATAGCTGCATCACCTATCTTAGCGGCTCTGATTACACTTGGCATATAATAAATACCTTTAAAATCTAATCGTAAAGATGAAAAATTTGGTTTTGCGATCCTACCTGCAAATAAAACTTTTTTACATTTTTTTTGTTTAATTAAATTTATAATTGTTCCAAATTTTCCAATACTTATTCTGAATGAATTCTTATCTTTCTTAAATCTATTTCTTTTTGAAAAATCTATTATGAAATATTTAATTTTTTTTGTTTTTATTTTTTTTAAAACTATTTCTGAAAAATCAGTATCACCTAAAAACAATCCTATCATTTTATTTTGAAAACGGTGTACATATTGGTCTTTTTTTATCCTTTTCTATAAATCCAACAACTTCTGCTACTAGTTCATTACTCTTAAAATCTTTTGATAGATTGTTTAAATTTTCTGTTAAATTTTCATTTTTAAATATTTCTTTATAAGCATCGGTTAAAATCATTATTTCTTTATTTGGAATATTTTTTCTTCTTAAACCTATTAAATTCAATCCTTGTAAAATACTTCTATTTCCATGTGCAATGCCATATGGAATTATATCTCTTACAACACCACACATGCCTCCAATCATTGCCGATTTACCTACTCTTGTGAATTGTTGAACTGCTGAATTGCCACCAATAATAGCACCATCATCAATGTGGGCATGACCTCCAAGTGGTACATTGTTGGCTAGTATTACATTGCTTCCAACAAAGCAATCATGAGCAATATGTGCAGAAACCATAAACAAACAATTATTTCCAACTTTTGTTAATCCGCCACCGCCTCGTGTTCCAGGGTTAATAGTAACATATTCTCTTATTTTATTATTATGACCAATCTCTAATTTAGTTTCTTCACCTTGAAATTTAAGATCTTGAGGGTCATTACCTATTGACGCAAATGGATAAATTATATTATTTTTTCCAATTCTAGTATTCCCTGTAATATTAACATGTGATTTAATTTCTGTTTCCTCACCTATTTCAACATTTGGACCAATAACAGTATAAGGGCCGATACTTACGTCTTTAGAAATTTTAGCATTAGAGTCAATTATAGCTGTTTTGTGTATCATTTATTATCTCTTAAAAATTCTCTAATATTTTTTGCTGGATAGCCCATTACTTTAGTGTTATCAGGAATATCTCTAATTACTCCAGAACCACCTCCAATTTCAACATTGTTTCCAATTTTAAGATGTCCCGATATACCTGCTTGACCACCAATTTTAACATTATTACCAATTATGGAACTTCCAGCTATCCCTACTTGACCAGCTATAATTGAATTTTCACCAATTTTAACATTATGAGCTATGTGTATTTGATTGTCTAAATATGTGTTTTTACCAATTATTGTGTTTGACATTGATCCTCTATCGATAGTGGAACCACAACCAATTTCACAATTATCTTCAACTATAACTATTCCAATATGTGGGTATCTTAAATTCTTATTTTTAATAGGAAAAAAACCAAAACCGTGTTTACCTATTATACAATTATCTAATATTTTAACATTATTTTTTACTAATGTATTTCTAATAACATTATTTGATCCAATAAAACAATCATCCCCAATGATAACATTTTTTTCTATAATTGTGTTGTGTCCAATTTTACAATTGTTTCCTATAGAAACATTATTTCCAATTAAAACATTTTTACCATAATTAACTTTATTCTTAAAATTAGTATCATCAATTAAGGATACTGTATCATCAAAAATATCATTTATGGAATCTGGATAAAAAATTGATGTAATTTTTGAAGTGCAAACTAAAACATTGTCAACAACCAAAGGTAAACAACTTTTAGGTAATTCTGTTTTTAAAACTTCTGTGGTTAAACAAAATGAAGCTTTAGTTTTTTTTGCAACATCTTTATATTTTTTTGAATGAAAAAAAGTTATGTCATTTTTAGTAGATGAAGCAAGATCTTTAATATCATGGATATCTTTCTTATAGTGTAAATTATCAATATTTATGTTTAAAGAATTTACAATTTCTGAGATTTTAAATGGACCATGATTTTTAAAAAAAGGATTAGACATAGTTGCTTTTACCAAAGCAATTTTAAATAAGTTATCAATATTTATTGCTATTTATTTCTTATCTACAATCGTAGCTGACCAAATTGCATCAGCCATTTTCTTATCATTAACAAAAGCCTCACCTTTGTACTTCCAAACTTTACCATGAGATCTAATTGCTTCAATTTTGAGAATTAGTTCACAGTCAGGTATAACAGGGTTTCTAAATCTAGCTTTCTCCACACCCATTAAGAAAACCAACTTGTTTTCATAGGTAGCTTTATCTAAACCATTGGCTGTAAGTGCTGCTGCTGCTTGACCAAAAGACTCGACTATTAACACACCGGGCATAACGGGATTACCTGGAAAATGCCCTTGAACAAAAAAACTATCTTTTTTGACATTAACAACTGCTGTTGCAGAAGTTAGTTTTTTAATATCATAAAGCTCATCAATAAGTAGCATTGGTTCTCTATGAGGCAGAAGCTCGATTATTTGTTGTTTATTCAATTTTGTCATTATTATTTAACTTGTTTATTTATTTCATCTATTAATTGCTTTGTTAAATCAATTTCTTTTTTACCCATAAATATATTTTTGCTATTGAGCAAAATTTGTACAGAATTTTCATTCATATAATTTTGGATAACAGGATTAATAACTTTGAAAAGATTTTCTAATTCTTTACTTTTCATAATTTTAAAACTATTAGACATCAAATCTTTATTTGTATTAAATTCATTAAGTTTAATACGAAGTTTATTTATCTCTTTTTGAAATTCTTCCTTAGATATTAAATTTTTTTTTTTATTAATTTTGTCTTCTTCTGTTTT
>NZ_CVSU01000024.1 GCF_001180205.1 Candidatus Pelagibacter communis | reverse complement strand
GAAATTTAAATTTTTTTTCGGTTTATTTATTTTAAGATTTGTTTCTTCTTTAATTTCTCTTATGATAGCATCTATTTTTAATTCATTATTCTTTATTTTTCCTCCAAACAAACCCCAAAAATTTGGAAAATGAATATTTTTTTTATTATCTCTTTTTTGTATAAAATATTTACCTTTAAATAATATTATAGCGTGAACAGATTTATGATGCTTCATTTAAATTTTTATTTTTCATAATACCCATAATAAAACCATGCATTTTTAAAATTTTTTAAATTATCTTAAACAATAATTGCAATTTAGCTTGTATATCTTAACATTAATATTATTAAACAGTTTTATAAAAATTATAAAATATTATTAGAATTTAAAGTGAAAAAAATTGTTATACTTGGTGCTTTGGGGTATTTAGGTACAGAAATATCAAAAATTTATTCTGGCGAAAGTTGGAGAAATAAAATTATAGCAATAGACAATAGGTTTATATCTCAAAGAGTTAAACAACTTATTGATTGGAATATAGAATTCATTCAGGGAGAAATATTAGATGAATCATTTTTAAAAAAACATCTTTTTGATGCCGATGTAGTTCATCATTTAGCTGGTATAACAGACGTTGCTTATACAAAAACAGAGGCTAATTCATATTTAGATAAAAAAATAAGAACTAATGCGATAGAGGGAACAAAAAATATTTTAAAAGCAATTCCAAAAAAATGTAAAATTATATTTCCATCTACGCATGTTGTATTTGAGGGTTTTAATAAAGTTAAGAAAAATTTAAAAGAAGACGAAAAACCAAAACCAGTTTTGATGTATGCAAGAAGCAAGGTTCAAAATGAGCAAGATATAAAAACATTAAGTAAAAACTTTGTGATTTTAAGATTGGGCTCGGTATATGGGTTTTCTGGGGATGGTATGAGAATAAATATAATGCCCAATTTATTTTCTAAAATAACATCACAAAATGGATCAATAAGACTTTTCTCAGGCGGAAGTCAGTTAAAAAGTTTAGTTAATATAACGGATGTAGCAAGATGTTTTAAATTTGTTGAAGAAAAAAACCAAATTAGAAATGAAATTTTTCATTTAGTAAACGAACAAACAACAGTAAAAAAAGTTGCTGACATTTGTAAGAAAATCAACAACAAAGTGAAAATAGTATTAACAAAAGATGAAGTTCCAAATAAAGGTTATACACTTTCAAATAAAAAAATTTTAAATACAGGTTTTGAATTTCTTTATAATTTAGAGCAGTCTATAAAAGAAAATATTTTTAATTGGTCCTTTAAACCTAACCAAAGTAATTTAGAGGAAGTTTCCCAAGGTAAAAAAGAATTTGTTGATAGTAGAGGTAAAATTAGTAATTATGAATTAACAGAACCTATTAATCTTATTGGATATATTGAATCAAAAAAAAAAACAGTCAGAGCAAATCATTATCATCCTATTCAAGAACAAAAATGCTTATTAGTTAAAGGTCAGTTCATAAGTCTATATTTAGATTTATTAAATAAAAAATCTAACATTATTACACATGTTGTTAATGCTGGTGATATGATTGTAACTAAACCTAATGTTGCTCATGCAATGGTTTTTACAAAGGACTCAATATTTTTGAATCTAGTAAGAGGTGAAAGAGAGCATAAAAATTATGGAGTAACACATACTTTGCCGTTTAAACTTGTAGATGAAAAAATTAGAGACAGCTTGGTAAATTATTATAAATTTGAATGTAGATCATGTGGTAATAAAAAATTAAAAAGAATTGTTTCTTTAGGTTTTCAACCATTGGCTAACAATCTAATTAATAAAAAAAACTCTACTTGTGATAAATTTCCTCTAGAAATTAATTATTGCGAAAATTGTTATAATGTTCAGTTATCAGTTGCGATTGATAATAAAAAAATGTTCAAAAAATATTATTATTTATCTTCAACATCAAAGCCTCTTAAAAATCATTTTGAGAAAGCAGCAAATAAATATTTTAAAGAATTTAAATTAAATAAAAAATCATATATAATTGATATAGGTGCTAATGATGGAGTTGGATTAGTTCCATTTAAGAAACTTGGAGTTAAAAATTTATTAGCAATAGAACCAGCAAAAAACCTTTGCGAAATCTTGAAAAAAAATAAATTGAAATTTTATAATGGCTTCCTTGATAAAATTTCTATGAGAAAAATTAAAAAAAATGCAGATTTAGTGTTGGCGTCAAACGTATTTGCTCATTCAGATGATTTAAAAAATATGGCAAAATACATGTCTAAAATTTTATCAAAAAAGGGAACAATTATCATCGAAGTACAGTACCTATTGAGAACACTGCAAGATCTTACATTTGATAACATTTACCACGAGCATTACAATTATTGGTCTCTTACTAGTTTAAATAACTTTTTTGTAAAATTAGATTTAAAAATTTTTAAAGTTGAAGAAATAAATACACATGGTGGATCAATAAGAGTTTATATTTCTAAAGATACTAAAATTAAAAAACATTCGAGTGTATCTAAAATTCTTCAAAAAGAGGAAAGGTTTGGAATAAAAAAATATTCAAAATTTAAAAATTTTGAAGAAAAAATCAATAATTTAAAACAAAATGTTTTAAAAAACTTGATCAACATAAAAAAAAAATATCCAAAAATAGTTGGATATGGTGCGCCTGCTAAAGCTACAACGATATTAAATTTTTATGGTATTAATAAAGAAATTGATTATTTAGTAGATGATAACCCTTTGAAAAATGGAAAGTATATTCCGGGTGTGCAAATTCCAATTCAAAATACATTTAAAAATGAAAAAATTGACTTAATTATAGTTTTTGCATGGAATTATTTTAATGAAATAAAATCAAAAACATCAAAATTTGCAAAAAAAATTATAAGTATTAAAGATTTAGAAAAAAAAAATTTTAAATTATGAGTGAAATTAAAATTTTCGTAATTTCATTAAAAGAAAGTAATAGAACACCAAAAATAATCAAAAGACTAAAACAATTAAAAATAAAATTTGAAATATTTTATGGAATAAATGGCCATAAAAAAAAAAATTTTTCAAAACTGCTAAAAGTTTATGATGAAAAAAAAACTGAAAACTACATTGGAAGACAATTAGCTTTCCCAGAAATTGCTGCATCCCTTAGTCATATTAATATTTACAAAATGATTATTAGAAGGAGAATTAAATCAGCAATAATAATTGAAGATGATGCTTATCCCTCAAAAATATTATTCAAATGGATAAAAATGAATACAAAAATCATTGATAATTCAATACTGAGTTTCTATTCATACCCTTCTGGTTATTTGGGTAAAGTTGGTAAAAAAACCAGAGTAGAGAAAGTTAAGATACACACTGCAGTAACGCATATTAACAATAGTTCATGCTATCAAATTAATTTAAAGACTTGTAAAAAAATTATTAAAATAACAAAAGGTAAAATCTGTGGAGTTGGAGATTGGCCATTTAACTATAAAAAAGACAATATAATTTTAAGTTCGACCTTGCCTTATTTAACTATTATAGATGATGCTTTTGATTCAAGTACTGCTCCTGCAAGAGAAAAATTTTTGAAGCAAAATAAATTAATTAATTTTTTTAATAAATCTATTCTATTTATAATAATTAAAAATTTAATTTATTTATCATGCATTCCTTTTGTCTTAAAAAAAAAAATGCATTTTGATTTTTACAAAGAGCAATTTTTTGAAAAAAGTTTTTTTTTCTTTAAGAATATATTTTTGAAAAATAACATAAGCACTTACACTATTTTCAAAGATAAAAATTATTACTATGATGATTTAAGACTTCACCGATTTTTTAAAAAAAAATAAAAATGAAAAAAAAAATATATCTTTATATGTGTGGTGGACTAGGCAATCAATTATTTCAATATGCAGCAGCAAAAAATTTATCATTAATAAATGATAGAGAATTATATATAGATAGTATTACTGGTTTTTGGACTGATTTTAGAGATTTTTGCAGATTCGAGTTAAATAAAAAAAATTTAAGACAATCTAAAATAAAATTTATAATTATTATTTATATAATTTATAGATTTCTTAATAAATTTTTTAAGTTTAAAAAATTATTTGTAAACTTATTTGGTTATACTATTATTGACGAAACCAATTTAAATTATTTTGAAAAAAAAATAAAAAATTTAAGTAAATTCAATAAAGTTTATCTTATCGGATATTTTCAGTCAGAAAAATATTTTATAGATAATAAAAAAAAAATAATTACTGAATTAAGACCAACAGCACCTAAAAATAAAGCTTATCATTTAATAAAAAGTAAAATGTTAAAAAGTAACTCAGTATCTTTATGTATTCGATTACATGAAACAATGCCTAGCAAAATTAGATATAAAGTTGGTGGATTAACAACAAATGAATTTTATAAAAAGTCTATAAAAAAAATAATTAAAAAAATAAAAAAACCAGAGTTTTTTATTTTTTCAACAAAAAAAAATAATGTAGAAAATATTTTAAAAACTTTTCCAATCTTAAAAAAATATAAAATTAATATAATAACAGCTGATCTTGGATTTTCGGATGCCTATGATAATATCTGGTTATTAAGTTATTGTAAAAATCATATCATTTCTAATAGTACACTTTATTGGTGGGGAGCTTATTTTTCTAAAAATAAATATAAAAATAAAATTATATGTTGTGCGAATAACTTTCACAATATAGATACATGTCCCGATGAATGGAAAATCTAAAAAAAAAATATTAATTCTTGGATCTAGAGGACAGATTGGTTCATCACTAGAAACGTATTTAAAACAAAAATATATTGTTAAAGGAATTGATATTTTAAATGGTAAAAATGATGATTTAAGATTTCAAAGCAACAAAATCGCATTATCAATTAAAAATGTAGATTTTATTTTCTTTTTGGCATTTGACGTTGGTGGCTCTAGATATATGGATAAATATCAAAATACATATACATTTATCATGAACAATCTTCAGATAATGTCAAATACCTTTGCACTCCTAAAAAAAAATAAAAAAAAATTTATTTTTGCTACAAGTCAAATGTCTAATATGTCTTTTTCATCTTATGGTATTTTAAAAAAAATTGGCGAAAATTTAACTTCATCTTTAGGTGGATTAAATGTTAGATTTTGGAATGTATATGGATATGAAACTGATTTTGAAAAATCACATGTGATTACTGATTTTATTTTAAAAAGCTTAAAAACAAATAAAATTAACATGCTAACTGATGGAAATGAGGAGAGGGATTTTTTATTTATAGATGATTGTTGTGTTGGTCTTGAAAAAATCATGATTAAATATAATAAAATAAATAAAAACGAAATTATTGATATGAGTTATGGAAAGTTCTCAAAAATAATTAAAATTGCTCAAATAATAAAAAAAAATTTTTTTAAAAAAAATATTTATATAAAAATAGTAAAGAGTAAAAAAAAAGATAATGTTCAAAAAAATACTAGAAATATTCCAAATAAAAAAATTAATAAATATTGGCGTCCAAAGATAAGCTTGGAGGAAGGAATTAATAAGTTAATAAATTTTTATTTATCTCAGAAAAAATACTGTAAATAGTATAATATTTAGTGTCTATCCTTATATTAAGTTTAATATGATTGTAATGTATTCATAATTTAAATAAAAAAAACTATATTTATTACTTTAGATATTTTAAATAAAAAAAATCTTAAAAGATCTAATATTAACTAAATTATTTGTTTATAATGAAAAAAATAACAACAATTTCAGTTATTATACCCACTTACAATCGTCCAGAACTTTTAAAGAAAATTATTAGTAGTATTGCAAAATCAACAATATCTAATGAAATTATTATTTGTGATGGTGGTAGCACCATTCATTCCAAAACAAAAATTAAACAATTGATAATAGATCATGAATATCACAAAATAAAATATATTGATGTAGGTGCGAATATTCATTCAAAAAAAAGAAATGCTGGATTAAAAGAAGCCAAATCGAAATATGTAGTTTTTTTAGATGATGATTGTATTCCTGAAAAAAGGTTCTTAGAAAATTATTATCTAATTCTTGAAAAATATAAAAATAAAAACTTTATTTTTTGTGGCACAGTTGTTTATCCAAATTTTAAACATATAAGAAATTTTGTTAAATTTAGACAATCAAGACATTTTTCTATAAACAAAAATAATAAAATTGATAATCAATATTTAGAACCACAAAAAATCGTCACTATGAATATGGCTTTTAAAAAAAAGATATTATTTGATAATAAAATCTTTTTTGATGAAAGATTTAATAAATATGGATTTGAAGATTATGAGTTTGGTTTTAGATTATTTGAAAAAAAAATTAAACTAGTACCATCATACCCAAAAGTAATTCATTATGATAACAGAAATTTTAAGCAATATTTAGATAAAATTAAATATGTTGGATATGAGGGCAGTAAGTATTTAGCCAAGATAAATAAAAAGGCTTCAATTAAAAATAATTTTATTAAGTTGGAAAATAATTTTATTATAAAAAAAATTAAAAAATTTAAATCAGTAGTTTGTTTATTGATATTTTTAGAAAAAAAATTTGTGAAACTAGAAAATAAAATAAGTTTTCCTAATTTATTTTATAGAATTTTAATAGCAAACGCATATTTAATTGGCTATTTATCAAAAAATGATAAGAAAATAAATGATGATCTTTCTAGAAGCTGGTATAAATAACACTTTATATGTTTAAAAATAAAATAATTTTAATAACTGGTGGCACAGGTTCGTTTGGCTCCTCAATGGTAAAATTTTTATTAAAAAGAAAAATAAGTTTTAAAGAAATTAGAATTTTGAGCAGGGATGAAAAGAAACAAGATGATCTAAGAAAGGAACTAAATTCAAATAAAGTTAAATTTTTTATTGGAGATGTTAAAGATAAAGAGAGTATTAAACAAGCAATGTTTAAAACTAACTATGTATTCCATGCAGCGGCTTATAAACAAGTACCGTCTTGTGAATTTTATCCAATGGAAGCTGTCAAAACAAATGTACTTGGAACAGAAAATGTAATTAATTCTGCAATTGAAAATAAAGTAAGCAAGGTAGTTTGCTTGAGTACTGATAAAGCAGTTTATCCGATTAATGCAATGGGAATTTCTAAAGCTTTGATGGAAAAAGTTGCAGTTTCAAAATCAATATCAAATATTAAAATACCTACAGTGTGTGTAACAAGATATGGAAATGTAATGGGATCCAGGGGATCAGTTATTCCGCTATTTGTTAAACAAATTCTTTCTAAAAAACCAATTACAGTTACTGATTTAAATATGACTAGATTTATGATGAGCATGGAAAAAGCTTTAGAACTAGTATTGTATGCATTGAAATATGGAAAAAATGGAGAGATTTTAATAAGAAAAACACCTGCGGCAACAATCGAAACTATTATAAAGGCATTAAAAAGTATTTTTAATAAAAAGAATTATCCAACTAAATTAATTGGATACCGACATGGAGAAAAAAAAGACGAATTTTTAATGACTGATGAAGAACTTCAAAAAGCAAAGGAAAATAAAAATTTTTTTTCAATTCAAAGTGATAACAGAAATTTAAATTATTCATTATATTTTAATAAAGGAAAAAGTGTTAAAGAGCATATCAAAAGTTATTCTTCCAATAACGTTAAATTACTTAATACAAAAGAATTAATTAAAGAATTAAAATTAATGAAAATTATCAAAAATAACCTTTAAAGATTTTGATGAATATCTTAATAATTGGTTCTAATGGATTTCTAGCAAAGAATTTAATTTATAGGTTAAAATATACAAAACATAATTTAATTCACTATCTTAAAAAAGAAGGAATAAATAATCTAAAAAAAAAAATAGTTAAATCAGATATAATTTTTTATTTGGCAGGGGTTAATAGAGTAAAAAGTGATAAAGATTATGAAACAAATGTAACATTAACCAAAGAAATTATTGATATTTTAAAATTATCAAAGAAAAAGAAAAAAATTATTTTTTCATCTTCGATTCAAGCAATCAGAAAAAATTCATATGGAAAGTCCAAAAAAAATAGTGAAAAACTTTTATTACAACTTGCTAAAAATAAAAATTTAAAATTAGTAATTTTTAGATTACCAAATATCTTCGGCAAATGGTCGAAACCTCACTATAATTCAGTAGTAGCAACATTTTGTCATCAATTAGCAAGAAAAAAAAAAATAATAATTAATTCAAACAAAAAAATAAAATTACTTTATATAGACGATCTAATTGATGAGTTTATGAATGAAATTAAAGAAAAAAAATCTTCTATTTTAAGATATCCTAAAAATTCATTTGAAATATCTTTAAAACAGTTAGCAAATATTCTTAAAAGTTTTAAAGAATCAGTTAATAATATCGATTTTGAATTTAATAATAAAATAATTAAATATTTATATTCAACATATTTGAGTCATGTCCCGAATAGTAAAATTTCATCTGAACTAAAATTGTATTCTGATGATAGAGGTAGTTTTATCGAGCTTTTTAAAAATAAATATTCAGGTCAAATTTCTTTTTTTACAATAAAGCCAAAAAAAGTAAGAGGAAACCATTTTCATAATACAAAGACAGAAAAATTCTTGCTTTTAAGTGGTACAGCCAGAGTAAATTTTTTGAACATTTCTGATAAAAAAAAATATTCTATAATTGTTAATGATAAGAAACCAAAGATTTTTATAACAAAGCCTGGATATGCTCATAATATAATAAATACAGGCAATAAAGATGCAAAATTTATTGTTTGGAGTAATGAATTATTTGATAAAAATAAACCTGACACATATAAGTATAAAATTTAGATATGAAAATTCTTACTATACTGGGAACAAGACCAGAAATAATTAGGCTTTCAGCAATAATAAAAAAACTAGATAGAAATTTTAATCATGTACTAGTAAATACAGGGCAAAATTTTGACATAAATCTTAATAGGATTTTTTTTACTCAATTTAAACTAAAAAAACCCAAGTATAATTTAAAATGTAGAAATGGCTCAAGTGCAATTTTTTTATCAGAACTCTTTATAAAGATAGAGAGAGTTATTAAAAAAGAAAAGCCAAATGCTATTTTAGTATTGGGAGATACAAATAGTGCTTTATCTACAATAATTGGAAAAAAATATAAAATTCCTATTTTTCATATTGAAGCTGGTAACAGATGTTTTGATCAAAGAGTGCCTGAGGAAATAAATAGAAAAATAGTTGACCATATTTCTGATATCAATTTAACTTATAGTGATTATGCTACACAAAATTTAATTAATGAAGGTCTTCACAAAGATAGAATAATAAAAATCGGAAGTCCATTACTAGAAGTATTTGAGGAAAATAAAAATCAAATTGAAAAGTCAGATATTTTAAAAAGACTTAAACTTGAAAAAAATGGATATATATTAGCAAGTATTCATCGTGAAGAAAATTTAGAGGATGAAAAAAATTTAAGTGAAATTTTTAAATCATTTATATATTTCATAAATAAATATAAAATACCTGTAATATTTTCTACTCACCCTAGGACGAAAAAAAGATTATCAAAAATAAAAAAGATAAACTCAAAGAAAATAATATTTTCAAAGCCGTTTGGCTATTTTGAATTTATAAAATTGATGAAAAATTCAAGGTTTATTTTATCCGACAGTGGAAGCATCTCTGAGGAAACTTCAATTCTTTCTTTGCCATCTGTAAATATAAGAAATGTTAATGAAAGACAAGAGTCAATGGAAATAGGAACGGTAATTATGAGTGGATTAAAAAATAATGATATAATAAAATCAGTAAATATTATGCTTAAAAAAGAAAAAAGAAAAAAATTCGTTTATCCTGATTATTCTTATACCGATGTATCTTCAACAGTAGTAAATATATTACAAAGCTATACTCATTATATCATGTCAAAAACATGGTATAAATAATTTTATTTAAGTGAGAATTTTAATTGTATCTCAATATTTTTGGCCAGAGAATTTTAGAATAAATGATATTGTTGAATTTCTTATTTCTAAAGGACATAGTGTAGATGTACTTACAGGTTACCCAAATTATCCAGAAGGAAAGATCTTTAAAAATTATAAAGAAAATCCTAATAAATTTAAAACTTATTTTGGTGCCAATATTATTAGAATACCAGTACGTTTAAGAAGAAAATCAACGAAGTTAGACCTTTTTTTAAATTATCTAACATTTATATTGTCCTCAATCATATTTGGAGGTTTTAAATTAAGAAAGAAAAAATACGACGTTATTTTTACTTTTGCAACAAGTCCTATAACTGTTGCTTTAACATCGATATATTTTTCTAAGTTAAAAAATGCAAAAAGTGTCTTATGGGTGTTAGACTTGTGGCCTGATATTTTAGAGGAGCTAAAAATTTTAAATAATAAATTTGTACTTAAATTACTGAGAAGCACTGTTTCGTATATATATCGAAATACAGATTTAATTCTTGCTCAATCACAAAGTTTTAAAACACTTATTAATTCTGCATATAAAGTAAATAAAATTGAGTATTTTCCCGCATGGAAGGAAGAAATTCGATCGAAAAATACAAAAGAAGAATTAATCAATTTTAGTCGAGATAAATCAAAACTTAAGATTTGTTTTACTGGAAATATTGGTGAAGCTCAAAATTTTGAAAATATAATGATTGCAGCCAATATTTTAAAAAATCAAGATGATATTGAATGGATAATTGTAGGTACAGGTAGAAATATCGAACAAATAAAAAAGTATAAAGAAGAGAACAATATAGAAAATTTTCATTTTTTAGGGAGCAAACCTTTACAAGATATTGGATATTATCATGAAATTGCGGATATTCTTTTGGTTTCTCTTAAATCAGGCAAGGCACTTTCTTCAACAATTCCTGGAAAAGTTCAAACATATCTTAATTCTAATAAGTTTATTTTAGGATTTATTGAAGGAGAAGCAAAGAAGATAATTGAGGACTCCGAATGTGGTCAAGTTGTAGATCCAAATTCACCAAAAGAACTTGCAGAGAAAATTATTTATTTGAAAAATAATAGATCAATATTAGAAAAAGTTTTTTTAGAAAAAAAAGGTTTAAAATATCTTAATGAAAACTTTGATAAGAATAAAATTTTTCAAAATTTGAATTTATTTATTGAAGATACTTATAATAGCATAGAAAAAATTAAATTAATAAAAAGTCCAAAGTCTGTCCCATGGAATAAAAATTTTACTTTATCAGGATTAAATTTGGCTTTTCTAGGTTATTATAGTAAAGGAATAATTAAACTTCACTCTGATTTATACCATTGGTCTGATGGGATTTTTTTTAAAAGGTTTTTTAATAAGTTGACAAAAAAATATGCAGGGAGAGATTTAGTTAACCAAATTCAATTAGCAGATAGCATAGAAAGAATTTATGTTTTCGGTTCTTTACCTAGAAACTCGTTAAATTATATAAAGAAAAAATTTTCAAGAGAGGTAATTCATATTGATTTACCATACGACACTGTTGAAAATTTATATAGAAACTATTGCAATTTCACTTTTGAAAAAAAAGATTTTATTATTTTAACTTTACCAACTCCTAAACAAGAACAGTTTGCTGAGTTTATTAGAAATGACAATAAACATTATAAAATAATTTGTGTTGGAGGAGCAGTAGTAATGGCCTCAGGTGAAGAAAGACAGATGCCAGAATTTTTTGAAATAACGGGTACCGAATTTATATGGAGATTACGAACAGATACAAATAGAAGATTAAGAAGATTACTTTCCTCTTTTGCTTATTATATTTTAGGTGAAATAAGTTTTAAATTTAAAAGAGTGAAAAAAGAATTCATAGAAAATGAGTAATAATAATTTAGTAATATTTGCTTCAGATCTAAACGAAAATACAGGTGAAGGAATTCTTGGGAGATTATTTATAAGAAAATTATTTTTAAAATATAATAAACCGTCTATTGATATAATTACTCCAAATCAAAAGTTTAAGTATAAGGGCACTTTTGACAATATAAAAAATACTAATCAAAATAATATTTTTCATAAATACTTTATTCCAATAATTGGCGCACTGAAATTGAGGCACTATAAAAATAGAAAAGAAATTATTTTTGTAAATTATTTACCTTTGTGGAATTTTTTAATTTTTTTAATTTTACCAAAAAAAACAGTTTTAGGACCAATAACTGGCAGTAAGATTGTTAAAGATAAAAAAAATATTAATACATTGGTTAGGAGGTACTTGTTTCCGTTACTTTTTAACTTAAGTATATTTATAATTAATAATAAATTTAAGAAAATAATATTCTCAACTAATCTTTTAAAAGGAAATTTTTACAAAATAAAAAAAATTTTATTACATAATTTTGTTTTATGTTCTTTTAACCCAGCTAAAATTCATAATAAAAAAAAAATTAAGAAAAAATATGATTTAATTTTTTATAACAGAAAGCATAGAAATAAATTTAATAAAGATTTGGTTAAAATTATTGAAGCTCTCTCCAAAACTAAAAAAATTTGTATCATTGGAGATAAATTCAATTCTTTATCAAAAAATATATTTAACTTTGGTTACATATCGAGGAAAAAGGTTAACTTAATCATGCAAAAAACAAGATTTGTAATGTGTGGACAAGAAAATTTATATTCATTATTTGCTATTGATGGATACAATAATTATTGCCAATTAATATTAGACAAAAATCTTAAAAAATTTGAATTTGCAAATAGTCAAAACTTTCATTTTACCGACTATAACTTTTCAAATAAAAATCTTAAACATATTTTGCAAATACTAGAAAAGAGAAGGATTCAAAAAGATTTAGAATTTAAAAAAAAATTATTAAATAAAAAAAAAAATATTGATAAATTTATTGAACTTTATTGAGGATAGAAAGTCGTGAATTTATAAAATAATAACTCGTAATCAAGACACAGAAATCAATACCAAAAACTGCAAAACCGTTTTCAAAAAAAGATCTCATTATTATATAACAATAAATACTAAAGGAGCTAATTAAATATAAATCTTGAGATTTATGTATAAATATTTTTTTAAAACATCTTAAAAATAATATGAACAAAGAAATATAAATTATTAGAATTGATATCAAGCCAATTAATCCACCTGAAATACTTGAATAAATAATTGCATTAGATGAATTGTTACCCCAAATTGATTCCAAATGACTTTTTGCTAGCAAAGAAAGAAGATACCTGTCACCTTGAGGTCCGTATCCAAAAATTTTTTTTTCTTTAATCAAATATTTGACAGACTCAATCCAAATTTCTATCCTTCCAGATGAAACACTATATTTGTAATTATTTTTATCATTAATTAACAAATTCTTATTTTCTATCGATTGAGCCTTATTATTTTTAAATTCAAAAATAGCTTCTAAGGTAGTCTTCAATCTATTTTGATCATTTCTATATTTTCCAATTTTAAAATTATCAACTAAGCTCAATGAACCAAAAGGTATTATGATAAACAAAATAGCAACAATTATTTTTTTAAAAAAATTTATTTTAGGAATAGCTAAGTATAATAAAAATAAAAAAATATATCCAATTAGTGAACCCCTGGATTGAGAAAATATTATTAGAAATGATAATAAAAATAGTATAGCAATATTTATCAAATATTTTTTTTTGCTAAATTTTTTTAATTCATTGTAGAAAAAATAAAACATAAAGATTATTAAAATTAGTCTAGACCATCCAGTAATCCTGGGCGCAGGCTGATCAAAATATTTAGTATCAGGTTTAAAAGCTTTGCTATAATACAAAAAAATATTTTCTGTTTCTATTAGATCAATTATTATTTGAAAAAAAATAAAAAAAGAAACTAAGCAAATAAATGAAAAAAAAATTATATTAAATATTAAAATTTTATTTTTATAATTTTGATGAATATATAACAAAATTAAAACTGTTACTAAATAGCAGTTTAACAAATTTATAGTATCCATAAATTGTGGCCCATGTAGTAGTTGTAATACTCCATCTAATTGTGGTCCTTCTGTTAACCCTATTCCAATATTTTTTTTGAATATAAATAAGTGAATGAAATAAAAAAAAGAAATAAATATTAAGTTTAATGAAAATAAATCATAATTAATTTTTTTATAAGATAGTTTTAATAATATTGGTAGCACGATAAAAGGTAGTAACCATCTCAGTGAATTAATTAAATTTATTAAAAAAAAATTATTTAACTCACTTGATTTAAAAAAAAGATTTTTTACAGAATAAAATCCTGTATTTATAGAAAATAAAATTATAATCCATGATATTAATAAAAATAAAAACACCTTGTCATTATTTTTTAGAAAAATAGTAATTTTTTTACTGTTTAAGTTCATTAAATATCTTTATTAATAGTCTTCTTATAAATAAATTAAAAAAAATTTATTTTCTTTATTTTCATATATTGTATCGATATCTGTATTATCATAAATATTTTAAATTAAATAATGAATAGTAATTTTTTGCTGGAAAAATTGAGTTTTAATAAAATATTTTTTATTCTCTTTTTTCCTTCGTTAATTTCTGGCCCCTTAATTCCGGAGCTATTAATAATTGGATTAATTGTTAACTTTTTTTTAAAAAATAATATTAAATCACTTGTTACAAAAAATTTAAAATTATATTTGATCTTTCTATTAATATTCTATTTTTATATAAATATTAACTCACTTTTTTTTTCTTTCGATACAAAGATTTCTTTAAAATCTACTTTACCATATATAAGATTAATTTTTTTTAGCTTAATAATTTCCAAAATATTAATTGATGATGAGGAAAACTTTATTAGCAAACTTTTTATTTACAGTTCCTTCTTTCTTTTGACCTTTCTCCTTATTGACTCATTAATTCAACTTTTAACCGGAACAAATATTTTTGGACAGGCATATAAAAATGGCAGAATAACTAGTTTATTTGGGTCAGAACAAATAATGGGAAGTTTTGTTGTAAAAATTTTACCAATAATTTTGTGTTTCTTATATTTATTAAATTTAAATAAAAAAAAATACTTAGGTATTATTTTTTTAACTATTTCTTTAATTTTAGTTATTTTTAGTTCTGAAAGGGTTGCGCTAGCTCATTATATCTTAATATTTATATTAATATTATTTATAGAGAGCAAAAGTATTAAAAATTTTATAATTTATATTTTTTTATTAATTTTTCTAATTGTTATTGGATTAAATATTTATACTCCTGCTAAAGAAAGAATTAAGGATGCGACTTTAAACCAAATTAAGTCAACTACATTATTATTTGCTCCCAGTTACAGACATGAATTGCACTATTTAACAGCTATTTATATTTTTTTAGATAATCCTATTTTTGGAGAGGGTATTAAATCTTTTAGATATAAATGTGGCAACTACGAAAATGATATTAAAAACAAAATTATAAATGATAAAGCAGTGTATGCTCCCTATGATGGTGTTGCAAAAATAATAGATATAGAAGAAAGATTTTATGGTCCAAAAAAAATAATTAGATTTTTTAAGTATAATGAAAATTTAGATAAAGTAGAAAATACCATTTATGAGGAGTATTATTTTAATAATAATTTTAAAAAATTTAATTTAAAATTTGATACAAAAAATATAATTAAAGAAGGTGAATTTATATATGTATCTTATCCATATAAAAATGGGTGTAACACCCATCCACATAACTATTTAATACAATTTTTAGCTGAGATAGGAATAGTTGGTTTTTTATTTTATTTAGTATTTTTCTTATATTTATTAGTTATAATTTTTAAAACACTTATAATAAAAAAAAAACAAATCAAAATTTTAAATTTTCAAAAAAGCAAATTTATTATTTGTGGATCAATTTTAGTTGAATTATTCCCACTTATACCAAGTGGAAATTTTTTTAATAATTGGTTAAGTATGCTGTTCTTTTTTAAGATCGGGATTTTGTTTTTTTTAGCTCAAAATCAATATAATAAAAAATAGTTATGTTTTATTTATTTTTTTGTTTACTTATTGCAAATATTCTTATTTTAAAATTTCATTATAAACTTTCAAAAATTTTAAATATATATGATGAACCAGATAATAAAGTTAAACTACATTCCTCTAATATTTCATTGCTGGGTGGTCCCATAGTATTTTTAAATTTAGTTATATTATACTATTTTTTTCTAATAGATAACAATCAAAGATTAAACATTTTCGATAAAAATTTTTATGAATTAAATATTAATTCGTTACTAATCATCAGTGGTTGTTTTTTTTTAATTGGACTTTACGATGACAAATTTAAAATAAAACCAACGAAAAAAATATTTATATTTGTATTTTTAATAATTTTATCAATTTTTTTTGATAAAAATTTAATTTTGGAAAAAATAAATCTTTTTGACAAAATAATTGTTTTTGAAAGTTTTATTTTATCAATCTTTTTTACTGTTTTTTGCTTTTTAGCATTCATAAATGCTTTTAATTTTTTTGATGGAATAAATTTACAGGTTGGTCTTTATTCTATTTTTATAGTTTTAATATTTTTATCCAAAAGTCTTTTTTTGAGTTATTGGATCACTTTTTTATTTGCAATTTTGACATATGTAATTTTAAATTTTAAAAATAAAATTTTTTTAGGTGATAGTGGTACTTTATTAATTTCATTTATATTTTCTTATTTTTTTATAGTTTATCATAATAAATTTAATTTATTTTCTGCAGATGAAATTTTTTTGATAATGTTTTTGCCTGGTATTGATATGATAAGATTATTTATATATAGGTTAAAATCTAAAAAAAACCCCTTGTTTGGTGATAGAGAACACATTCATCATTTGATATCAAAAAAATTTAAAACATCATTAGTGCCAGTTATAAGTATTACTTTATGTTCTTTGCCATATTTATTTAATTTAATTTTTAATTCCTCATTAATAATAATTTTAATTTCAATATTTTTATATACATTAATTTTTCTAAGACTAAAAAATAATTAATGTTTACTAAAAAAAAGTGTTTTAATAATACCAACAAAGGATAGATTTTTTAAATTAAAAAAAACAATTAATCAATTCGCAAAGCTAAAAATTTCTTTTAAAAAAATTATTGTTATAGATAGTTCTTCAGATAAATTTTTAAAAAAAAATGTAAATTTTTATAAAAAGAAAAAAATACATTATGTATTGTCCAAACCATCTATTTCTAAACAAAGAAATATTGGCTTAAAATTAGCATTAAAAATAAAAAGTATAAACTATATATTTTTTTTGGACGATGACATCATTTTTGAAAAAAATGCGTTTAACGAAATGGATAAGATAATTAAAAAAAACAAAATGAAAGATGTTGTAGGTTTTGGTTTTAATCCTAAAAATAATCTAAAAAAAAATTTTTTTGATTTGATTAAAGAAAGTATTCTTTCTAAAAAACTTGGTTTATACGATCAACAACCTGGAATAGTCTTGCAAAGTGGATGGCAAACTAAAATTCAAAATCTCAAAAAAAATCTTAAAACTAATTGGGCTTCTTCTGCTGCATTAGTCTTAAAGAAGCAAAATATTAAAAATAAAAAATTTGATGAGAGTTTTGGAAATTATAGCTATCTTGAAGATATTGATTTTTCTTTACAATTTAAGCCACTATTCTTTTTTATTGTATCAAAAGCTTATTTTTTTCATCTTCAAGATATTCAACGGACATCATTCAGATTTGGTTTTATAGAAGTGGTTAATAGATATAAAATAGTAAAAAAATATAAATTAAAAAAATTTTCATATTTTAAAATGATTATTTTAAAATCAATATTAAATTTATTGAATATATTTTTCGGAAAATTTAGATTTTTAAATAGATTTGTAGGTAACATTTATGGAATTATTTATGTAATTTTTTTTGGATTTTTTGTTAAATGAAAAAATTATTAATAATAGAAACCGAATATGTTGGTCATTATTTGACTGGATATATAAAATATATATTAAGGGCCTTAGATAAAAAAAAAATTAAAATATATATTTTAACATCGAAGGAAACTTTAAAAAATGGCAAAGGTGCTTTAAAAATATTAAAAGGTGAAAAAGTCAAATTTAAAATAATAACAATTCCAACATTGAAAGTATCCAAAAAGGACTTCGTATCACTAACATTATATCAATTAAAACTATATTTTCTTATAAAAAAGAATTTTAAATCCCTAAATAATAAAATTAAATTTGACCACATAATATTAACTTCTATGCAAAGAATTGATAAAATAATTTCAATTTTTGGTAGTCCTTTTGGTAAAATAAAATTTTCAGGAATTTTTTTAGGGTTAAAGTTTCATTTACAAAATTTTGAAATTAAATCTGAATCCACTAATCATTTTTTGTCTAAATTGTTATTTAACAGACTTTTAAGAATAACAACACTTACAAAAATTATAACTAATGATTATTTATTAAAGAAATATCTAAAAAATAATCATTGGAAGAACCAAAAAAAAGTTTTTTTTCTTCATGATCCTAAAGAATTTAAATATAAATTTAATAAAAATTATGCTTTAAAAAAGCTTAATTTAAAAAAAAATAAATTCATAATATTAGTTTACGGGGCCATTATTGACAGTAAGGGTGTTGAGGAATTGCTTCAAATTTATAAATATAAAATCAGAGATGTTCACTGTCTTATTGTTGGTAAACAATTTGATAGTACGAAAAATTTTTTAAATAAAAATAAATTTGTTGAAAATTTAAAAAATAATAGAAATATTTCTTTGTATAATGGCTGGCAGAGTGAAAAAAACGAGGCAATTTTTTTTAGTGCTTGTGATGCGATATGGATAGGCTATAAAAATTATCCTTTCCCTAGTGGAGTTTTGTATCAAGCTGTATCTTTAAAAAAACCATCAATAATTTCAAAAGAAGCAGGATTTATAAATGATTTAAACAACAAATTTAAAATTGGACTATCCTGCAATATTCATGATCCTTCAGATATTCTGAGTGTAATCAAAAAATTGAAAAAATCTAAATATTCACAGTTAATAAAAAAAAATACTTCAAAATTTTTGTTTCAGTGTAATCCATCAATTTGGACAAAAAAATTTCAAGAATTTATTATAAAAACTATTTAAGTTATATCTTTTTTAATTCGAGCAAGAGATGCTCACCTATATTTTGTTCCAATATTCTAAAAACCTTTTTTGGCATATGTTTAAAATGATCAATTTTGATATATTTACCTTTTTTATAAGGTTTAATTTTATAGGGAAAAATAAAATCTTGATATTTATTTATAATTTTAAATTTATTTTTAAAAAGTTTATTTAAATCTTTATTATTAACTGTATATACTACAGGACAATTTTTTTGAGCTTCAAATCTATAATTCGTATGATTTAATAAAAAATTTTTGTATGAATTTTTTGCATAAAGCATTATTTTGATAGTGGTATTTTTGTTTGCAATTTTGTAAATACTATTAAATGCTTTTTTCATATTTTCTGTGTGATGAATTACACCAAAAGAATAAATTAAATCATATTTTTGTTTTAATTTATTTACATTTTTAAGGTTTTCACAATTATCAACAAATACTTTAGTTTTTTTTGGCTTTAAATTATACGCTAAAATTCTTTTTTTAACTATTTCGACAGATTTTTCTGAAAAGTCAATTCCAGTGTAATTTGAACCATTTCTTATAAACTCTATTGCATCAGTTCCAATACCACAACCTATCTCCAAAACATTTTTATTTTTGTATTTTTTAAAATTTGCAAATTTCGGAATATGTTTTTCTACAAAATATTTTTTTTTTCTCACTTCCTCAAAATACTCTTTTGATAGAAATTTTTTGCTTGAATGATTTATATTGCAAGGTTGCTTATTCCAGTATTTTTTTACTTTTTTAAGAATATTACTCATAAATTTTTTAACTTGTACCAATCATCTTGATCACTTATTTCTTTGAAGATCTTAATGTATCCATGCTCATTAAGTAAATCAAATATTGATTCTTTAATTTTACTATCATGATTATGCTCTATAGAAATTATTGATGGTTTGTAAATAGTAAAGTCTAAGTTTTTTAGTATTTCGAATTCATTTCCCTCAGTATCAATAGATAAATAATCAAATTCATTTGGGCAATTATATTTATTTAGAAGATCCATTAAAGAAATAGTTAAAACTGTGTAATTAATTTTATTTTTTATGGGTTTGAAATTAATTTTTGAAAAGTGTTTGTTTTCAAATTCTACAAAATTCACTTCAACACCAGTTTTATCCGAAACTGCTCTTTTATCAATTACACAATTTCTTTTAGAACAAATCTCTTTGTGAAATGATTTACAAGGTTCAGCTAAAATTCCTTCCCAATTAAATTTTTTTTCTAATAAAAAAGTATTTGAAAATTTTTCCCCATTTCCGGCACCAAATTCTACAAAAAATCCATTTTTTTTAAAGTTAAGCTGGTCTAAAACCATTATATCTTGTGAGTTCTCTGAGTTTGATTCATAAAAAATATTACCTATTTCTTTGAACCTATTTTTTTCCGATACATCCAAATACCTTATATAATTATATTTTTTCAATAATCTTTGGACATATAAAAGATAATCCAACTTTACTATTTTTAGACCAAAAATTTTAAATAAGCTGTTAATTAGTGTTTTCATTTTAATACTATTATTATATAGAGTTTTAAAAACATTAAACAAAAATATATATATAAAAAAAATCTATAAATAAATTTTGATGAAAAAAAATAAGTATTTAGTCTGTGGTGCAGGAGGCTTTATTGGGGGTCATTTAGTAAAAAATTTGATGGACGAAGGCCATGAGGTTGTATGTGCAGATATAAAACCCAAACATTTGTGGTTTCAGTTTTTTGATGAAAATGAAAATTATGATTTAGATTTAAAAGAATACGAACATTGTTTAAAAGTTTCAAAAGATGTGGATTATATTTATAACATGGCATGCAATATGGGTGGTATGGGATTTATAGAAAATAATAAAGCAGAATGTATGCTCTCTGTTCTAATTAATACGAATTTATTAAGGGCATCTTTAATTAACAAAGTTAAAAAATATTTTTTTTCATCTAGTGCTTGTGTCTATAACGGTTCCAAACAGAAAAATACTTTTATTGAAGGTTTGAGAGAATCTGATGCCTATCCAGCTGAGCCAGAAGATGGATATGGTTGGGAAAAACTATTTAGTGAGAGAATGTGTCGACATTTTAGTGAAGATTTTGGACTAGAAACAAGAGTTGCAAGATATCATAATGTTTATGGTCCGCTAGGGACATTTGATGGTGGAAGAGAAAAAGCTCCGGCAGCACTATGCAGAAAGATAATCAATGCAAAATTAAATTCAGAAAATAAAATACCAGTTTGGGGAGATGGGGAACAAACAAGAAGTTTTATGTATATAGATGATTGTATATCAGGGACAAAAAATTTGTTTTCAAACAAATTTTCAGAGCCATTTAATATAGGAAGCGAAGAACAAGTTTCTATAAATCAAATGATTGAAATAATTGAGGAAATTGCAAAATATAAAGTTAATAAGGAATATGAACTTGATAAACCCAAAGGTGTAAGAGGAAGATCTAGTAATAATGATTTAGTAAGAGAAAAGCTTAAATGGGATATAGAAGTTAAATTAAAAGATGGATTAGAAAAAACTTACAAATGGATTTATGATGAAATTACCAGCGGTAAAAATAATGATAAATTCACCAAATCGAGCTATTAAATTATAGTTGTCAATTTATATTTATTCATATATATAATTCCCGCCTGGTAATTATTGCGAAAGGGCTATACCCGATCCCATTCCGAACTCGGAAGTCAAGCCTTTCAGCGCCGATGGTACTTTGTCTTAAGATATGGGAGAGTAGGTCGTTGCCAGGCTAAATTTATCAGCTCTAATGAAAAATTATATTGTAATAACTGGTGGAGCTGGATTTGTAGGCTCAAACCTAATTGAACATCTTTTAAAAAAAACAAATAAAAAGATAATTAGTTTAGATAATTATTCTTCAGGTAAGATTATAAATCATATTAAAAATAAAAGAGTAACTTATCTAAAAGGAGAAACAATTTTAATTTATAAAATTTTATCATCTTATAAAAGAAAAATTCATTCATTATTCCATTTTGGTGAATTTGCTAGAATTTTTCAAAGTTTTGAAAAATTTAATGATTGTTATAAGTCAAACACCATCGGATCTTCAGCTGTTTTTAATTTCTGCTTAGAGAATAATATTAAATTAATTTATTCTGCTACTTCGGCAAGTCTTGGAAATAATGGTAATGATAAAAATTTATCCCCATATGCGTTTACAAAAGCCAAAAATTTAGAATTATTAGAGAATTTAAGAAAATGGTTTGGTTTCAAATTTGAAGTTATATATTTTTACAATGTGTATGGACCAAGACAAATTAAAAAGGGTTTTATGGCAACAGTAATTGGAATTTTTGAGTATCAATATTTAAATGGAAAGAAACTTTCAGTTGTTAAACCTGGTACTCAGACCAGGAGATTTACACATATACAAGATACAATTGAAGTTTGTTACTTAGCATGGAAACAAAACAAGTGTGCTCATTATAGTATTACTCATAAAAAAGCTTATTCTATTAAAGATGTAGCAAAAATGTTTAAATCCAAGTATAAATATGTAAAATCTAGAGAAGGAGAAAGATATTCTTCAGCTTTAACTAAATTTTCACTTAATCAAAGAATAATTAGAAAATATGGAAAAATAGAATTGAAAGATTACATATCTTCGTTTATTAAAGGAAAAAATTATGAAAATAAAAAGTTCACTTAAGTCAATCAAAAAAAGAGATTTAAACTCTAAACTCGTAAGAAGAAGGGGAAGAGTTTACGTTATAAATAAAACTAACCCTAAATTTAAAGCAAGACAGAAGTAATTTTTATGGATAATGAAAACCATAAAAATACTTGGAATAATTTTACAAAATTTGTTTTGTGGGGAACTGTCGCAGTAATCTCAGTTTTAGTTTTAATGGCAATATTTCTTTTGTAATATCTGAACTTATTTTTATTATGAATTTAGCTTCAATTTCAGAAAATCGAGATGTAGAAAATCGAATTGCAATTACTCCAGAAATTGCAAAAAAATATATCAGTTTAGGATTTGATTTAACATTACCAAATAATTATGGAACTCATTTAGGTTTTAATGACGAGGATTATAAAAATTTAGGAGTTAATTTTTTAGATAATGAAGAAACAATAATTAAAAATTCTGAAATTATTGTTCAAATAGGAATGCCTGTTGAGGAAAAATTATCATTTTTAAGAGAAAATCAAACTTTAATTGGTTCATTAAATTCTTATACAAATAAAGAAAAACTAGAAAATTTAAAGTCAAAGAAAATAAGTTGTTTTTCTCTTGAGTTGCTTCCAAGAATAACAAGAGCACAATCAATGGATATCTTATCATCACAAGCCAACCTAGCTGGTTACAAAGCTGTGGTAGAAGCTTTTCAAGTTTATGAGAGAGCAATTCCGATGATGATGACTGCAGCTGGGACAATTCCTGCAGCAAAAGTATTAGTGGTTGGGGCTGGAGTTGCCGGGTTACAAGCTATTGCAACTGCTAAAAGAATGGGAGCGGTTGTGTTTTCAACAGATGTTAGGATGGCCTCAAAAGAACAGGTTGAGAGTTTAGGTGGAAAATTTCTTACTGTTGAAGGATCTGAGAATTTAGAAACTGAAGGCGGTTATGCAAAAGAGGCATCAGATGAATTTAAAAAGAAGCAAGAAGAATTACTTTCAGAAACGTTAAAAAAAATTGATATAATAATTTGCACTGCTTTAATTCCAGGTAGAGAAGCTCCAAAGATTATTAAAGAAGAAATGTTTAAAAATTTGCAATCAGGTTCAGTCATTTATGACTTAGCAGCAGTTCAAGGAGGAAATACAGTCTTTACAGAAGTTGATAAAATTGTTGAAAAAGATGGTATTAAAATTTTGGGTGAGGCAAATATATTGAATAAATTACCCGTATCAGCTTCTAATTTATATGCTAGAAATGTATTTAATTTTATCTCTAATTTATATGATAAAGAAAATAAGAAATTAAATATTAATTTAGAAGATGAGATAATAGAGAAAACACTTATTAAATAGAATTATGGAAATAGATCCTTTTATATTCAGATTAAGTATATTTATATTATCAATATTTGTTGGCTACTATGTTGTATGGAGTGTAACACCTTCTTTACATACTCCTTTAATGTCAGTTACAAATGCAATCTCCTCAGTAATCATCGTAGGTGCAATAATTGCAGCTTTGTCTGGAGGCGATGGAGTAGTTTTTTCATCATCTAGTATTTATGGATTTTTAGCAATAATTTTAGCAGCTGTTAATATTTTTGGTGGATTTTTAGTCACTCAAAGAATGTTAGCAATGTATAAAAAAAAGAAAAAGGATAAATAATAAATGTCTGCAAATTTATCTGCAATTTTATATTTAGTATCTGGGGTATTATTTATCTTAGCTTTAAGAGGTTTGTCATCTCCTGAAACTTCAAGACAAGGAAACTTATTTGGAATAATTGGAATGGTTATTGCTGTAGTAGTAACATTCCTTTCTGTTGGTAATTTCAGTTCTGGATTTATTTATGTTCTAATATTTTTGGCCGTTGGTGGTAGTATTGGGGCATTTATAGCATATCGCATCCCAATGACCGCAATGCCAGAATTAGTTGCAGGCTTTCACAGTTTAGTTGGTCTAGCAGCAGTATTTGTTGCTATTTCTGCATTTATGAATCCTGCAGCCTTTAATCTTGGAACACCAGGAAATATTAAACTTGCAAGTTTAATTGAAATGGCGATAGGAGCAGCTGTTGGTGCAATTACTTTTTCTGGTTCTGTTATAGCTTTTTTAAAATTACAAGGAATTATGTCAGGTGCACCTATAACATTTAAAGGTCAGCACTTATTAAATGCTTTGTTATTAATATTAATTGTAATATTAACAATTTACCTTTGCTCAACTCAATCATCTAATTTATTTTGGACTTTAATAGCAGTTTCTTTTTTAATTGGATTTTTAATTATTATTCCTATTGGTGGCGCAGATATGCCAGTAGTAATTTCAATGCTGAATTCTTATTCAGGCTGGGCCGCAGCTGGAATTGGATTTACTTTGGAAAACACAGCTTTAATTATCACAGGTGCATTAGTTGGATCATCTGGTGCAATACTTTCATATATAATGTGCAAAGGAATGAATAGATCGTTCTTTAATGTTATTTTAGGTGGATTTGGGGCTACAGACCAAACTTCTGAAAACCAAAACAAAGAACAAAGACCAGTAAAAAGTGGTAATGCAGATGATGCGGCTTTTTTAATGAAAAATGCATCTTCAGTTATAATTGTTCCAGGCTATGGAATGGCAGTAGCACAAGCACAGCATGCTTTAAGAGAAATGGTTGATACATTAAAGAAGAATGATATCAAAGTATCTTATGCAATTCATCCAGTTGCAGGACGTATGCCTGGTCATATGAATGTTTTATTAGCTGAAGCAAATGTTCCATATGATGAGGTGTTTGAATTAGAAGAAATAAATAACGATTTTGCAAATGCAGATGTTGCATTTGTAATTGGTGCAAATGATGTGACAAACCCTGTTGCGAAAACTGATCCACAAAGTCCAATTTATGGAATGCCAGTTTTAGACGTTGAAAAATGTAAATCAGTTTTATTTGTAAAAAGAAGCTTATCTCCTGGATACGCTGGAATTGATAATGATCTTTTTTACAAAGAAAATACTTTAATGTTATTTGCTGATGCTAAAAAAATGACAGAGGATATTACAAAAAACTTATAGATTTGATGAATACAAAAATTTTTTGCGATATTGCTGATATATCCTTAATAAAAAAATTTAATAAATTTAAAATCGTTAAAGGGTTTACAACTAATCCAAGCTTGATGAGAAAAGCGGGTGCAAAAGACTATAAATCATATTCAAAAAAAATACTTAAAATTTGCCTAAAAAAACCAATTTCTTTAGAGGTATTTGCTGACGATCAACAATCAATGATTGAGCAGGGAAAAAAAATTAATAGCTGGGGTAATAATGTATATGTTAAAGTTCCAGTGGTTAATTCAAAAAATAGTTTTACAGGTAAAGTAATAAAAGAATTAAATAATAGTAATGTTAAATTAAATATAACTGCTGTTTATACAGCTAAACAAACAGAAAAAATTTTAAAAGTAATAAATAAGAAAACAAAAGTAATTATCTCAATATTTGCTGGAAGAGCAGGAGATACCGGAAAAGATCCAGTCCCAGAATTTATAAAAAGTATTAAGTTAGCTAAAAAATATAAAAATGTAGAGATTTTATGGGCAAGTGTAAGGGAGCCTTATAATTATTTACAAGCAAAACAATTGGGCTGCCATATTATTACAATTCCACCTTCAATAATTGAAAAAATTAAAAAATTTGGAAAGTCATTTGATCAATTAACGCAAGAAACTGTTAAAGCATTTCTTTCTGATAGCAAAAAATCTAATTTTAAAATTTAACAGAATTGGTTGCGGGGGACGGATTTGAACCGCCGACCTTCAGGTTATGAGCCTGACGAGCTACCAGACTGCTCCACCCCGCGGTATTTTCAAATTCTATTTTTAAGTTTATTAAGTTTTTTAACTCTTTTAATATTTTCTTGAAGAATTCTCTTTTTTTTTTCAGATGGTTTTTCATAAGTGTTTTTAAGCTTTATAACTTTAAAAAACCCATCTCTTTGAAGTTTTCTCTTTAAAACTCTTAAAGCTTGTTCAACATTATTATCTTTAACTTCTATTTTAATAACTACCTCCAAAAAAATGGTTTGATATCACTTTTATAAATTTATGTCTATTAATTTTATTCACTATATCGATGCTAAATTAGCTTTACTTTGTTTTTCTTTTTCTTTTTTTTCACGTTTTATTCTTCTTTCAGCTTTCTCTATAGCTTCAACTAAATCTTTTTGAGTAAATAAATTTAATGCAACAGGATCTTTTGGATTTAAGTTATTATAATTCCAGTAACTTTTATTTCTAATAGAGGTCACAGAATTTTTTGTTATTCCTACTAATTTAGCAATCTGAGAGTCTTTAAGTAAATTATGATGTTTTATAAGCCATAAGGCAGAATCTGGTTTGTCTTGTCTTTTTGATAAAGGTACATATTTCTTTATTTTTTTTTCATTATTCGAAATTTCAATGTCATTGCTTTTAATTTGCAGAGGTCTATTTTCGTCTTTAGATGATAGCTCAATTTCTTCCCTTGAAAGCTGTCCTGATATTATTGGGTTATAAGCTTTGATCCCTTTTGCCACCTCACCATCAGCAATTCCCTGTATCTCTACCTCATGTAATTTACAAAAATTTGCTATTTGTTTAAATGTTAGTGTTGTGTTTTCAACTAACCATACAGCTGTCGCCATTGGCATTAAAGGTGCATTTGACATTTAGTTTTTCTTTTCGGATTTGAAATTTTGAAATTTTTTATTAAATTTACTTATTCTTCCTTTATCCATTAATTTTTGTTTCCCACCTGTCCAAGCAGCGTGTGATTTAGGATCAATTTCTAGTTTTAATGTTTCACCCTCTGAGCCCCAGGTTGACTTAGTCTCAAATTGAGTGCCGTCAGTCATTTCAACTCTTATAGTGTGGTAGTTTGGGTGTATATCTTTTTTCATATCGAGACTTATAGCAAAAGAAATTTAGAACACAATTAAAAGTTCTTTAAATTTTCAAGCATTTTATCATTAATTGCTCCACTAGATGCTCTTATGTCTATATTATTAGTATTGAATTTATCTAAATCATTGACTATTCCGCCTGCTTCTTTCACTAACAAAGCTCCCGCTGCTACATCCCAAATATTAATTTTGTTATGAAAATAACCATCAAATCTACCTGATGCAACATAAGCTAAATCTAAAGCAGCACATCCACTGTATCGCATATTCAGATTACTAAATTTGACCCCTTCATGATTACTAGAGAACAAACATTCATCAATTAAGTTTTTGTTAGAAACTCTTAATCTTTGGTTGTTTAAATATGCACCTTTATTTTTTTCTGCATAAAACATTTCATCTTTTATTGGGTCAAAAACTAAACCACTAATTATTTCTTTTTGAGATTTTAGCGCTATGCAAATTGCAAAATGAGGTATTCCATGTAAAAAGTTTGTTGTTCCATCAATTGGATCAATAATCCAAATATTTTCTTTATCTTTATTTTCTATTTTGCCAACTTCTTCAGATAAAAAAGAAAAATTTTTTTTTGCTTTAGATAGTTCTTCAATTAAAATATTTTCGACATGTTTATCTGTTTTAGTAACAAAATCCCGAGGTCCTTTTTTTGAAACTTGTAGTTTTTCTAACTCCCCAAAATCTCTTATAACTGATTTTGAGGCTTTTTCAGCTGCTTTAATCATTAAATTTAAATTTGAAGATATAGAAATCATACTTAAATTTTTTTCACATACTCCAAATTTCTAGTATCTAAAATTATTTTATCACCTGTTTCTATAAATGGTGGAACTTGTATACTTAAGCCGTTACCAAGAGTGGCTGGCTTGTAAGAAGAGGACACAGTTTGTCCTTTGATGGCCACGTCAGTTGTTTCAATTTTACACTCTACTTGATTAGGTAATTCAATTGAAATTGGATTTTCGTTATAAAAACTTACTGAAACTTCAAGATTTTCTGTTAAGAGTTTTCCTTTATCTCCCACAGTTTCTTTTTTTATTTCTATTTGTTCAAATGTTTTTGGATCCATAAAAAAATAATTAGCCTCATCACTATAAAGATAATTGAAAGTCATTTCCTCTAATGAGGCTTTTTCTACTGTTTCACTTGATCTAAATCTTTCATTTAACTTTGTATTTTTATTTAAACTTTTCATTTCAACTTGAGCAAATGCACCACCTTTTCCTGGTTTTACATGTTGAGTTTTCAAAACTTGCCATAAGTCATTTTTGTATTCTAGAAGCATTCCAACTCTGATTTCTCCAGCATTAATTTTCATTTTAATCTTTTTATAGCTTCTAACGGTTTATATTTTTTATTTTTCCAGATGTAGCCTGAAATAGCTAAAAAATTGGCATTATTCAATAATAGATTTTTATAATTAACTGCATTAATTCCACCAATAGCTACTGTTGGTATTTTTGTAAATTTTTTAATCTTATTTAAAATTTTTACAGAGGCTACATACTTGATTTTTTTAGTTTTAGATTGATTAAAAGCGCCAAAGGCAATGTAATCAGCTTTAGCTTTAATTGCTTTTCTTGCTAAAATAATTGAATTATGACAAGTAATTCCTATAATTTTTTTACCTAGTATTTTTTTTGCAACCCTTATGTTCATATCTTTTTGACCAAGATGGCAACCATCTGCATCTAATTTTAAAGTAAGTAAGGGATCATCATTAATTATAAATTTTACTTTATTTTTTTTACAAATATTTTTAATTTTTTCTCCAATTATCATTTTTTTACTCTGTGAGTAACTTTTAAGTCTGAGCTGAAAAAAGCTTACTTTTCTAGTTTTTAAGATCAATTTAAGATCGTTATAGAAAGAATTAGTTATTTTGTTAGGAGAAATAAGATAAATAAATTTTTTTTTATTTATTTTCAAGTTTGTTCGACCAGTTTCCTTGCGCAGCCAAGGTACACATTTTAGCTCTATGATTAAAAGTAGTTTGAGTTGCCTCTATATTTTTAATATCTTTAGACCAAACTTTCAAAGCACTTTGCTGCAGAGCTCTTCCATATGAATAGGTCATTATAAAATTAGTATTATTATTTTTATTGATTAAATTTAAATTTTCTGTGGCTTCAATTTCAGATTGCCCTCCAGATAAAAAAGCTATCCCAGGCACTTCATTAGGTACAGAATTTTTAAGGCATTCTAAAGTTTTTATGGAAACTTCTTCACTACTAATTTTTTCTGAGAGGTTGCCAGGCAATATCATATTTGGTTTTAATATTATTCCTGAAAGATCAACTTTGTGTAAAAGTAGTTCTTCAAAACATTTTTTGATTACCTCTGATGTTTTATTTAAACAAACTTCGGCAGAATGGTTTCCATCCATCAATACTTCAGGTTCTATTATTGGAACCATTCCACTTTCTTGAACTAATGCAGAGTACCTAGCTAGTGCATGAGCATTACTACTAATTGCCAGTTCACTTGGATATTTTTCACCAATAGAATAGACACCTCTCCATTTTGTAAATCGTGCTCCAAGAGCATAATATTTTTTTAATCTATCTCTTAGGCCATCTAATCCTTCTGTAATTTTTTCTTTAGGGGAATTTGCTAAGTCTTTTGTACCTATATCAACTTTAATTCCAGGGATTGCACCTGAAATAGATATTAAATCAGGTATTGATTTTCCTGAGCTTGAAATTTGATTTATAGTTTCATCGTAAAGAATAACACCACCTATACAATCCTTCATTCCATCTGATGAAAAAAGAATCTCCCTGAAGGAAAGCCTATTTTCTTTGGTTGATTTGATATTTACTGCTTCAAGTCTTTTTGTCATAGTTCCATTACTCTCATCAGCTGCAAGTATACCTTTGCCATTAGAAATTATTTGAAGCGCAATTTTATTTAATTCAGACATTTTAATTTAATGCGGTTATACCAGGAAGGTTTTTACCTTCAAGATATTCTAAAAAAGCTCCACCTGCAGTTGAAACAAAATTAAACTTATTAACAGCATTTAAATTATTTAATAAAGAAACTGTGTCCCCACCACCAGCAACTGAAAAAATTTTGTTTGATTTATATTTTTCAATTATTTTTTCTGCTATTTGAATACTTCCATAAGCAAAATTTGGATTTTCAAAATATCCTGCAGGTCCATTCCAAAGAATAGTTTTACTGTTATCAATAATTTTTGCTATTTTATCAATAGTTTTTGAACCAATATCTAATATCATTTCATCAGATAATATTTCATCCAATTCTTTCTCTTGAGGAGATCCATTTAAATCTTTAGATACAATCACATCTTCTGGATAAATTATTTTACAATTTTCTTTTTTTGATAGAGAGATGATTTCTTCAACTATTTTTTCGTAATTTTTTTCTTTAATAGATTTTCCAATACTATTTCCAAAATATTCTATAAAATTGTTAGCCATACCCCCAACAATTATAATATTGTCAAATTTAGGAATTAAATTTTTAATAACATTAATTTTGGTTGAAATTTTTGAACCCCCAACAATACAAGTAATTGGCCTGGTAATTTCAGAAGTTATTTTGTTAAGCGCATTCACTTCTAAGTCTAGCTGTAACCCAGAAAACGAGGGCAAGAATTTCGGAATTTCATGAATTGAGGCATGAGCTCTATGTGAACAAGAGAAAGCGTCATTGACATATATATCTCCAAGATTTGATAGCAATTCAGCAAACTTATTGTCATTTTGCTCTTCTTCAGAATAAAATCTAATATTTTCTAAGATAAAAATATCTTCATTGTAGTCATTGAAGAAATTTTTACTTTTTATTTCTTTAATATTTTCACTAATAAGTTTTACTTTTTTTCTTAATTTATTTTGCAATTCTTCACAAATTGGTTTTAGTGAAAGATCTTTAACAACTTTACCTTTTGGTCGTCCAACATGTGATAAAATTATAATTTTAGCTTTTTCTTTAATCAAAAAATTTAATGTAGGAAGAATTTTATCTATTCTTGTTGTATCGGTTATTTTTTCTCTTTCCAAAGGAACATTTAAATCTAGTCTTAATAAAACTTTTTTATTATTTAGATTTTTTTCGTTTATAATACTTCTCATTAAGAGATTTTATGCAAAATTTCAGCGATATCGCACATTCTTTTAGAAAAGCCCCATTCATTATCATACCAGGCTGATATTTTACCCATATTACTTCCAACTACATTTGTTAAGGAAGCATCTACTACTGCAGAAGCAGGATGATGGTTAAAATCTATCGATACTAATTTTTCATGAGTAACTTCTAAGATATTTTTTAATTTATTTTTTGACGCTTGCTCAAAAGTATCATTAATTTTTTTTATATTAATATCTTTTTTTGTACAAAAAACTAATTCTATAAGAGAAACATTAGGAGTAGGCACTCTCATCGCAATACCTTCTAATTTCCCTTTGAGGCTTGGTATTATTTCTCCTATTGCTTTCGAAGCTCCTGTTGAAGTGGGAACTATTGATTGACTCGCAGATCTTGCTCTTCTTGGATCTTTGTGAGAATTATCTAAAATTCTCTGGTCGCTAGTAAATGCATGAATTGTAGTCATAAAACCTTTTTCAATTTCAAAATTTTCATCAAGCACACTGGCTAATGGCGCTAGACAATTAGTGGTGCATGACGCTGCAGATATTATTTTATCTTTTTTGGTAATTATATTTTCATTAACACCAAACACTATTGTTTTATCAGCATTTTTACATGGAGCAGAAACTATCACTTTTTTTGCACCATTTTCTATATGGGCAAGAAGTTTTTCTTTTGAATTAAATTTTCCAGTACATTCAAAAACATAATCAACATTATGTTTTTTCCAATTAATGTCTTCAATTTTTGTTTCTTGAGAAAATGTAATTTTGTTTTTATTAATTATCAAATGATTTGGACCAAAATCTAAATCAGCATTTAATTTTCCATGAATAGAGTCGTATTTGATTAATTTAGATGTAGTTTCTGTATTCGATCTATTGTTTATATGATTAATTTTTAAATTTTTATTTTTACTTTCGATAATTGATCTGACAACCATACGACCAATCCGCCCCATTCCATT
>NZ_CVSU01000023.1 GCF_001180205.1 Candidatus Pelagibacter communis | reverse complement strand
CTCAACAGCTTTAGCGTACCAACTAGCACACACGCACCAGCCATCTCCATCTTTTAATCCTGGAAATCCGAATTCTGGATGTGGAGTGATTAAATCATTACCTGCCTCTTTTAACCATTCTAAAAATTCAGTTGTTACTTTTGCGCAAACAGTATGGACACCGTGATCATTTTCATCAGTGTTACAACAACCGTCACGAAACCAACCTGTTAAAGGATTATTTGAACAATCCTCTAAATCCTCCCCTAAAACATTTTTTTGTTTTGTCATTGATTTTTAAGGGGTATCCTTATGTATTTCTTCATCAATCCTTGCATTAAAAGATATTGATCTTCTCTCATCTTTTGTACCTTTAAATGGATAAACAGTATGCATTAAATAGTTTGGAAAAAAATAAAAATCACCTACCTCAGGCTTGATCGTGTAAACAGAGTTAGATAAAAATTGTTGAGAACCATGAATTAAATTTAATGTTCCTCCCAAATAACCTTTGTTTTTTTTTTGAACAAATTCTCCAAAAGTATTTGGTAATTTTAAAAAGCCCGCACCTGATATATGACCACTATGATGATGCACAGGATTATATTCATTTTCAAATTGTCTTACTACCCAGGAATTTTGCATTTCAAATTTGCTAATTTTTCTACCAAGTGCAACTTCTATCCATTTTGATGTGCATCCTACTAAAAAGTCTAACCAACCAACTTTTTTAGAAAATTCATGATCTAACTTAAATTCCTGAGTGACATCACCTATTAGTTTGTGACCATGATCAAGTTCATTAGACTTTAGATTATTTGCCACAACATTATCGATATACTTATTTAGGTCAATTAAAATTTTTTCAGGGATTTTTACTTTTAAAACCGAAGGTCCAAAAGGTTTTAAAAGTTTAAATTCAAAACTCATATTCAAATTTTAGTTGGGTTTGGTTGTCCTTTATAAACTTCTTCAGGATCGAATTTTTTTTCTTTTTCAAGAAATTCCATTTCAACTTTTCTTCCGTTTTCTATTGGTCCCATAGGAATAGATCTATAAAAACATGATCTATAACCAACATGACAACTAGCTCCATCACCGATATCAACTGTTAACCATATGGAGTCTTGATCATCATCAATTCTTATTTCAGTAACCTTTTGTATAAAACCACTTGTTTTACCTTTATGCCAAATAGCTTTTCTCGATCTACTAAAATAGTGTGCTTCTTTAGTTTCAATTGTTTTTTTAAGAGCTTCTACATTCATATATCCATGCATTAAAATATCCTTTGTTTTTGAGCACATAGTAATTACTGGTATCAACCCATCATTATCAAACTTGGGTGAAAGAAGATTTCCCTCCTCAATATCGTAGATATTTTCTCTTTTTTTGAACATATGCGGTGACTATGTAGCACATATATGAATATATTAAATATTTTTAAATTGAAGTAATTACTGTATAAAAAAGCGCTATGAAATTAGTAAAAGACACAGATGACAAAAGTTTAGATACAAAGCAGGTTTCAGACAAAGAAGCTGAAGACGCTTTTAGAACTATCCTTTCTTGGATGGGTGAAGATCCAAGTAGAGAAGGTTTGTTAGAAACTCCTAAGAGAGTGGTAAAAGCTTTTAAAGAATATTTCAAGGGTTACAAAGAAGATCCAAATAAAATCTTAGACAAAACTTTTGGTGATGTTGAAGGTTATGATGACATGGTTGTTCAAAAAAATATTTCAGTGCAAAGTCATTGTGAACATCATATGGCTCCAATTATTGGAAAAGCACACGTAGCTTATATTCCAAAAGAAAGAGTTGTAGGATTAAGTAAGTTAGCAAGAGTAGTTGAAGTTTTCTCAAAAAGATTACAAACACAAGAGAGACTTACAATGCAGATAGCAAACACTTTAATGGAATCATTAGATGCCAAAGGAGTTGCAGTAACTATTGATTCAACTCATCAGTGTATGACAATGAGAGGTATTAAAAAAGAACAAGCAACCACAGTTACAAATTACTACTTAGGCCAATTCAAAGAAGATTTAAGTTATCAAAATAGATATTTACGATTTATCAGCACTAAGTTAAAAGACTAAGGTGTCCAATCAATTCAAAGCAATAGTCCTTAACCAAGAAGGCGAAAACTTTTCGCGTGAAGTAAAATCTTTAGATAAAAGTTTCTTAAAACATGGTGATGTAACTGTAAAAGTAGATTATTCAGATTTAAACTTTAAAGATGGAATGATTCTAAAGAATGGAGGAAGATTAGTTAAAGAATATCCTCATATCCCAGGAATAGATTTTTCAGGAAAGGTTATTGCAAGTGAAAATTCAAAATTTAAAGAAGGAGATGAGGTAATTTTAACTGGATTTAGAGTTGGAGAAATATTCTTTGGCGGATATTCACAAATTGCAAAAGTAAATGCAGATTTTTTAGTAAAAAAAACCTGATAGCTTAACAACTAAACAAGC
>NZ_CVSU01000022.1 GCF_001180205.1 Candidatus Pelagibacter communis | reverse complement strand
CTTACAATAGAATAAAAAAAAGAAAAGAGGAAAGGAAAATCTTAATGGTAATTTCTGATGGAGCACCAGTGGATGACTCAACTCTTTCTGTAAATTCAGGAGATTTTTTAGAAAAACATTTAAAAAAGATTGTAAAGTTTATTGAAAATAAATCAGATATTGAAGTTTTGGCCATAGGAATTGGTCACGATGTTTCAAGATATTATAATAAAGCTATTAAAATTACTGACGTTAATGAATTAGGAGATGTTATGATATCTCAATTAAGCTCTTTATTTGAAACAAAAAAAAAATATCACTAAATATTAAATAGTTCTTTGTTTTTCCATCTAATAATAACTTCAGCACCATTACGTGTTTTTGAATTTCTACAATTGACTGATGCAAAATTTTTTTCTAACAAAGTTTTTCCAATAAACAACCCTAGTCCTAAACCCTGTTTAGACTTGTCTTTTGAGGAATTTGATTTTAAATATGGTTCTCCAATTTTCGATATAATATCCCGTGGATAACCATTACCATCATCTTCTATTGTAAGCTCTGTAAATTCACTATCACTTTTTAAATTAATAAAAATAGAATTTTTGGCAAATTTATTTGCATTCCCTATAAAGTTTCTTAATCCATAAACTATTTCAATAGATTTACTTATTTTTTTTGGGTTTGAGTCTTGATCAAAATTGAAGACAAACTCCTTTTTGCTTATTTCCTTAAAAGAAGAAATAATTTCATTCAAGTAATCTCGAATATTAATATCTTTATCAATAAATTCATCTTCCTCCACTGGATTTAATGTTAATCTCTTTAATATTTCATTACATCGCTCGACTTGGCTATTCAATAACTCTATATCTTTTTCTAAATCTTTTTGACCCTTAAATTGTTTCATTAAATCATGTGCAATTATTGTTATTGTAGAAAGTGGCGTACCTAAAGAATGTGCAGCTGCAGCGGCTTGACCACCCAAAGATAAAAGCTCATGTTCTTTAGCCATTACCTCTTCCATTTTTCCTAATGCCTCTTTTCTTAGTCTGGATTGTGTACCAAACGTCATTGCAAAATAATTTAAAAATACTAAAGCGATAATCAAAGAAAGTGGAATAGAATAATAAAAATAATGATTATTATGAAAATCACTATTTAAATTAATTGGCAAATCTTGATAATTAAAAGTTAAAAATACAATTATAATTATTGTTAAGATTACTAACAAAGTATTAGTTCTTAAGCTTAAATTCGACGAAGAGAAAACACTTGGTATTAGTATAAAAATTACAAATGGATTGGTTATTCCCCCCGACAAATAAAGAAGAACACCCAATTGTAAAATATCTATAAGCAGAAAGATAAAAGCAGATCTATCTGATAATTGTGTTTTTTTATAAATAAAAATTAAATATAAATTACTTAATATCCCTAAAAATATTACTAGGTTTGACGTAATATGATCAAAACTAGGATTTAGAAATAAATATACAAAATTTACTGCAATTAATTGTCCAATAATTCCAATCCATCTAAGTGTTATATAAGTTGATTTTTTAAAAGAATGATATTTTGAAGTTTCAAAGAACCTCATTTTTAAATATCAAGATTTCTAACATTTATAGCATTTGAAACTATAAAATCTTTTCTTAAGGCCACATCGTTACCCATCAAAGTATGAATTAAACTTTGATCCTTTTTCAAATCTTTTGAGTATTGTACTTGAAGTAGATTTCTTGTTTCTGGATCTAATGTAGTACTCCACAATTCCTCTGGATTCATTTCTCCAAGACCTTTGAATCTTTGAATATTCATTTTTGATTTTTCCTCATCCATTTTTTTTGAATAATCTTTAGATCCTTTTTTAATTTTTTTTAAATCCTTATTATTATTTGTTATGTAATCTTCTAACTCCTTCTCATCTTTAATATAAATACCTTTAGTGCCTTTATTAATTTTAAATAAAGGAGGTTGCGCTAAATAAACATGACCATTTTCAATTAGCTTATTAAATGGCTTATTATTAAAAAAAGTTAAAAGAAGAGCTCTTATATGAGAACCATCTACATCAGCATCCGTCATAATTATTATTTTTCCATATCTTAAATCTTTTAAATCAATTTCTTGCGCTTTTGGGTCCAAACCTAGAGCATTAATCAAGGTAACGATCTCATTTGAAGAAATCATTTTAGACAAGGCCTTTGTTCTTTGATCAGAACCATTTCCGTTACCGTTTTTCTTAATATTAAAATCCTCTACATAAGTATTAAGTATTTTTCCTCTAAGTGGTAAAACTGCTTGATTTGCTCTATTTCTTCCTTGTTTTGCAGAACCTCCCGCTGAATCTCCCTCAACAATAAACAATTCGGTTCCCTCTTGCTTACCAATTTGACAATCAGCTAATTTTCCAGGAAGACCGCTCAATTCAAGTGCTCCTTTTCTTCTCACATTTTCTCTTGCTTTTCTAGCAACATCTCTGGCCATTGCTGCTTGAATAACTTTAGCTAAAATGATTTTTGCAATAGATGGATTTTGATCAAACCAAATAGATAATTTTTCATTTACTAATGTCTCTACTATCATTCTTACCTCTGATGAAACAAGTTTATCTTTTGTCTGAGATGAAAACTTTGGATCAGGAATCTTTGTAGAAAGTACACAAGTAAGACCTTCCTTAATATCATCACCTGAAATTGCTAATTTATTTTTTTTCAATAAATTATTTTCATTAGCATATTTATTTACTACTCTAGTTAATGCACTTCTAAAACCTAACAAGTGAGTTCCACCATCTTTTTGGTATATATTGTTTGTGTATGGAAAAATATCTTCAGTATAACCAGCATTCCATTTTAATGAACATTCAAGTTCTATATTATTTTTTTTACCTTCTATATAAATTGGTTTTCTAAATAAGTCGTTTCCATTTTTATTTTGTAACTTTTCTCTCTTTTCATCTAAAAAATCTACAAATTCAAGAACACCTCCATCAAACTTAAATTCTGATGTTTTTTCTTTCTTTTGGCTGGCGTCTATAAAAATTATTTTTATTCCTTTATTTAGAAATGCTAATTCACGCATTCTTTTAATTAGAATATTTGCACTAAATTTTATTGAAGAAAAAATTTCTTTAGAAGGTAAAAAAGTAATTTGAGTTCCAGTATTTTTTGCTTTTCCCACAACCTTTAAAGGAGCTTTAGCTTCACCATTTTTAAAATCTATAAAGTGTTTTTTTCCATCTCTAAATATCTCTAACTGTAATTTTTCTGAAAGCGCATTGACAACTGAAACACCCACACCATGTAGTCCACCTGAAACTTTATAAGAGTCATGATCAAACTTACCACCAGCATGAAGTTGGGTCATAATTACTTCTGCTGCTGATTTTTTTTCTCCTTTATGAATATCAACAGGAATACCTCTTCCATCATCATTTACTGTAATTGTTCCGTCAGAGTTAATTTTTACATTAATATTTTTACAGTATCCTGCTAATGCCTCATCAATAGAGTTATCGACAACTTCATAGACCATATGATGCAAACCTGTTCCATCATCTGTATCTCCAATATACATGCCTGGTCTTTTTCTAACCGCTTCAAGACCCTTTAAAACTTTGATGGAATCTGCCTGATATGTATTTTTATTTGTCATTTTTTAAATTTTGGAAAAAAATAATTATAACATTTTTTATAAAAATTGCTGATTTATCTTAACAAAAAAACTTTAAAATACTCAAATAGCCCTTGAAAAATAAAGCTTATTTAATGGCGGAGAGAATGGGATTCGAACCCATGAAAGAATTACTCCTTTACACGCTTTCCAAGCGTGCGCCTTCAACCGCTCGGCCACCTCTCCTAATTTTAATATTAAATATTTGTAAAATTATTTGTTTTCTTTTTAAATAATAAATATTCATCACAATTTTCTTTATACTTTAATTCTCGTGCTTGTTTACGATCAGTACTGTAAGTTTCTATTATAGCTCCCAGCTGAGTATGTTTTTTATATATTGACTTATGTTTAAAAAAAAATGGTTGTTTTAAAAAAGGGAATGCTGAAATTATATCAACTTTTAATACTTTATTTAAATAAATTGAAATCCATAGATCATCATTCAGTATTAATTTCTTATTATCCTTTATGTATTTGTTATAAAAATTTTTAATTTTATTTAAATAATTGGTATTAATTGCAAATCCGTCTGCACCTTGACCAACTTTGCAATCTAAAATATCATAAACACAAAAACTATAAGATTTATCTATGTTTCTTTTAGCTAAATCAAAAAATATTTCTAACATTTGTTTTTTATAAATATGATCATCATCTACTAATACTACAAAATCATATTCTAAAACTTGATCCAAAGAACCTAATAATTTTGTACCAGGACCAGAGTCATTACATCTATTAATTATTAAATTTGAAAATTTTTTTGTCAAATTATTAAAATCATATTCTGTATTTTTAAATCTATTAAATAAATTTGGAATGTTCAAAAAAATTTTTTCAGGTTTTTGATTTTGATTTTCTAAGGAGTTTAAAGTTTTTTCCAATGATGAAAATCTTGGTGGTACTGAAGTCATGGATACACAAAAATTCATAATTTTTTTTGATTTAAATATCTTTGTTTATTTTAAGAACTCCTATGAATGCCTCCTGTGGAATCTCGACTCTTCCAAACTGTTTGGATCTTGCTTTACCTTTTTTCTGTTTCTCTAAAAGTTTTCTTTTTCTATCCGTCGCTCCACCGCCATGAATTTTAGTTAAAACATCTTTTTTAAAACCTTTGATTGTTTCTCTTGCAATAATTTTTCCTCCTATAGCAGCCTGCACTGGTATCATAAAATTATGTCTTGGTATTAAATCTTTTAGTTTTTCACAAACCTCTCTCCCTGTTTTTTGAGCAAAATCTTTATGGATCATCATTGCCAACGCATCAACTGGCTCTCCATTTACTAAAATTCCAAGTTTAACAAGATCACCTTCTCTGTGTTCTATAATTTCATAATCAAAACTAGCGTAACCACTTGTCATTGACTTCAACCTGTCGTTAAAATCAAAAACAACTTCGTTTAACGGTAATTCGTAGTTCACAACAGCTCTATTTCCTGAATAACTTAAGTTAGTTTGAATACCTCTTTTGTCCTGACACATTTTTATAATCGAACCTAAATATTGGTCAGGGGTAATAATTGTTGCTTTTATCCATGGCTCCTCGATATATTTTATTAAAGTTGGATCTGGTAAACTTGATGGATTTTGAAGATCAAGTACTTTTTCATTATTAAGATGCACTTTATAAACAACACCAGGTGTAGTTGTTAATAAATTAACATCAAATTCTCTCTCCAATCTTTCAGTTACAATTTCGAGATGAAGCAAACCTAAAAATCCACATCTAAAACCTAATCCTAAAGCTGAAGATGACTCTGGTTCATATGAAAAACTTGCATCGTTTAATTGTAATTTAGCTAATCCATCTTTAAGTTTTTGAAACTCAGAACTATCTACTGGAAATAACCCACAGAACACAACCGGTTTACTTGGTTTAAATCCTGGCAGAGCTTCTTCTAATGGTTTTGAGGCATCACAAATTGTATCCCCAACTTTTGTTTCGGATAAAACTTTAATTCCTGTTGTAATAAATCCAATTTCACCTGTTTTTAATTCATTTATGTCTACTGCTTTTGGAGTAAAAACCCCAACTTTTTCAACAATATATTCTTGATTGGTAGACATCATTTTTATTTTCATATGTTTTGAAAGCTTACCATTTATCACTCTCACTAATATCACTACACCTAGATATGTATCATACCAACTATCAACCAATAAACATTTTAAATCCGCTGAGCTTTCTCCTTTTGGTGCAGGTAGTGTTGTGATTATTTGTTCTAAAATATCCTCTATACCTTCACCAGTTTTACCTGAACATGGAATTGCATTTTCGGTATCAATTCCTATTACTTCCTCTATTTGTTTTTTTGTTCTATCTAAATCTGATGCTGGTAAGTCAACCTTGTTTAAAACTGGTACTATCTCATGATTAGTATCTAAAGCTTGGTAAACATTTGCTAAAGTTTGAGCTTCTACACCTTGTGTACTATCTACTATCAAAATTGAACCTTCACATGCATATAAGGATCTACTTACTTCATAACTGAAATCTACATGACCCGGAGTATCAATAATATTTAAAATATAATTTTTTCCATTTTTAGCTTTATAATTTAATTTTACAGTTTGAGCTTTAATTGTGATTCCTCTTTCACGCTCAATATCCATAGAGTCTAAAACTTGAGCTTTCATTTCTCTTTCGGTTAATCCGCCACAGCTATGAATAATTCTATCGGCTATAGTAGATTTTCCATGATCAATATGTGCAATAATCGCAAAATTTCTAATATTATCTATTGAACTCATTAATTATTTTAGGAACGAATTTTAGCACCAGTTTTATTTTCAACTGTTTTTATTATTAAATTATTAATTTTTTCTAAATCATTATCCGTTAATGTTTTTTCTGATGATTGAATAGTAACGCTTATAGCAATTGATTTTTGATTTTCAGGAATATTATCTCCTTCGTAAAGGTCAAATACTTTAATGTTTGAAATTAAATTTTTATCAATATTTGATATGACACTTACTAAATCTTGCACACTTATTTTTTTATCAACAATAAATGCAAAATCTCTTTCAGATTTTTGAAAATCAGATACTGAATATTTTGTTTTTTGATCTTTCAAAGGTTTTTTTGGCAGTTTTAAGTTGTCTAGATATATTTCGAATCCAACCAAACAATCTGTTTTAATATCAAGCGTTTTGACAATGTTTGGATGAATTTCACCAAAATAAGCAGCTACCTTATCTTTTCCCTTATTTAAAAAAACTCTACCTGATTTTCCTGGATGATAATAATTGGGGCTTTCATCATCAATATAAAATTTTTCTGAGTCATATCCAGCTTCTACTAAAGTTTGTATAACATCTCTTTTAATATCAAAAACATCTATATTTCTCTCTTTCTCAATCCATGAAAGTCTCGATTTTTTCCCTGCCGACAAACCACAAACAACTGTATTCTGTTCCCCAGGTTGTGAACCATAAAATATTGGCCCTATTTCAAATATTGATAAATCTTTAATTCCTCTGTCTAAGTTTTTGCTAATGTACATTACTAAATTTGAAAAAATAGAATTTCTTAATACCCCCAATTCTGAGCTAATTGGATTTACAATTTTTATTTCTTTGTTGGCCTCTTTAAAGTGATCGTTGTATTTTGAATCTGCAAAAGACCAAGTAATAGCCTCCAAATACCCTTTGGATGCTACTGACCTTTGAAGAAAATGAAATAACTTTTGAGTTGGATTTAAAGTATTTTTTGATCTTTCTTTAATAGGATTATCTATTTTTATTTTTTCATAGCCACTAATTCTTACAAGTTCCTCAACTATGTCAATTTCTTGAATAATATCTGGTCTCCAAGATGGAACTGATAATTTATAAAATTTTTTTTCTTTTTTTATTTTAAAACCAAGTTTTTCTAAAATGGTTATCATTTTTTTGGTAGAAATTTTAAAACCAGTAATTTTTTCAAACGTTTTTGGCTCAAATTTTATCACTTTGTTTTTATAAGACTCAATTTTTTGAACATCTATTTTACTAATTTCACCACCACAAATTTCTTTAATTAAAAAAGATGCTTTATTTAATCCATCTTCAATAGACAACTGATCAATACCTCTTTCAAATCTAAATTTAGCATCTGTATCGATATTCAATTTTTTAGCGGTTTTTCTAATTGATCTTGGATCAAAATAAGCCGACTCTAATAAAACATTTTTTGTATCTAATTCTGTGCCAGATCTTGTTCCTCCAATAATTCCTCCTAGGCCTAAAACACCTTTGTTATCACTTATTACACACATTCCATCATCTAGTTTATAATTTTTATTATCTAGAGCAGTAAATTCTTCTCCTGATTTTGAATTTCTAACAATTATTCCCTTATCAATTTTGTCAGCATCGTATGCGTGCAAAGGACGATTAATATCAATCATGATATAATTGGTAATATCTACAATTGCAGATATAGGTTTTTGGCCTATGGAAATTAATTTATCTTTCAACCATTGAGGACTTTCTGTATTTTTGACCCCAGTTATCAAGCAGCTACCAAATGATAAACAGCCTTGATTTTTTTCTTTTGTTATTTTTACCTTTAAGGTCTGTTTTTTATTAGATTTAATTTTTTTATCTTTTTCTGGTTTTAAGTTTCCAAAACCTGCGGCTGATAAATCTCTCGCTATACCCCGAACACCAAGACAGTCTGGTCTGTTTGGTGTAATTGATAAATCGATAAGATTAGAACTTGATTTAGAAAAATAACTTTTTCCAATATTTTTGGCGTATTTCGATGACGACAGCTCAGTAATCCCATCACTTTCATCTGATAAATTTAATTCAGATTCAGAACAGAGCATTCCATAAGATGTAACGTCTCTTATTTTTGCAACAATAAGTTTAGTTTTATTTTTTGGGATTATTGCGCCTGGTGGAGCATATACAGTAAGAAGCCCCTCTCTTGCATTTTTAGCACCACAAACAACTTTTTTGATTTCTTTATTACCAACATCAACATCACAAACTTTAAGTCTGTCTGCATTAGGATGTTTTTCTGTTTTTATAATTTTTGCTACCTTAAATAAATCTAATCCCTCAGATAAGTTTTCTATACTCTCAACCTCAAGACCTATGTCTGTTAGTTTATCAAGAAGTTTATCTTCTTTAGCAGTTATTTTTAAATGATCTTTTAACCAATCATATGTAATCTTCATCTGCTCAAACCTCTGTAATTTGAAGGAACATCAAGTGGATCAAAACCAAAATGATTTAGCCATCTATAGTCACAATCAAAAAACGCTCTTAAATCATTAATGCCATATTTAAGCATTGCTAATCGGTCTATACCTATGCCAAAGGCATATCCTTGATATTTAGAGGGATCTACTTTTACATTTCTTAAAACATTAGGATGCACCATGCCACAGCCTAAAATTTCAAGCCACTTATCTCCTTCTCCAATAATTATTTTACCATCTTTTATTTCATAACCAATATCAACTTCTGCAGATGGTTCTGTGAATGGAAAATGACTAGGTCTAAATCTCATTTTAATTTTTTCGACTTCAAAAAATTCTTTAATAAAATAATTCAAGCATCCTTTTAAATGTCCCATATTAATATTTGTGTCAATATGCAAACCTTCTACTTGATGAAACATTGGTGCGTGTGTTTGATCACTATCAGATCTATAAGTTCTTCCAGGAGCAATGATCTTGAATGGAGGTTTGTCTTTTAGCATAGTTCTAATTTGAACTGGTGAAGTATGTGTTCGTAACAAAACTTGTTTGTTTTCATCTAAGTAAAATGTATCATGCATATCTCTAGCTGGATGATTGTCAGGTGTGTTTAAAGCAGTAAAGTTGTTGTATTCATTTTCAACATCAGGGCCTTCCTCAACACTAAATCCTATTTCTGAGAAAATAGATGAAATTTCATCAATAGTTTGTGATACTGGATGAACTTTTCCTCTAACGAATGGTCTTTCGGGTAAAGTTATATCAACTTTTTCCTTTTCTAATTTTTCGTTTATTTTTTTTCCCTCTATCTCACTAATTTTAGAAGTTATCAAATTCTGAAGTTCGTCTTTAGCCTGATTTAAATCTGATGCAAATTTTTTTCTATCAGTCTCTGGAATTGATCCTACTGTTTTGAATTTTGATGAAATTAAACCTTTTTTACCAAATAGCTCAGTTTTAATTTCATTTATTTGATCAATGCTTAAATCATTTTCAAGCTTTGATATAAACTGATCTCTAATATTTTTTATCTCTGACATATTAGTAGATTATTTCCTTAAGAAATAAAAACAATAGCGAAGATTAATTTAAAGCTGATTGAGCTTTTTGTACAATTGTTTTGAATGCTTCTGGGCTATCGTAAGCAATTTCAGCAAGAATTTTTCTATCTATTGCAATACCACATTTATTTAATCCATTGATAAATTTTGAATAAGTTAAACCCTCGGCTCTAACTCCAGCATTGATTCTCTGTATCCACAATGATTTAAAATCTCTTTTTTTATTTCTTCTGTCTCTGTAAGCATATTGCATGGATTTTTCCATAGCTTGCTTGGCAACTCTAATAGTATTTTTTCTTCTGCCCCATTGACCCTTTACTGCTTTTAAAACTTTTTTATGTTTAGCTTTACTTGTAACACCTCTTTTAACTCTTGCCATTATTAACCTCTTAAACTGTAAGGCATATATGACTTAACAATTTTTCCATCTTGTTTAGACAATGTTGTAGTGCCTCTTAGTTTTCTTATTTGTGAATTCGTTCTTTTGATCATGCCATGTCTTTTACCTGCTTGAGCGGAAATTACTTTTCCTTTGGCAGATATTTTAAATCTTTTTTTTGCAGAGCTTTTTGTTTTTAGTTTTGGCATAAATCTGCGGACTTATACAAAGAAAGATATAATTTTACAACCTCTATTAAGGCTTATAAAGGCTGAATTACCATGATCATTTGTTTCCCATCAAACTTGGGATGCAATTCTACCTTACCGATATCCTTCATATCTTCTTTAATTTTGCCCATTAGTTCATTTCCTAGATGAGAATGCTGAAGCTCTCTGCCTTTAAATCTTATAGTGAATTTGACCTTATCTCCTTTAGCTATAAATTTTTTAGCATTTTTGACTTTAAACTCATAATCATGAGTTTCCGTAACAGGTCGCATTTTAATTTCTTTTAAAGAAACAATTTTTTGTTTTTTCTTTGCAAGATTTGCTTTTTTCTGAGCATCATACTTATATTTACCCATATCCATTATTTTACATACTGGAGGATTTGCATTCGGTGCTATTTCAATTAAATCTAAACCTTGATTTTTTGCCATAGAAATAGCTTCATTAGTATTCATCACTCCAAGATTTTCTCCATCACTTGCTATAACCTGCACATCAGGAGAAGAAATTCTATTGTTAGATCTTGGACCTCTATCCTTGGTTCTTCTTTGAAAATAATTTTGTTTGAAATCTGCCACTTAGTTTGATGATGCTTTATTTAAAGCGGAGAATGTTTTTAAGAATTTATCTATATCCATATTTTCTTGTTTATTAGAGTCTAATCTTCTAATCGTTACTGAATTGGAGTCAACTTCTTTTTTACCACAAATTAACAAAAGCGGTATTTTTTCTAAAGAATGATCTCTTATTTTATAATTTAAATTATTATTTTTTAAGTCTACTGCAGAACTAATACCTGCATTTTTAATTTTTTTAGATACTTCAACTGCGTAATCATTAAACTCTTCTGAGATAGGTATAACCATTGTCTGCAAAGGAGATAGCCAGAAAGGAAACTTACCTGCGTAGTTTTCAATTAGAATTCCAACAAATCTTTCTAAAGAACCAAATAACGCTCTATGTAACATAACAGGAACCTTTTTAGTTCCATCTTTATCAACATATGATGCATCTAATCTTCCAGGTAAGTTTAAATCAACTTGTAAAGTTCCACATTGCCAATCTCTACCGATTGCATCTCTTAAAACAAATTCAATTTTTGGACCATAAAATGCTCCCTCACCCTTATTAATACTATATTCTAACTTGGAAGCTTTAACTGCTTCAAGCAAAGAGGCCTCTGCTTTGTCCCAAATTTCATCATCCCCAACTCTTACTTCAGGTCTATCTGCATATTTAAGAATTACATTTTCGAAGCCTAAGTCTTTATAAATATCTAGAATTAAATTAGTTACCTCTAAACATTCACTAGTAATTTGATCTTCAGAACAAAATATATGAGCATCATCTTGAGTAAAAGCTCTTACCCTTAGTAATCCATGTAGAGCTCCGGATGGTTCGTACCGATGTACTTTTCCGAATTCTGCTATACGCAAAGGAAGATCTCTATAACTTTTTAAACCTTGATTAAATACCTGAATATGCCCAGGACAATTCATAGGTTTAATTGCAAATACTTTTTCATCTGGTGTTTCTGAGGTATACATATTTTCTCCATATTTTTCCCAATGCCCAGATTTTTCCCATAGTTGTCTATCTAATATTTCTGGTGTGTTTACTTCTTTATAACCAGCAGCGTCTTGTCGACTTCTCATATAGTTAATTAATTTCTGAAATAGGGCCCATCCTTTCTCATGCCAAAATACTGATCCCGGACTCTCTTCTCTAAAATGAAATAGGTCCATTTCTTTCCCAAGTTTTCTATGATCTCTTTTTTCAGCTTCTTCAATTCTTTTCAAATAATCGTCCAATTGTTTTTGATTTGCCCAACTGGTTCCATAAATTCTTTGAAGCATTTCATTATTTGAATCTCCTCTCCAATATGCTCCTGAAACTTTCATTAATTTGAAAGCTTTACCAATTTTTCCAGATGACACTAAATGAGGACCTCTGCATAAATCATGCCATGTTTCACCGTGATGATAAACAGAGAGTTCTTCATTTCCTGGAATACTTTTAATTATTTCGGCTTTATATTTTTCACCAATTTTGATGAAATGGCTAATTGCTTTTTTTCTTTCCCAAACTTCTCTTCTTGTTTTCACATCTTTATCAATTATTTCTGACATTCTATTTTCAATCTTTTTAAGATCATCAGTTGTGAATGGTTCCTTTCTAGCAAAATCATAATAAAATCCATTCTCTATTACTGGTCCAATAGTTACTTGAGTGCCAGGATATAATTCTTGAACAGCCATAGCCATTATATGTGCTGTATCATGCCTAATAACCTCTAATCCTTCTGGATCTTTTGAAGTAAAAATTTTAACAGAACTATCTTTATTTATTTCAAAAAATAAATCCTTAAGTTCACCATCAACACTCATTATAAGTGCTTGAGTAGCTAATGATTTACTAATTTTTTCAGCTACTTCCAGTCCAGTAACTTTATTAGGAAAATCAATATTGTTTCCGTCAGGTAATGTTATTATCGGCATTTAATTTAATAATCTCTTATACTCTGAATAAGTAGAAAAGCACATTTTTTCAACATTAAATTTTTTAACTATATTCTTTCTTCCCTCGGTACCAATTGATTTTAATAATGTTTCATCTAAATAAAGGAGTTTTAAAATTTTTTGGCTTAAGGATTTAGCATTTTCTGATTCAAATAAAAAACCTGTCTTTTCGTCAATAATTGTTTCATTAGACCCTCCAATATTACTTGCAATAATTGGTGTCTCCATTGATTGTGCTTCAACAGCAACTCTTCCAAAAGCCTCTGGCTCAGTTGATGCAGAAACTATAATATCTGACACCTTATAAGCTAAAGCCATATCCTTACAGTGATCTATGAATCTTATTTGGTTCACTAACCTATATTGTTCTGAAAGTCTTATTAATTTTTTTTTATATAAATCTCTACCTTGATCACTACCAAGAATGACAGCATAGAACGCTTCATAACCTAGCTCTATATTCACTAAATTAATTGCTTCAATAAAAACTTCCTGTCCTTTCCAAGATGTCAATCTACCAGGTAAAAGTATAATTTTTTTATCTTTTTCAATATTCCATTTTATTAATAATTTTTTTTCATCAGACTCAAATTTTGTAGTAGGATCAAAATAATCAACATTAATTCCTCTAAAAATGACCATTAATTTTTTTTTATCATTTAAGTATTTTGAATAATTTTGTTTGATATGTGAAAATATAAAATTTGATCCTGCAATGATAAGATCAGATCTTGTCATAATTGAATTGTAAAATTTTTTTAAATTATTTTTAAAATTATATGTGCCATGAAATGTTGTAACAAATTTTCTACCAGTCAATTTCGTTGCAAATAAACATGACCAAGCTGGAGCTCTACTTCTTGCATGAACTATTGAGATATTATTAATCAAAATTATACCAATTAAAATTAAAGCATTTATCAAAATTAATAATGGATTTTTGCTATGTACTGGTAATCTAAATATTTTTACTTTTTTTTTGTCAACAAATTTAAGTAATTCGCCCCCACTTGTTACAATAAATGATTTACAATTATTTTCTGGTAAATAGTGTGCGATATCATAACAACCTGTTTCAGCACCCCCATACCCTAATTTTGGAATAACCTGCAAAACTTTTAAATCAGATGTCATTTGATATGATTATATATTAATAGTTATAACTAATAAACGATTATGGCAAAATTCAAATACCACAAGATATCAAATTCAAAGAAAATTAGATATATTTCCAAAACTTTTAGGAATAGTTTTTTTATAGTTTTTTTGCATGGTTTTCAGTCAGACCTTGAAGGTAAAAAACCAAATGCATTTTTAAAATTTGCAGAAAAAAATAAAAAAAGTTTTTTGGCACTGGAATACTCTGGTCATGGAAAATCTTCCGGAAAATTTGTAAATGGAAACATTTCAAAATGGAGTGAAGAGACTTCAATTTTAATTAGAAAATATGTTAAAAAAAAAGAATTTGTGTTAATTGGTTCAAGTATGGGTGCATGGATTTCGCTAAATCAATTCAAAATTTTCCAAAAACAAATTAAAGGATTTTTAGGAATAGGGGCTGCACCCGAATTTTTAGAAAATTTAATGTGGAAAAAATTTACAAAAAAAATGAAAAAAGAAACAATACGTAAGGGTATTTATCAACTAAAACATGGAAGTTATGAATATCCAATTACACTTCAACTAATAAAAGATGGAAGAAAAAACAAAGTCTTAAATAAGAAAATTAATTCAAATATTAAGGTAACAATGGTACATGGTGAAAAGGATGAAGCAGTTCCTGTTTCATATTCAAGAAAAGTTTTAAAATTATTTCCAAATGCTAAAAAAAAATTAAATATTATTAAAAAGGGTGATCACAGTTTATCAAATAAAAAATGGCTAAATATAATTTTAAAAGAGCTTAAATTATTAATTTAGCTAACTTTTTTTATATCTTTTTTTAAAGTAATTGGATTTTTTAACTTATCCAACATTTCTTTAGGACACACCTGAACAAAATTATTTACTTCATCATTAAAGTTTTCAATTATTTTTTTCGATAATTGAGACTTAGTTTCTTTAAAGTGCTCACTGACTAAATTTTTTAAATATTCTTTCCAATAATCTGTCTCTACGTTTTGCCAAACTACTGATTCTGGATTTACTTTCTTTTCAAATTGTTGAGATTTATCATATATAAAGGCCATTCCACCTGTCATACCAGCTGCAAAATTATCACCAACATCTCCTAAAATTACTACAGTTCCACCGGTCATATATTCACATCCATTAGAATCGCATCCTTCAATTACTGTAACTGCACCAGAATTTCTAACTGAAAATCTTTCACCAGCTTGGCCAGCAGCAAAAAGTTTTCCTGAAGTAGCTCCGTAAAGAACAGTATTTCCTAAAATTGTATTCTCATTTGAAACTAAATTGCTCTCTTCAGGCAATTTTATTGAAATAGTAGCTCCTGACAAACCTTTACCAACATAATCATTTGCATCTCCCTTTAATACGAGTTTTAAACCTTTAGAAGAAAATGCACCAAATGATTGACCTGCTGATCCTTTAAAATTTAAAACTAAAAAGTTTTCATCAAGTTTTTCATAACCATATTTTTTATACAAATGATGAGAAATTCTAGTACCTACTGCCCTATGAGTATTTTTTATTTGATATTCTTTATCAATTTTTTCAGAATTATCTAAAGCTTGTTCAATTTCTGGCCAAATTTGTTGATCAAGAGTATCTGGTACACTATTTATCTCTTGATCCTCACAATACCTTGGATTATTTCCAGTATCAGCTTGAACAAATAAAGGATTTAAATCTAAATCGTCTAAATTTGGAGAACCCTTACTAACCTGTTTTAACAAGTCTGTCCTGCCAATCACTTCATTTAATGATTTAAAACCTAAATTAGCTAATATTTCTCTTACTTCACTGGCTATAAATGTAAATAAATTAACTACTTTTTCTGGAGTCCCAGTAAATTTTTCTCTGAGCTTTTCATCTTGAGTGCAAACGCCTACAGGACATGTATTTGAATGACACTGCCTTACCATTATACAACCCATTGCAACTAAAGCTGTAGTAGCAACACCATATTCTTCAGCACCCATCATTGCAGCTATCACCACATCTCTTCCAGTTTTAATTCCACCATCTGTTCTTAATGTAACTTTATGTCTAAGATTATTTAAAGTTAATACCTGGTTTGCTTCCGTCAAACCCATTTCCCATGGTATTCCAACATACTTAACACTAGTCTGTGGCGTTGCTCCTGTTCCACCATTATGTCCAGAAATTAAAATTATATCTGCTTTTGCTTTAGCTACACCAGCTGCAATTGTTCCTACTCCAGAGGAAGCAACAAGCTTAACTCCAATTCTTGCTTTAGGATTTATCTGTTTTAAATCATAAATTAGTTGTGCAAGATCTTCGATTGAATAAATATCATGATGTGGTGGTGGTGATATTAAAGTAACTCCAGGAGTTGAATGTCTAAGTTTAGCAATCTCCTCTGTAACTTTAAATCCTGGTAGCTGACCTCCCTCACCAGGCTTAGCGCCTTGTGCAATTTTAATTTCTATCTCATTACAATTGTTAAGATAATTAACTGTAACTCCGAATCTTGCAGAAGCTATTTGTTTAACTCTTGAGTTAGCGCTGTCACCATTATCTAAAACTTTAAATCTACTTGCATCTTCACCCCCCTCTCCACTACATGAAGCACCTTTAATCCTATTCATACCAGTTGCCAAAGTTTCATGTGCCTCTTTTGATAAAGCTCCATGAGACATGCTCCCACTTCCAAATCTTTTTAAAATATTTTCTATTGGCTCAACCTCAGAAATATCTATTGGCCCACTTAATTTTTTTTCTCTGAAATCAATTAAGTCTCTAAGATTAATAGGTGGTAAGCTGTATATTCCATCCGCATATCTTTTATAAGCATCATAAGAATTAGATCCTACTGCACTTTGAAGTAAATGAATTAATTTTCCTTGATATTGATGAGTTTCACCATTTTTACGATATCTATATATGCCGCCTATCGGCAATATGGTTTCAGAACTTTCAAATGCCTCTTTATGTATTTCTCTAATTTTTTTCTCTATACCGGTAAGTCCAATACCTGAAATTTTAGAGACGACTCCTGGAAAATAATCTGCAACTATTGTTCTACTTAAACCTACGGTTTCAAAGTTACATCCACCTCTATAAGAACTTAGAACTGAAATACCCATCTTAGACATAATCTTTAATAAACCTGCGTTTACTGATTTTATGTATCTCTCTACACATTCATCAAAGCTAAATTGACCAAATAATTTCTTTTCATGACGCTGAAATAAACTATCAAATGCTAAGTATGGATTTACAGTAGTTGCTCCAACTCCTATTAAGGTTGCAAAAGAGTGTGTATCTAAAGCCTCTCCAGATTGAACATTTATTGATACATATCCTCTTAGTTTTTTTTCAATAAGAAATGAATTAATTGATCCAACTGCTAAAAGCATTGGTATTGGAAGTTTTAAGCTAGAAAGCTCTTTGTCACTTAAAATCAATTGAGTAACTCCCTGTCTTACTGCAATTTCAGCTTCTTTTTGAATTTTTTTAATTGAATTAAATAAAGTTTCTTCCTCAGAAAAAGTACAATCAATTATAGATGAATTGTTCCCAAAAAAATTTATAAATTTTTCAAACTGAGAATTTGATAATATTGGACTATTTAAAACATAAATATTTTGCTTTGTTAAATTATCAAAATTTAAAATATTTCCAAGATTTCCAAATCTTGTTTTCAAACTCATAACCTTGTTTTCTCTTAAAGAGTCTATTGGTGGGTTTGTGACTTGACTAAAATTTTGTCTAAAAAAATGGTACAACGGTCTATACCTATCTGATAAAACAGCCAATGGTGTATCGTCCCCCATAGATCCAGTTGCTTCTTTAGCATCTTCTGCCATAGGATGCAGTATGAGCTCAAGATCTTCTAGACTTATTCCAAAAGTATATTGCCTTCTTCTTAAATCATCTCCCGAAAAAGAATTTTTTTCATCTGAAATAGTAAACTTATCATCTAGGTCGATAATTTGTGAATTAAAGTGTTTATACTCTTTGGCTAAATAATCTTTTATTTGCTTGTTTGTAAATACTTTACCTTTTTCTATTCTAACTCCAATTATTTCCCCAGGACCCAATCTTCCCTTTGACAAAATTCTTTTTTCATTTAATTCAATCATTCCTGTTTCAGAGCCTGCAAATAATAATTTATCTTTTGTAATTGCGTATCTTAAAGGTCTTAATCCATTTCTATCATTTGCAGCTATAACCCACTCATTATCAGTTCCAGCAATAGCAGCTGGTCCATCCCATGGCTCCATAGTACTGTTCAAAAAATTAAATAATTGTTGGTGATCTTTTGGTAGAGTTTTATTTTTTTTAGACCATGCGTCTGGAACTAACATAAGCTTCGCCAAAGGCGCAGGCTGACCGGATATATTTAATAATTCAAAAACATTATCTAATGCAGCAGAGTCTGATGCTCCCTGTTGTATAACAGGTTTTAAGTTCTCAACATCGTCAAAAAGGGGGCTGTTCATCTCTTGTTCATGAACTTTCATCCAATTTTTATTTCCTCTATAAGTATTAATTTCTCCATTATGCGCTATAGCTCTAAAGGGTTGAGCTAAATTCCAGCTAGGCGCTGTATTTGTTGAAAATCTTTGATGAAAAATAGCAAACCTTGAAACAAATCTCTCATCTTTTAAATCAAGGTAGAAATCTGAGATAGCCTCAGCTAAAAACATCCCCTTGTAAATGATGGATTTAGAACTCAATGAGCAAATATAAAAATTGTTTAAAGATTTTTTAAAAGCTTCATTTTCTATCTTTCTTCTAGTTTCATAAATTTTTCTTTCTAAATCTTTATTTGTTAATTCTGGATTATAAGGTTTAAACAATACTTGGATAATTTCAGGCATTGTTTGGAATGCCTTTTCTCCTAAAACTTTTGGATTGACTGGAACTTGTCTCCAACCGTAAATACTAAAATCATTTTTTGTTAATTCACTTTCTACAATAGTTTTGCAACTTTCTTGCGCTGCGTAATCATTCCGAGGCAGAAATATCATACCAACACATATTTCAGAATTGTCATGTGTGTGTCCTGTCACTTCTATCTTTTCAATGAAGAAATCTTTTGGTATTTCAACATGAATTCCAGCTCCGTCACCAGTTTTCCCATCGGCATCTACAGCGCCTCTATGCCAAACTGCTTTTAACGCTTCAATACCATACTCTACAACTTTACGAGATTTTTTACCTTCAGTTGATGCAATTATACCAACACCACAAGCATCATGCTCCATGTCTTCTGAATAAACATTATTTTCTTTTAAAATGTGAAGGTTCTTTTTATAATTTTGCATTAAGCCACTCTTTTTTCTACTTTAGATTTACTCTCTAGATAAGTTTTAATTGAAGCTGCTGCATCTCTTCCATCTTTTATCGCCCAAACAACTAATGAAGCTCCTCTAACTATATCACCAGCAGCAAACACCCCTTTTATATTTGTTTCCATAGTATCAAAATCTGTTTTAATAGTTCCCCACTTTGTTACTTGTAATTCACTACTATCAAATAAATTCGGCAAATCCTCAGGATCAAAACCTAGTGCTTTGATAACCATATCTGCTTTTGTTTCGTAACTTGATCCTTCTTGTACTTGTGGCTTTCTTCTTCCTGTCTCGTCTGGATCACCTAGTTTAATTTGATCTACAATTATTTTTTCTATTTTATTTGTACCTTTAAATTCTTTAGGACTTGATAACCAAACAAATTCAACACCTTCTTCCTCTGCATTTGCAACTTCTCTTGCAGATCCTGGCATATTTTCTTTATCTCTTCTATACAAACATTTAACAGATTTTGCCTTCTGTCTTATAGAAGTTCTTACACAATCCATTGCTGTGTCACCCCCACCGATTACAACAACATCTTTACCTTCTGCGTTTAAAATTCCTTTATC
>NZ_CVSU01000021.1 GCF_001180205.1 Candidatus Pelagibacter communis | reverse complement strand
CAAGGCTTTACTACACCACCTTTTCCAAATGTCGGTAGCTTAGAAGCAAGGGGGGGAGTTTTTCTATTTCTTAAGCTTCTTCACATTAGTGCTCACATTCGTTGTGGTTCGTTCAATCTATTCTACAAGATTTAAATTAATACTTAACGCTATTAGAGATAATGAGGATAAAGCTGAAGCAATGGGTATTGAAACAATGAAGTATAAAATTATTGGTTGGATGATCTCAGCTTTCTTTTGTGGATTGGCAGGAGGAATAATGGGTGGCTTGGTTGGATACATCGATTCAACAGATGTTGCATTTGATGGAAGAGAAATGGGAGTATTCATGGTATTGATGGCAATACTTGGTGGTAAAGGAACTCTTTGGGGCCCAATTATTGGTGCAACTATATTTCATATTTTTAAAGAAGGTTTTTGGACATTCTTTTTGGGTTGGCAGTATGTTGCTCTAGGAGTTTTGATTGTTGTGATTGTGATTTATTTTCCAGAAGGAATTATGGGATGGCTTAGAGAAAAATATCCAGAGCGATTTGGTGAAGTGGTTGATGAAAAAGATCGTAAAGCACAGGTAGAACTTAAATGAGTATTTTAGAAGTTAGCAATGTAAGTAAATCTTTTGGTGGTGTTAAAGCTAACGTTGACATTTCAATGAATGTTGAAAAAGGGAAGATAGTTGGATTGATTGGACCAAATGGTTCAGGAAAAACTACATTATTTAATTCGATTGTAGGAACTTACCCAATCGATAATGGATCTATTAAATTTAATGGAAAAGAAGTTTCTGAGTTACCAGTCCCTGTAATTGCTAAGTTAGGATTATTGAGAACTTTTCAGCAAACAAGAATTTATGGAAAGCTTAATTGTATAGAAAATATGCTTATTAGTCATAAAGGTAGTGACGCAGATCTAATGAAAATATTTTCAAAGATCCCAAAAGAACTAACAGATAAAGCTGAAAATTTATTAAATTTTGTGGGATTATATCAAAAAAGAAAGCTAAGAGCTGGAGATTTATCTTTTGGTCAACAAAAATTACTGGAGCTTGCTATGGCATTAATGAATGAACCAGAGATGCTATTACTAGACGAGCCTACAGCTGGGATTAATCCAACACTAATAAATGGTATTATTGATAGATTAATTAAAGTTAACCAAGATTTTGGAATAACTCTTTTAGTTATTGAGCACAACATGAGAGTTATTATGCAATTAGCTGAGAATATTTTTTGTTTAGCTCATGGTAAAATGTTAGCCAATGGATCGCCAGATGAAATTAAAAATGATAAACGTGTCATTGACGCGTATTTAGGAGCTCAATAATGTCTAACCAATATGAAGTATTAGGAAAAGCTCCGACACCAGATGATTTAAAAAAATTATCTCCAAACGAAGTTCATTTAACTATTAAAAATTTAAACGCAGGTTATGGAAAAATGGAAATTTTACATAACTTTGATTTATTCGTAAATAAAGCTCAGTCTTTATGTTTAATTGGACCTAATGGTGCAGGTAAATCTACAATTCTTCATTCAATATATGGTTTTACAAATATTTTTTCTGGTCAAATTGAACTTGAAGGAAAAGAAATTACAAATCTTACCCCAGCAGAAAAGTTAAAGTCAGTTGGTATAGCTTATATATTGCAAGATAACTCTGTATTTCCAGATATGACAGTAGAAGAAAACCTATTAATGGGAGGATATATAAAAGAAAAAACAGATGAGTCATATGAAGAGGCTGAAAGAATTTTTGAAAAGTATGAAAGGTTAAGAAATAGAAGAAACCAACCAGCAAAAGTTTTATCTGGTGGGGAGAGAAGATTGCTAGAAATATCTAGAGCATTAGTAATGAAACCTTCAGTGCTTTTAGTAGACGAACCGTCAATTGGACTTGAACCCAGATATATTGAGATGGTTTTTGAAATACTAAGAGATCTTCAGCAAAATGAAAAAAAAACAATCATTCTAGTTGAGCAAAATGCCAAAAAAGGATTAGAGTTTGCAGATATTGGATACGTTTTGGTATCTGGGCAAACTGCAATTGCAGGTAAAGGAGACGATTTACTCCAAAATCCTGATGTTGGTAGACTGTTCCTAGGTGGATAATGATTAAAAAAAATTTTTTCTTTAAAGGATATAGATCTATATTTACTCATGATAGTCCAGCTATTGCTCTTACTTGTTGTTTTATAGCTATTGGAGCATTATTTAAAAATTTAGGTTTTAATATTCAGGAAAGTATTTTTTCAACTGTTTTAACTTATGCTTTACCAGGCTCACTAGTAATGGCTGAGTCTATGTTAATTGGAGCATCTTTGTTAAATATTTTTTTGGCGGTATGGATTGTTAATGCAAGACTTTATCCTATGGCTGTATCTTTATTTCCGTTAATGATGCATAGAAGTCAACCTAAGTGGAAGTATTATTTTTCATGTCATTTCATTGCTATTTCCGCATGGTTAATAATGAAAAGCAATTATAAAAACATTCCAAAGAAACATAGAATTGATTATTGGATTGGTATTGGAAGCGCAACAGTAAGTGTATCTGTTATTGGAACATTTATAGGTTTTTATTTTTCAGAGTACATGAATAAAGATATGATGTTGGGTTTAGCAATTCTTAATCCAGTTTATTTTCTATGTATGATGATTGGTGCGTCTAAAACTATTCCGGTTACGCTGTCTGTTTTGCTTGGAACAATATTGGGACCAATTATTTATTTATTTTCACCTGAGTGGTCAATTTTGATAGCAGGTATAATTGGTGGAACCTTAGCTTATCTAGTAGGAGAGAACAGTGTCAGCTAATATTGTTTACGCAATTCTTGTTACGTCTTTAGCAACATTTTTGTCTAGATTTTTGGGCGCTCTAACATCTGAGGGTATAAAAGAAACTTCTAAGCTTTTTAAGTGGTTTAATTGTTTAGCCTATGCAACTTTAGCTGCACTTATAGCTAGAACTATAATTTTTCCTGCTGGTGTTTTGGTAGATGCTAGTTATTACAGTAGGTCAATTGTTGTGTTTTTGTCCTTGTTTGTTTTTTTTATTTCTAAGAAAAACTTTGTTTATCCAACAATTTTCTCAGCTATTTGTATGGCAATAATTAACAATTATATCTGATTAAATTGATTTATAAAATAAGGTAAAATAAAATTTAGAATGCAAAAAATTACTGGCATAGACATTCAAAAACACGATAAATCAAATAGGATTATAAAACTTAGTTTAGAAAATGATATAATAGATAAATTAATTTTCCCTTTTAATAAATTTGATTTAACAGCATTAGAGCTAAAACCATTTACAAGATTTACTTTAGCTAAAAGTTTAGATGATTTAACAAATAATAAGTTAAGCGAATTAATGAACTCAATTATTAGAGATAGATCTACAGGTTGTTTTGTTATTGGACCAAAAAATATAATTGCAAAAATTAATGATACATTTTTAGTTAAGTTATCAACCGCAATAGCTCATCTAATAGGTGTACCTAATCATGATGCGATGGCAGGAAAATATTATGCTCGTTTTCATGTTAAACATGAAGATAGTAGCGACTCTTATTTAAGAAAGGCTTATAGGAATATGGATCTTCATACAGATGGGACATATGTGAAAGATATAACTGATTGGTTAATTATGACAAAAATTGATGAGCAAAATGTTGAAGGTGGTGAAACAGCTATGTTACACCTTGATGACTGGGAACATTGTGATGATTTATACAATGATCCAGTTGGGAGACAAAATTTTGTTTGGGGGTCACCAAAAAGTAAAAATATTGATTACAAGGTAGAGCACCCAGTTTTTTCAACTGATAAAGAGGGAAGACCAACGATATCTTATATAGATCAATTTCCAGAACCTCAAAATATGGATCAAGGAAATTTTTTACAAAGATTATCTGATGGATTAGAGGAAAGTAAAAATAAAATAATTACAAAATTACCTGTTGGATTCTCTGTGATTGCAAATAATTATTTCTGGCTTCATGGAAGAAAACCCTTCAAAGAAAACAAGGAATTAAGCAGAGAATTACTAAGAATTAGAGGTTCTTTTTTTGTTAATTAATTCAATATAATCAATATAAAGTATCCAAAATTATGAATTTAGGTTTTATTGGTACTGGAAAAATTGCAGCTTCAGTGATTACTGGAATATGTAAATCAAAAATTTACTATAAGAAAATTATTATTTCTCCAAGAAATAAAAAAATAGCTCTTGGGTTAAAAAGAAAGTTTAAAAAAATAGTTATTGCCAAGGATAATCAGCAAATTATAGATCAGTCTAATTGGGTGTTTTTATCTGTTACACCTACTGTTGGTGAAAAAATTATTAAAGATTTAAAATTTAAATCGACCCAAACAGTTGTTAGTTTTATTTCAACAATTACCTTATCTCAATTAAAGAAAGCAATTAAAGTAAAAGCAAAAATTGTAAGAGCAATACCTCTACCTCCAATTTCATTAAAGAAAGGTCCTGTACCTATTTGTCCACCTAATTCAAAAGTTAAAGCGTTTTTCAATAACTTGGGCACAACTGTAGAAATTAAAAATGAAAAATCTTCTATAAATTTTTGGTCAACTTCTGGCATGATGGCGCCTTTTTATGAGATGTTGAGAGTAATGACTGATTGGTTGGTAAAAAGAGGGGTAAAAAGAAATAATGCTCAAAAATATATTACTTCTTTATTTTTAGCTTTATCTGAAGATGCTGTAGTAAATTCAAAAGAAAATTTAAAGAATTTAGTAAAAGAATCTCAAACGCCAAAAGGGTTAAATGAACAAGGTGTGAAAGAATTAACCAAAGCAGGTTTTTATAAATCTCTAGAAAAAACTTTAAATAGTATTCATAGAAGACTAAACAAATAAATCAAATGTCCAACAATATTTTAGAGATTAATAATTTAAGTAAATATTTTGGTGGATTAGCTGCAGTTTCAGATTGTTCAATAAAAGTTAAAAGAGGAACAATCACAGGTATTATTGGACCAAATGGATCTGGTAAAACAACTTTATTTAATTTAATTGCTGGAAACTTAAAGTCCTCTGGTGGCAATGTTGTTTTCGATGATGAAAACATTACAGATGTTCCATCATATGAGTTATTTTCTAAAGGGTTGTTAAGAACATTTCAAATTGCACACGAATTTTCAAATTTATCTGTTTTAGAAAATTTAATGATGGTTCCTGGAAATCAATCTGGTGAAAAAATAATGACTGCATTATTTAAACCAGGTTTAGTTGCACAAGAAGAAGCTGTGGTTAAAGAAAAAGCAAAAGAAGTTGTTGAATTTTTAAATCTAGGACATTTATCTAATGAACTTGCTGGAAATCTTTCAGGCGGTCAAAAGAAATTATTAGAACTTGGAAGAACCATGATGGTTGATGCAAAATTAGTACTATTAGATGAAGTAGGGGCTGGAGTTAACAGAACTTTGTTAAAAGATCTTGGAACTGCGATAGAAAAGTTAAATAAAGAAAAAGGTTATACTTTTTGTATGATTGAACACGATATGGATTTTATTGGAAGATTATGTGATCCAGTAATTGTAATGGCTGAAGGATCAGTTTTATTTGAGGGAAGTGTCGAAGAGGCAAAAAAAGATGAGAAAGTAATTGAAAGTTACTTAGGAAGAGGATCGAAACTAAAAGAAAATTAATTATGACAATCGCTTCTCACATAATTTTTGCTTTATTTGCAGTTGGTTTTGGAATAAGGAACTTAATTGCAAAAAAAGGGGATAATAAACATAAAGTTATAGGTTGGATTTGGGTATTGCTTATGTTTTATGTTGCTATTTCTTCCTATTGGATCAAAGAACTTAATGATGGAAATTATAGCTGGATACACATTTTAAGCTTATGGACATTGATCTCTTTGTCTCTTGCAGTTTACTTTATTAGAATAAAAAAAATATTTTTGCATAAAATATTAATGGTTGGAAACTTTATAGGATTAATAGTTGCGGGTATTTTTACTTTATTACCAGGAAGATATTTACCAAATTTAATAGGATTATTTTAAATGGCATATTTTGAAGGAATAGAAATGACAGGTGGTTATGGTAATGGTCCTGACATTATTAGTTCTTGTTCAGTGAATGTAAATAAGGGTGAAATAGTTTCTATTTTAGGTCCTAATGGAGCTGGTAAATCAACTGCTATGAAAGCAATGTTAGGATTGCTTAATTTAAAATCTGGATCAGTAAAGATTGATGGTAAGGATATTTCAAAATTATCTCCTCAAGATAGAGTTAAACAAGGTATTTCTTTTGTTCCACAGACTAAAAATGTTTTTGCAGGAATGACTGTTGAAGAAAATTTAGAAATAGGTGCATTTCTTGTTGAGGATGAAATCAAAAATATAATTGAAGAAATTTATGAATTATTTCCGATTTTAAGAGAGAAAAGAAATCAGATGGTCGGTGAACTTTCTGGAGGTCAAAGACAACAAGTTGCTCTAGGTCGAGCTTTAATGATTAAACCTACTGTTTTAATGTTAGACGAGCCAACTGCTGGTGTATCACCAATTGTGATGGACGAATTATTTGATCATATTGTAAAAGTAAAAAGAACAAACGTTGCTATCTTAATGGTAGAACAAAATGCAAAACAAGCCTTAAGCATTTCAGATAGAGGTTACGTTCTGGTTACTGGAGAAAATCGTTATTCAGGAACTGGAAAAGAATTATTAGACGATCCAAGAGTAAGAAGTTCTTTTTTAGGAGGGTAATATGGATTTTGTAAATGCAATAATTCTTTTATTAAATTATATTTTCATTCCTGCATTAACTTATGGTTCTCAGTTAGCACTGGGTGCAATATTCGTAACACTTATCTATGGAATTTTAAGATTTGCTAATTTTGCAACTGGTGACATGATGTCTTTTGGAACCATGGCTACGATCTTATTCACATGGTATTTTCAATCTTTAGGTGTTTCTTTAGGTGTTTTACCTACTGCTCTGTTAGCTATCCCATTTGGAATTATTTTTATGATTCTTTACATGCTTTTAATAGATAAATTTGTATTCAAATATTATAGACATCAGAAAAGCCCTCCAGTTCAGTTTGCAATGGTAAGTATTGGTGTAATGTTTGTAACTCAAGCAGTAGTAAGAATTATAATTGGACCTGGTGACAGAAGATTTTTTGATGGAGAAAAATTTATTATTAAAGCCCGTGAATTTAAAGAGATGACGGGTTTAAATGAAGGTCTTGCATTAAAATCAACTCAAGTAATAACTATTTTTGTAACAATAGTTTTAGTTTCTTTATTATTTTGGTTTTTAAATAGAACTAAAACTGGAAAAAGTATGAAAGCTTATTCTGATAATGAAGATCTTGCTTTGTTGTCAGGTATTGATCCCAAAAAAATAGTTTTAGTTACTTGGGTAATTGCTGGTATCTTAGCAACTATTGGTGGAGCTTTGTATGGTTTAGATAAAAGTTTTAAGCCATTTACTTATTTTAATAATATGCTTCCTATTTTTGCTGCTGCAATTGTTGGAGGAATTGGAAATCCATTTGGAGCTTTTTTAGGCGGATATGTAATTGCTTTTTCTGAAATACTTCTCACTTATGCATATAAAAAATTCTTTATGTATGTTTTACCAGAAAGTATGGAGCCAAATAGTTTGGTTCAGTTACTATCTACTGATTATAAGTTTGCAGTCTCGTTTTCTATTCTAGTAATTGTTTTAATTTATCGACCTTCGGGAATATTTAAGGGGAAAGTATTGTGAGAAAAAACCTAAATGTAATTGCAGCTTACAGCATCATGATGGTGCTTATTCTAATGGTTGGGATATTTCAGTCTTGGAATATTGCTTTATCAATATTTAATCTTTGTTTGATTTCTGCAGTCATGACAATGGGTGCGAATATTCAATGGGGGTACGCTGGTCTAATTAATTTTGGAATTATGGGCTATACTGCTTTAGGTGGTTTAGCTGCGGTATTGATATCTGTTGATCCTGTTCAAGAAGCTTGGAGGGCAGGAGGTTTCGACATTCTAATGTCGTTGTGGCTGATAGTAGTAATGGTATTAGTTATACGCTTTATTTTAAAAAGATTTGAAAAATCAAAAATCAGAACATACAGCATAGCTGCAATAATAATTTCAGGTATTTTACTTATTAGATTTTCTGCAGAGCCAGGCATAGAAGCTATTGAAGCAGTTGACCCTGCTAAAACTGGTTTCCTAGGAGGATTTGGATTACCAATTATATTTTCTTGGATAGTTGGAGCTCTTTTTGCAGGGGGTTTAGCATTTATAGTTGGAAAAGTTGCACTTGGTCTTAGAGCAGATTATTTAGCTATTGCTACTCTTCTTATTTCCGAAATTGTTATTGCAATTATTAAACACGAAGATTGGCTCACAAGAGGAGTTAAAAATGTTATTGGATTAAAAAGACCTGCACCTTATGAAGTAGATCTTCAAACAACTGATTGGTTTATTAAATTAGTTGAAAAGTTTAATGCAGGAAAATTAAGTGTAATTGAGAATTTAGCTGATAGACAAGCTGCTTTAAACCAGCTTGTTATAGAAGGTTCATCAGTATTTGTAAAACTGTGTTATTCAGGATTATTCTTAGTAGTAGTAATTATTCTTTTAATTTTAACTCAAAAAGCTCTTTATTCTCCATGGGGAAGAATGATGAGAGCAATTAGAGATAATGAGGAAGCTGCAAATGCAATGGGTAAAAATGTTGTTAAACAACATTTACTAATTTTTATTTTAGGCTCAGCAATTGTTGGAATTGCGGGTGCAATGCTTGTTACACAAGATGGTTTATTTACACCGGGAAGTTATAGACCTATGAGATATACGTTTTTGATTTGGGTGATGGTAATTGTTGGAGGAAGTGGAAATAATTTTGGAGCAATTTTAGGAGGATTTGTTGTTTGGTTTTTATGGATAGAAGCTGCACCAATATCATTATTCTTAATAAACTTTTTCACTGCGGGAATTCCTGAAACAAATGCACTTAAAGCTCATTTAATTGAAAGCGTTCCTTATTTCAGATTTTTACTGATGGGATTAGGATTGTTGTTTATAATGAGGTATCGACCTAAAGGTATACTTCCTGAAAAAATAGAAATAAAGTAAACGTAATGAAATATATTATATTAGGTGCTGCTGCTGCTTGGGCTTTGTATATGGCTGATAAGTATTTATTCTTTTAATGAATAAAAATCTTTCGTTACTTATATTAAGCCAGATTTTTGCTTTTACAGCTGCCCCAGTCACCGTTTTTTTAAGTGGTATAATTGGTTCAAAATTTAGTCCAATAAATACTTTAGCAACTCTTCCAATGGCTTTGTCAGTAGTCGGAATTGCGTTATTTGCTTTTTTTGCTGCAAAGTTAATGAGTATAATTGGACGAAAATTAGGTTTTATTTTTGCATCAATAGGCACATGTTTTGCATCCCTTTTAACTGCATACTCTATAATTATAGAAAGTTTTGTCTTATATAATTTAGGATGCTTTTTAATTGGTGGAGGAATAGCTTTTAGCCATCAATATCGTTTTGCAGCAGTCGAGGTTGTGGATAAGGATTATGCACCAAAAGCAATTTCTATCATTTTGTTAGCAGGAATAGGTTCGGCGTTTATTGGTCCAAACATTGCAAACATTTCTAAAGGACTTATCTCAAATCATATGTATGCAGGTTCTTATCTTGCACTTGCCATTTTATCTATCTCATCAACAATTTTTTTAATTTTTTATCAGGAACCAAAAACGATATCTAGTAATCAATATAAAACTGGAAGAAGTTTTTTTGAGCTTATCTCTCAACCTAGATTTCTACAGGCGCTCGTAGCTTCAGCTTTTGCATATGCTGTAATGACTTTTTTAATGACAGCAACTCCTATAAGTATGCATCTGATGGAGAAAATAAGTCTAAGCAAGACTGGATTTGTTATTCAGCTTCATATAGCAGCCATGTTTTTACCTTCACTAGTTACAGGAAATTTAATTAAAAGATTTGGTCATAGTAAAATAATGTATGTGGGAGTTTTATTGTTTTTAGTCACAATTATTACCAGTTTATTTGAACAGAATTATATTAACTATATGGTTGCACTTATTTTCCTGGGGCTAGGGTGGAATTTTCTATTCATTTCAGGAACAAGCTTACTTGTTTTGTGTTACAGAGAAGAGGAAAAATTTAGAGCTCAAGGTTATAATGATTTAATTGTTTATTCTATACAAGCATTAGCCAGTTTGTCTGCTGGAGTATTTCTTAGCCTAACTAGCTGGAAAACTATGAATTTAACATGTTTGATTTTTCTAATTATCATAGCTCTATCTACTATAAGAGCTGATTTAAAAAAAAAACCCCAGTAATTAAATTACTGGGGTTTTTTGAATTAAGATAAAAAATTATCTTTGTTTTTTAGTTTTGAATTTTCCACCTTTAACTTCTTGTTCTAAGAAAGAACCTTCAGCTTCACCAACGTCAGTAAAAGTTACTCCAGTAGCACCTTCGTAATTAATCTTTTTACCTTTTGCCAGTAAATCTAAACCTTTCTTAAGCTCACCTGGATAAATTTTAGTTCCAGGAGCGTTAGCAACATCCATTACATTTTTTGCAATAGATGCTCTGTCAGCAGAGTTACCTGCTTGCATTGCAAGAACGATTAAAGCAGCTGCATCGTAAGATTCACCTGTGTAAGGACCAGAAGCTTCTACACCTCCAGCTTTTGCAACTTCAGCAAATATACCTGCACCTTTACCAGTAGAACCTGGTAATGATCCAAATGATTTGCTTAAATCTTTTCCGAATGCATCAACTAAAGATTGACCAATCATACCATCTGATAAAATAAATCTATCAAACGCACCAGAGTCTAAAGAAGCTTGAATAATTCCTTTTCCTCCTTGGTCAAGATAACCAATAACTGCTACAGCATCACCACCAGCAGAAGCAAGAGTTGCTACTTCAGATGAGTAATCTGCTTTTCCATCCTCGTGAGCAGTTACAGTTGTAACTTTAATACCATGAGCTTCAACTGCTGCTTTGTAAACATCAGCTAAACCTTTACCATAGTCATTGTTAGTATAAGTGATTGCAACACTTTTTACTTTTCTATCTTTAGTTATGTCAGCTAAAATTTGACCACCTCTAGCATCAGATGGAGCAGTTCTAAAGAAATATCCATTGTCATCTAGAGTTGTTAAACCAGGAGAAGTAGCTGAAGGTGAAATCATTACTACACCATTTGGTACAGCAACATTAGTTGCGATAGCACCAGTTACACCTGAACAGTCTGCTCCCATAATTGCAGCTACACCACCTGAAATTAACCCTTCAGCTGCAGCTGTTGCCGCTGCTGAGTCAACACAAGTTGAGTCTGCTCTTACTGGCTCAATTTTTTTTCCACCTAATAGCGAACCTGAATCAGAAGCTTCTTTAAACGCAAGCTCTGCAGATGCAGCCATTGCTGGAGTTAGAGATTCAATAGGACCAGTGAATCCTAAGATGATCCCCATTTTAATCGAATGTCCGTCTGCCATTACATTTGAACCAAAACTTGATACAAACATAAATACAGCGATAAATAGTTTTCTCATTATCTTCCTCTTTATTGTTAACAATTTATAAAAACTAATTTAAGTATGAATACAATCAATATTCAATGACAAAATTATCCTATTTTAGATGGGTTAATTGGTACAGATTATCTTATTGAGAAGGGGTCTAGAGAGGGTTCGTCTGATGTGTAGAACCAAGTTGTTTTTACTCTTGTGTAGTCTTTAATTGAATCAATTCCTGCTTCTTTTCCATATCCACTATCCTTGATACCCCCAAATGGAGCTGAAGGTGAAATTAATCTATAAGTATTTACAAATGTTATTCCTGCTCGGATAGCATTAGATACCCTCATTCCTCTAGCGAGATCACTAGTATAAACACCTGAAGAAAGACCGTACTGATTGTCATTCATTAATTCTATTACTTCTTTTTCAGTATCAAATTTCATTACCGATAATACAGGGCCAAAAAGTTCATTCTCAGCAGCTGGCAGATTATGATTTTCACACTCAATAATTGTTGGTGGGAAATAATAACCTTCATTCGAAAAAGGATGTCTTTTACCACCACATTTAATTTTTCCACCTTGTTCAACAGTTAATTTAATATTTTTTTCGATTACTTCTAATTGTTTAAAGTTACTTAAGGGACCCATTTCAGTATCAGAGTCCATAGGAGCACCTATTTTAATTTTTTCTGCTCTTGATGCTAACTTATCCAAAAATTCGTTATATATTCCTTTTTGTAAGTATAACCTTGAACCTGCTATACAACTTTGACCACTTGCTCCAAATATTCCAGCAGTTATTCCATTAATTGCATTTTCTTGTTTGGCATCATCAAAAACAGCTACAGGACTTTTTCCACCTAATTCTAAACTTACTTCAGATAAATTTTCTGCAGAGTTTCTAATAATATGCCTTGCAGTTTCAGGACCTCCTGTAAAAGCTACTTTCTCAACTAAGTTGTGAGTAGTTAAAGCTTTACCACATGGATCTCCAAAACCAGAAACTACATTTACAACACCTTTTGGTATTCCAGTTTCTTCAACTAACTTTGCAAATTCAAACATAGTTGCTGGTGCTAGTTCAGAACATTTAATTACTACTGTATTACCCATAGCTAAAGCAGGTGCAACTTTTGTTGCAGTTAAAAACATTTGAGAATTCCAAGGAATGATAGCTGCAATAACACCTATTGGAATTCTTGTTGTGATCGCTTGAATATTTGGTTTATCTATTGGAAGAACTGTTCCTTCAACTTTGTCAGCTAAACCTGCATAGTAATCATAATATTCTGCAATGTATTTTGCTTGTTGATAAGTTTCTCTGTACAGTTTCCCTGTATCAATTGTTTCAATCTTTCCTAATAATTCAGAATTTTCTCTAAGTTTATTTCCGATTGCTCTCAAATATTTTGCTCTATCTCTTGCAATCATCTTTGGCCATTCACCTTCAAAAGCTTTTTGTGCAGCTTTTACAGCTCTATCCACATCATTTGCGCTAGCTTCAGGAACTATAGCCCAAGGCTTATTATTTTCTGGATTTAAAGTTTCAAAAGTTTTTTTTGTATCAGAGTCTACCCACTGACCATCTATAAACATTTGATATTTTTTTAACTCAGGCATTATTTATATGTTTCATTATTGCATTATTTACTTCGTCTGCATATTCAATAGTGCATAAATGTTTTCCATTTTTAATTTCAACATATGTTGAATTTTGTATATCTTTATTTAAATTTTTTGACATATCAGGCGTAGATCCTGGATCATCTGATCCTGTTATAATTAAGGTATTTGTTTTAATATTTTTTATATTTTCAAGATTGTCTTGATAGTTTGCAAACACTTCATAAGATTTAACAAAATTTTCTTGATCAATTCCTTTCTTGTTAAGAATTTTCATAAACTCATCATATAATTCAGGATTTTGTTCAAGGTATTGATCTGAAAACCATCTCTTCATTGCCATTTGTGATATCGGCATATTTTTTTTTGCTAAATTAACTCTATCAATTACATTTTGTCTTTCTTCTGCTGTCCTTTTGTATGTAGTGGATATTAGTGTTAAAGAATTTAAATAATTTTCATATTTTGAAGTAAATTCAATTGCAATCAAAGATCCGATAGAAAAACCAATTAAATTAAATTTCTCTATCTTTAGGTTTTTTACTAAATTTGATAATTGATCAGTAAAATTTTCCATTGATAAATTTGGCTTTTTAAAAGGTGTTTTTCCATGTCCCAACAAATCGTAAGTTATAAACGAATTGTTCTTAAAAAATTCAATTTGTGGTTTCCACATTTGTTGATTTAAACCAACACCATGAATAAAGATTAATGGTAAAGAATTTTTGTTGTTAAAATAATAATGATTTTGATCGTTATCAAAATTGTAAGACATCAATTAGTTATCGATGCCCATCTCTTTCATATCTTGATATCTATCACCCGTTCTTGCATGAGCTCGTCCAGTTGGAGCGCCTCCAATTGCAACAACTATTTCATCTTCATTAGGTGCATCATGAATTGTAAATTCATGCGTTAGATAAAAAGGTCTTAATCCAGCATCAGTTTTATGCATCATTGGAATTGAAATTTTTGCACCCGCAGGACCTCTGGTATTTGTAAAACTTAAATAGGAAGTTCCATCAACGGCATCTCTAAATTTATTTCCAAATCTTAAAGTATGAATAAATGCAGATGCATGTTCTATCTCACCATTTAATCCAACCATAGCAGCTTTTCCATAAGCTAAAATTTTTTCACCTGATCCAATTTCTTTTGTTAATTCTGGAACCAAAAGATCTCCTAATTGAGGTGCAAGATCTAGTATTTCTGGTTTTAAATCTTCTACAAAACCTTTTCCAGCCCAAGGGTTTTCTATAACAGCTGCAACTGAGACTAATAGAACAGGTTCTTTTGCTTTTTTTCCACCTTCTATAAAAGTTTTATCTACAAATTTTGCAAATTTTCTAAGCTTTAAATCCATCTACTAGCTAGCTCTTTGTATGTTTGTATCTATTGGTTTTATATTTGGAATAACTTCTTCTGTAAATAACTTGATACTTCTCATACAGTCTTCATGTTTGACACCTGGAAAGTTAGACCAGACTTGTAAATTTTGAAGATTTAATTCTTCTTGAAGTTCTTTTATTTTTTCTATTACAAACTCAGGTGTTCCAAATAAAAGATTTCTTTTATGAAGAAATTCATAATTTAATAAATCTAGCTTATTTTTTGTCTCTGGTAATTTTTCATCTGGATCCATATGATTTCCCAATCCTCTCCAATGGCAAACCCATCTCATATAATTAACTATATGTTCTCCAGCCATTTTTTCAGCCTCTTCCATAGTTTCTGCAACAAACATATCTCTAACCAAACTAATACCTTCACCCAGTGGCACATCTCTATTTTCAGCTTTAGATTTTGCCTCTTTATAAATTTCAAATCTTTTTTTCAAAGCTTTTACAGTTGGGATCCACATAATTGTATTTAGTCCATTTTCTGCTGCCCACTGAATTGATCTTTCTCCATCAACAACTTGAGAAATTGGTGGAAAGGGTTTTTGATAAGGTTTTGGTAAAACAGATATTTGTTTTAATTCATTTGTTTTTAAATCTACTACATTTTCTTTAGGAGGACTCATATCGTGCTGCCAAATAAAATTTGGTGAGGGATAAGTATAGAATTCACCTTGGTGAGAAAAGAAGTCCTCAGACCAAGCTTTTTTCATTACGTCCAATGTTTCAGAAAATAGTCTAAAATTTTTTGCTTGATCTTTTAAGTCAGCTTCTTTGTTCATGTTAATGGCTTCTCTTCCGTAAACTCCTCTTCCAACACCAATTTCCACTCTTCCTCTTGACATTTGGTCAAGGGTAGCAATATCTTCTGCAAGTCTTATAGGATTATGAAATGTTATTACGTTGCAAGCTTGTCCTAAACGAATATTTTTAGTTCTTGCAGCAGCATCAGTACACATCATTAGTGGATTGGTGCAAGACTCCATTCCTTCATGATTAAAATGATGTTCAGTATACCAAATAGAATTCCAATTATTTTGATCACAATATTCAGTGATTTCTCTAGCTTCGTCTAGAAGTTGGGCATAAGGTTTTTTATCCCAATTAGTAGTATTACAAAAATATCCAAAGTTCATAAAGCCTCCTTTAAAAATTAATTTAAAGACGACCGATCCCACTTTCGTAAATTTTTGAATTTAACGACGAGTTATGTATCGCTTTATAGTTAAACTTTATTATTACTAGCGTTGATATTCAATAAATTTCTTTAAAGATTTGTTAAGAAATTTCTCATAAATTGGACCATTATTTTTGAATTTGCTTCCATTTAAAAATGATTGGTTCATTTTGAAATCATAGGAAGGTTCAAAGAAAAAAGGAACAGAGAGTCTTTTACTTTTATTCCATAAAACTCTGTGATTAGTTGCTTTAAATTTACCTTTGCTTAGAAACTCCAAAGCTCTACCAGTGTTTACTACTAAAGCTTTTTTGTTAAATGGTACATCATACCATTTTTTATTTTTTCTATTTTGTACCTGCAATCCACCTTTTCTATCTTGATAGAGAATTGTAAATATACCAGTATCAACATGTGTTTCACACCCAAGAGCAACCCCATCTTGTTTAGATATTTCTATCGGTTTTGTCTGATTAGGATAATAATTAAATCTTAATGTGCTTAATGTTTTTAATCTTGAAAAAGCTACACTAGAAATATCAGGATTTTTTTTATTAAGTTTTATTACACTTTTAAATAAAGTTTCACTCAATCTATAAATATTATCGAAATATTTGTTTAAAATATTTATTGAACTTTTTTTAAAACACTCATCTAGATTAAGAAATTCTATGTATTGATTATTTAGATTTGAAGAATATTTTTTAGTTACTTTTAAATCACCTATATCTAAACCTTCTTTCCCGTTCACATCATTAGAAAAATATCCTCTGTAAAGATTTTTATTTTTTTTATTCCATTTTTTAGGTGATAATTTTCTTTTCTTACTGTCTGGTAAATTAAAAAATTTATTCCCAACTTCGCATGTTTTTTTAATTTCTTTTAGATTAATTCCATGACCGGTAATTTGAAAAAAACCTACATTGATACAAGCTTTTTCAATTTCTTTAATTGTTTTAAATGCATTCTGAGTTTCAAAATTATTTTTAATTAGTGACGATATATTGATTGTAGGTATATAGCTTTTACTCATCTTCTTACTGGAGTTTCAGTTGCAATATATTGATCTCTAACTCTCTCTCTCATATAAATATAAATTCCAGCTGCTATTATGCACGCAACTCCAATGAAAGTTCTAGCCGAAGGTATTTCGTTAAATAGAAAATAACCAGGGATCATCGACATTATAATTAAAGAATATTCGAACAATGAAACAACAGATGGTGAAGCAACTATATACGCTGAAAAAATACATACAAATGCAATCGATGCAGCAAAACCAAAAAATAAAATAAACTTCCAAGTATAATCAAAGTTAGAAAACCATTCTCTGAATATAAATTGAGTAGTGGGGTCAAAATTAGGATCGTTAAGTTGACCATTGCCCATAAAAACAAAGATAATACCACAAAGTATTAGTGCTATTAGGTAGAAATAAAAAAGTTGAGTATTAACATCATCTTTATCAGACGTATATTTTGTTATTGTCATTGAAGCTGCATAAAAAAATGCGCACAAAACTGGTAGTAGACTTTTATATTCAAAATCATCAAAGTTTGGATTTAGAACAATAAACACACCTATAAAACCAAACACAATTGCAGACCATCTTCTGATACCAATAAATTCTTTCAAAAAAAATTTTGCAAAAATTGAGACGAAAAATGGACATGAGAAAAATAAAGCATTTGCTGTAGCTAAAGGCATATACGTTAAAGAAATAAAGAATGCAGAAAAGGCTAAAAAATGAAGAATTACTCTAACAAACGTTAAAAAAGGATAATAAGTTTTTAAAGAAACTTTTTGACCTCTAAATTTGATGTAACAAAACAGCAAAATTGCAGCAACTAAATACCTTCCAAAAAATATTTCATATAAAGCTGCTTTTTCAAAAATAAATTTAATTAAAGAGTCTTGCATTGCAAACAATGTCATTGCTGCAATTATTAAAAGAATTCCTTTTGAGTTATTATCAGTGCTCATTATGCACCTATATCAAAAAAAAAATCTCTCGAAAATTTAATTATTTCTTCAATTTAGAGGTGAATAGAAGACCTTCGTTTGAAAATTTTGACTTATTTTGTTCAATAAAGTCTCTCATTAATTTTACTTTTTCTTCCTCAAATTCTGTGACTTTCCTTTTACTTAAATCTATATACAGCGATATCCATTCCATAGAAGCTGAAATTTTATTAGTTTTTTGAGAAATCATTTCCATCTTTAAATGAAGTCTTTTTTTGTCGTGGTCGAAATAGGTTAGATTAACATTTACTTTTTCACCTTCTTTAACTTCGTTTAAGTATTTAGTATTTGTCTCAACAACCATAGTGCTCCTATCAAGATTTTTTGCTGCAGTTCCTCCCATTTTAAATTTTTCAAGTGCAACTTCCCATGCTTGATCAAAAACAAGAACATAATAAGCCATGTTCATGTGGTTGTTGTAATCAACCCATTCCTTTTTTACTTCGAAATTTTTTAATAACACTTTATGATCTTGTTAATGAAGACTGTAATTCTTGATTTGAAATGTATCCTTTTACATTTCCACTTTTATCAACCACTTCACAATTTGAATCAGAGCATACGATTTTTGGTAAAAAATCCTCTATAAATTCATCTTCATTTACTTTTATTAAGTTTGATTTATCTATATCATTAGCTTGATCAGCAGTTTTCATAATAATTTTTGCCTTGATTACTTTTGCCCTGTTCACATCTTTTACAAAAGCTTTTACATAATCATCAGCAGGGTTCATAATAATTTCCTCGGGAGTTCCTACTTGGACTAATTTTCCAGAGTTTAATATCCCGATATGATCACCTAATCTTAATGATTCATCTAGATCGTGAGTAATAAATACAATTGTTTTTTTTAGTTCTGCTTGAAGATCAATTAATTGTTTTTGCATATCACTTCTGATCAGAGGATCTAGAGCGCTGAAAGCTTCATCCATTAACATAATATCTGTATCAGTAGCTAATGCTCTTGCTAAACCAACACGTTGCTGCATTCCTCCTGATAATTGGGCAGGGTATTGATTTTCAAAACCAGTTAGACCAACTGCATCGATTTTTTCCATTGAGATTTTATTTCTCTCATCTTCACCTTTTCCTTGCATTTCTAGTCCGTAACCAACATTTTGAATTACTGTTTTATGCGGGAATAAACCAAATCTTTGAAACACCATGCTCATTTTATGTCTTCTAAATTCAATAAGCTTTTCTTTATCAAGTGACATTACATTCGTGCCCTCAACTAAAATTTCACCATCTGTTGGATCGATTAGTCTATTTAAATGTCTTATTAGTGTTGATTTTCCTGATCCTGATAAACCCATACAAACAAAGGTTTCTCCTTCTTCAATTTTAAGCGAAACATTGTCTAATCCAACGGTATGACCAGTTTGCTCTAAAATTTCGTCTTTTGTTGCACCATCTTTTACCATTGGCAGTACAGAAGAAGGGTTGTTTCCAAAAATTTTGTATACGTTGTTGATCTCAATTTTTGACATGATGTAATGTTCTAACAGTTACAATCATCATATGTAAAACAAATATTATACAACTTATAATTGTTTTAAGAAATAACAGTTGTATTTATTTGCTTTTGCTTATTTTTTAAATAAGAATTTTATATATGGCGCAAACAGATAAAGATGTGCGACTAGAGTTGTCTGCTCTCTATAGAATTTTACATATGTACGGCATGACAGACCTTGCTAACCAATGTGCAGGGGCAAGATCTGCTGAAGATAAGAATTGTTCTTTCGTTCATCCATATGGAATGTTTTATGAAGAAATTACCGCTTCATCTTTAGTTAAAATTGATCAAAATGGAAAAAAATTAGATTCAGACGGACCTTGGTTAAATGATGGATGTATTAATCTTGCTCAATGGATTTTTAATAAAAGAAATGATGTAAACTTTTATGTTCACGGACATGCTAATGATGTAATGGCAGTTGGAGGTACCAAAGAAGGTTTGATGTATCTTTCACAGGCCGCAGTTTATTTAAATCATCTTGTTGGATATATTGATTATGAATTTGTTGAGGATAAAGAATTTGGAATCAAGTTTGAAAACCTAATTAGCAAACACGACATTTTGATTACAAGAAATCATGGATATTACACAGTAGGAAAAACTGCTGCAGAAGCATTTTTCAGAGCTTATTATCTAGAGCAAGCATGTTCAGTTCAGGTAAAAAATCTTGCTATGGGTTTAAACAAACATGAAATAGATAAACAGAAAGCTGCATATTTCTGGGAAAACATGAGTGACTCTGATGATTATAATTATGATGGAAAAACAGAGTGGGCTGCTTTATTAAGAAAACTAGAAAGAGAACATTCAAATTATAAAAATTAATGGAACAAAATTTTACAATTAAAAATATAACTAAAAATTCTACAAATTTAGAAGTTGACTGGAGTGACGGAAAAAAAAGTAAATTTAATTATTTATGGCTAAGAGACAACTGTCCAACTGCACATGATAAAGACTCTCGTCATAGAATGTTTAATATTTTAAAAGTATCAAATAATATTAATCCAAAAAAATTTGCAGTAAATAATGAAGGTAAGCTTGAAATTGAATGGAGTGAAGGAGACCACGTAAGTTATTATGACCAAAATTGGTTAAGAGAAAACTGCTATACTATAAAAAATAATTTAGAATATAAATCTCCATATCAACTTTGGGACAACTCTTTACAAAATGATCTGAAGTCAATTGAGATTGAACATGATGAAATTATGAGTTCAGATGAGGGGCTTGTCAGATGGTTAGAGCTTTTACATCATACTGGAATTGCTATAGTAAAAAATGCTCCAACTGAAAATAATTCTGGATTTAAAATTTTAAATAGAATTAGCCATACTAGGGAAACTTTTTTTAAAACACCTTTTGAAGTAATTAACATTCCTAAACCAAATAATTCTGCTTACACAGCACACGCCCTAAGAAATCATATGGATTTACCATGGTTTGAAACACCACCTGGTTATCAATTTCTTCATTGTTTAGTTAATTCTGCAACAGGAGGAGACTCATCTGCTGTAGATGGCTTTGCAGTTGCAGATTATTTAAGAAAAAATGATAAAGAAATATTTGATACACTAGTAAACGTTCATTTAAAATTTAGAGACATGGATTATACACAAGAGTCTGTTAGAAGTTATTACGCACCCGCGATATCTCTAACCAAAGATAATGATTACCATGATATTCGGTTTAGCGTAGCAACTATGGATGCTTTAGACTGTCATCCTGATTTGATGGATAAAGTTTACAAAGCTCATCACCGATTTGGAAATTTACTTCATGACGATCAATTCCAGATTAAATTTAGATTAGAACAAGGTGATATTTTTTCTTTTAACAATAGAAGATTATTACACGGTAGAACTGAATATGATCCAAACTCAGGACATAGACATTTACAAGGTTATTACATGGATCGAGATGAAATTATTGGGAGACTAAGATATTTAAAAAATTCTGTTAATTCCAACCAGTAACATTCTTCACTTCAAGATATTCCTCAAGGCCCCAAACACCTCCTTCTCTCCCATTACCTGATTGTCTGTAACCACCAAACGGAGTTCCGGCATCTGCTCCATTTCCATTAATGTAAACACATCCAGATCTTAATTTTTTAGCAACTCTGTGTGCTTTTTCTCTGTCTTCAGTTTGCAAATAATTTCCAAGACCATAAGAAGTATCGTTTACAATATTGACCGCCTCATCTTCAGTTTCAAAGGGAATTATAGATAATACAGGTCCAAAAATTTCTTCTTTAGCAATTCTCATTTCATTAGTTACATCTGTAAATATAGTTGGTTTGATGAAGTAACCTTTGTTCAAACCGTTTGGTAACTCAGGTCCACCTGCTGCAAGAGTTGCGCCTTCAGAAATTCCACTTTCAATAAGATCTATAATTTTATCATATTGAATTTTAGAAATTACTGGTCCTATATGATCTCCCTTTTTTGAAGCTTGATCAACTTTAATTTTGTTTGCTTCATCAACAGCTTCTTTAACAGCTCTTTCATAAATTGATTTTTCAACAAGCATCCTTGTTGGTGCATCACAAGATTGACCAGAATTGCTCATTACATTTCTAATACCGTCTCTTACTGCATCTTTATAACTATCAGCAAAAACAATATTTCCACCTTTTCCACCTAATTCAAGACAAACTCTTTTAATTGTTTCAGCAGCATTTTTTGAAATTAATCTTCCTGCTCTTGTTGAACCCGTGAAAGAAACCATATCAATTTCAGGGTGGCTTGAAATGTGGGTTCCCACTCCTGCACCGTCTCCATTTACCAAATTAAATACACCTTTTGGAAAACCTGCTTCATCAATCATTTCTGCAAATAGCATTCCAGAAATAGGAGCAATTTCTGATGGTTTTAAAATCATTGTACATCCAGTTGCGAATGCAGGAACAACTTTTAAAGCAATTTGATTAATTGGCCAATTCCACGGTGTGATTAATCCACAAACTCCAATTGGCTCATAATAGATATGATTATTTGATTTATTATCAAAGTGTTCATCAAATTTAAAATTTTTTAATCTTAAAATAAAATCATCTAAATGATCTTTCCCTGAAGCTGTTTGAACATCTGTTGCCCAATCTATTGGTGCACCCATTTCAAGAGAAATAGCCTCAGCCATTTCATTAAATCTTTTTTTATAAACTGATGATAATTTTTCAAGTAAACTGAGCCTTTCTTTCTTGCTAGTTTCTTTCCAAGTATTAAAGGCATTTTTTGCTGATTTGACAGCTAAATCTGTATCCTCTTTTGAACCTAAAGAAATAACAGCAAACGGATCTTCATTGCATGGATTAATGACTTCAAAATCATTTTTTTTAATTGGATCAACCCATTGACCATTTATGTAAAATTTTCTTTTATCTAACATTTTTTATCTTAACACATTAATTAAATTTCATATCCTTTTTCCTCAGGTTCGCTATCAACCAACTCATCAGGAAAACCATTAGCTCTAAAATTAATATCATTTAAATCCTCCATCCTTTTCACAATCATTGATGACCAAGCTCTAGAACCATATTTTTTTTTTCCATCTTTGAAAATTTCAACTATTTGTGGAGAAATTTCTAAAGGAGCATTTATTTTTTTTGCAAGATTATCAAATAAACTTGTGTCTTTTAAAACCAAATCCATTGTAAAGTTTATATTATAAGATCCATTTAATATAACCTGACTTTCAGTTTCATGCACAAATGAATTACCAGAGGAAATAGTAATCCCTTTATAAGTTTTTGCTAAATCTAAATTAGATTTTTTTGCTACAGTCCAAGCCTCACCTAATGCAACTAAATGCGCAGATGCTAGATAATTTGTAATTACTTTTAATACACTTGCTGTACCAAGCTCACCAGTGTGCAATATTTTTCTCCCCATAACAGTTAATACAGGTAAAATTTTTTCAAATGCTTTTCTTTCTCCACCCACGAATATAGCAATATTACCTGTTGCTGCTCTATGACATCCACCACTCACAGGTCCATCCAAAGGGATAGCTTTTTTTGATATTACCCTGTCACCAAGTCTTTTAACTTCGTTTTCATCTGTTGTACTCATTTCTAACCAAATTTTATTCTCTGACAGTCCATTTATAATTCCGTCATCAGCCTCCATCACTTCAGCGGATACTTCAGGGGAAGGAAGAGAGGTAATTATTAAATCAGTTTTTTCTGCTAATTCTTTTGGTGATTTTGCTACCTTAGCACCTAATTCTCTCAAGGAATTTGTTAAATTTTCATCTATATCTCTTACTGTAAGATCAAAGTTATTTCTTAATAAACTTCCAGCAAGTTTTCCTCCAACATTACCTAAACCAATAAATCCAATTTTCATTTTATTTCCTCTTCCTTTTTGTTTTTTGTAAATACAATTAAAATCACACCAACTATGATTATTGTACCACCTATAAATAATTCTGAAGTTGGTTTTTCACCTAAAAGAAATATTGCTGCCAATAAACCGGTTGGTGGTATCCCCATAGTTACAATCGGTAGAACTTTATAAAGTGGGTTATTTTTTAAAACATAATAGAAACAACCGTATGTAATTGGTTGCATGATGAAACCTATATAAATTGCAATAATCCAATGATCAAATTTTGCATTTGTTAGATAATTAATTGTATTTCCATCAATTATCGCAGATGACATTACTAATATTGGTCCAGAGAATAATGCTAACCAAGCAACTAACGCTAAAGGATTTATTTCTTTACTTAAAGGTTTGACCATAACTTGCCCAAGAGCCCATACAGCTGAACCTAAAATCGTAAGTCCAATTCCAATAAATTTTCCATCCAAGTTAGGAGATCCGGTTAAAATATAAACACCAACAAAAGCGATAGCTATACCAATCAAAGCTCTAATAGTTGGTTTTTCTTTAAGCATGAAGTAAGCAAAAATAACTCCAAACGGAACTTCTGTTTGAACCAAAAGAACTGCTGCCGATGCATCAATTAAATCTAAACCAGTATACGTAATGCTATATTGCAATGTATTAGCGACTAATGATGCAGCAAAAATTCTTTTTAAATATCCTCTTGGAATTGGAAACCACCAAATTAATAATGATGCAGCAAATGTAAATCTGATACCCATTAAAAGAATAGGAGGAAAAGATTCAAATGCTGGTTTAGCTATTACAAAACCAAAGCCTAAAAAAATAGGCACCAAGGATGCTACGAAAGTATCTTTTATATTCATACCTATTTTTTTATATTAATGATTATTAAAGAACTTCTGATATATTCACCTTTTAAAATATGAATTCAACAAAAATAGATCCTAAATACATCACCAAATCAAATCCAAGAATTGGACTTATTGCGCTTGCAAGCGATTTTATGATTGAAAGAGATTTTATAAACGTAATTAAAGACAGAGAAGTTGATTTTTTTGTAAATCGTATTGAATGCTACAACCCGCTAACAAAAGAAAACTTGATCAAAATGTCAGACAAAGTAACTGAGGTAACAAAAGATATATTACCTGATCAGGATATCGATTGCGTTGTTTATGGCTGTACCTCTGGAACAATAGCTGCAGGTTATGAGTCTATAGAGAAAAAAGTAAAAGCTGCAAAACCTATGGCAGAGGTGACAACTCCAAGTACCGCAGCAATTAAAGCTTTAAAGAAGTTAAATATAAGTAAGATAAGTCTATTTACACCTTATAGCAAAAAACTTAACGATGAAGTTTTGGAATATTTTAAAAACGAAGGGTTTGAAGTTACTTCAAATTCTTACTTTGATATAGAAGCTGATTACGATATCGGAAAAGTTGATCAGAATTATTTATTTAATGTTCTATCCGAAATAAATTTAAATGGAGCAGAGGCTCTCTTTGTTTCTTGTACTGCTTTACCAGTATTGCCAATTATTGATAAATTAGAGAAAAAATTAAATACTACAGTTTTATCTAGCAATCAGGCTTTAATTTGGGATACGCTTGTTAAAATAAACAAAAATAATTCCGTCGAAGGATTTGGTAAATTATTTAATGAAAATTAATGTTGTTCACAAAAGAAGAATATAAGCAAAGATTAACAAAAGTTAAAAAAATGATGCAAGAAAAAGGCATCGATCTTTTAATCTCACATGACACTAACAACATGAATTACCTAACAGGTTATGATGCTTGGTCTTTTTATTATGCTCAATGTGCAATTGTTCATATAGATTCAGACGAGCCTCTATGTTTTGTTAGGGCTCAAGATGCAGGTGGTGCATATATTAAAACTTATTTAAAGGATGAGAATATTTTAGTTTATGACGAAAATTATATCCATACTTGGCCAAAACATCCTTATGATAATTTGGTAGAGATTATAAAAGAAAGAAAATGGGATAAGTTATGCATTGGATTAGAAATGGATGCGCATTACTTCACTGCGTTTTGTTATGAAAAAATAAAGCAAGGATTACCTAATGCAAAAATCAAAGATAGCGATCGTTTAGTTAATTGGGCAAGGTTAGTAAAATCAGATGATGAAATAGGTTTCATGAAATCTGCTGCAAAAATTTCTGAAAAAGGAATGAAAACTGCCATGGAAGTTATTAAACCAGGTGTAAGACAGTGTGATGCAGTTGGTGAAATTCAAAAAACTTTATTTTATGGTACAGAGGAATTTGGAGGTGAATATTCTAGTATCGCAACATTACTTCCAACAGGGAAAGGCACTTCAGCTTCACATTTAACAGCAACACAAGATAAATTTGTAGAAGGAGAGGCAACAATTATTGAATTATCTGGAGTTTATAAGAGATATCATGCTCCAATGGCGAGAACAGTTCTGCTTGGAAAACCCAATCAATTAAAAATTGATACAATGAACAAAACAATAGAAGCATTGAATGCTGGCATAAGTCAGATTAAACCCGGGAATACAGCAAATGATGTTGCTCAAGCTTTTTGGAAAATTTTAGATAAATACGGAATAGAAAAAAAATCTAGAACAGGTTATTCGATTGGAATTGGTTATCCTCCTGATTGGGGTGAGCATACTCTTAATATTTATAAAGGAGATATGACAGTTTTAGAACCTAATGTTTGCTTTCATATGATAGCAGTGATGCAGTTTGGAGATTGGGGAGTTGAAGCTTCAGAAGCTATTAGAGTCACAGAGAATGGATCAGAATTGTTTTGTAATTTTCCAAAAGAGCTTCATATAAAGAGTTAATTAGCTATTGAAATATATTTATACAAATGTTTTATATTCACTTTTATGTCTAAAAATCCAGAATTTGTAAAATTCGATAAAGTAGATAAAAGTTATGACGGTAAAGTTCTTGTCGTCAAAGATCTTCAATTAGATATTGCAGAAGGCGAATTCATAACAATGCTTGGTCCGTCTGGTTCAGGCAAGACAACTTGTTTAATGATGTTAGCTGGTTTTGAAACACCAACTCATGGTGAGATATTATTAGATGGAAACATAATTTCGAATATTCCTCCACATAAAAGAGGTATTGGTATGGTTTTTCAAAACTATGCTTTGTTTCCACATATGACAGTTTATGAAAACTTAGCTTTTCCTTTAAGAGTAAGAAAGGTTGAAAAAAATGAAATAGATAAAAAAGTTGATAAAGCATTATCAATGGTTTCATTAAGTGGATTTGAAACTAGAATGCCAGCTCAACTTTCAGGTGGTCAGCAACAAAGGGTTGCAGTTGCAAGAGCTTTAGTGTTTGATCCAGCAGTCGTATTGATGGATGAACCTTTGGGAGCATTAGATAAAAATTTAAGAGAAAGCATGCAATATGAAATAAAACATATTCATGAAAGTATTGGTGTAACAGTTGTATATGTAACTCATGATCAAAGTGAGGCATTAACTATGTCAAACCGAATTGCGGTATTTAATGATGGAAAAGTTCAACAGCTTTCAAATCCAGCTGAACTTTATGAGAAGCCAGTAAATTCTTTTGTTGCTGAGTTTATTGGTGAGAACAATACTTTCAATGGTGAAGTTGTGGATATCGATAAAGATAAATGCAAAGTTAAATTAGCCAATTCAGAAATACTAGCCAATCCAATTTCTGTAAAGTCTAAAGGTGAGAAAACAACTGTTTCTTTAAGACCTGAAAGGGCGTTAATTAATCCGACTGATAAGATGGATAATATGTTTACTGGAAAGATTGAAGAAGTAATTTATCACGGTGATCATACAAGAGTTAGATTAAATCTTTTAGGAAGCTCGGAGTTTATTCTTAAAGTACCCAACAGCACATCCAATTTAGAGTTAAAAGTAAGTCAAGATATAAATATTGGCTGGAATAGTGTTGATGCTAGAGCATTAGACCCAAAATAATCCTATTTAAAATATTTACATCTAAAAGAAGTAACTACTGACAAAATCAGCTGTTGACTTAATCATTCCTATTTGTTGTACTTTTACTTATATAAATTAATTTATATCAACGTTTAAACGGAGGAATAATGAGAAAAATAAGTAAATTATTATTAGCTCTTTCTTTTGTTGTGTCTCTAACATCTTCAGCCTTTGCTGTTACTGTAGCATCATGGGGTGGAGCTTATACAGAGTCTCAAAAGCTAGGGTATGGTGATCCAACTGCTAAAGCATTAGGAATAGAAATCAATTGGGTTGACTATTCTGGTGGTTTATCAGAGATCAAAGCACAGAAAGAAGCAGGTGCAATCACTTGGGATATCATAGATGTATTTGCATTCGACACTATTAACGGATGTGACGAAGGAATATTTGTTAAATTTGATTTTGACAAAGATTTCCCAGCAGCACCAGATGGAACTAAAGCAAGTGAAGATTTCTTTGCACCAATGCCGAGTGAATGTGCTGTAGGTAACATTTTATATTCTTGGAACTATGCTTATAACAAAAACAATTTAAAAGGCACTCCAAAGACTATTAAAGATTTTTTTAATACTAAAAAGTTTCCTGGAAAAAGAGCAATCTATAAAAGTGCTTTAACTAATTTAGAAATCGCTTTAGCTGCAGATGGTGTTAAGCTAGGTGACGGCGGAACTAGAGTTTACAGAAAACTTCTAGAAGACGGTGGAATCGACAGAGCGATGAATAAAATTAAAAAATTATGTACAGATCCTAATGGCGGATGTGTATTCTGGTCAGCAGGTGCCCAACCACCAGAACTTTTAATGAGTGGTGAAGTTGTAATGGCAACTGGTTGGAACGGAAGATTTTTTAACGCAATAGTTGGTGAAGGTGCACCACTTGTACAAGTATGGGATGGTCAAGGTCTTGATTATGAATACTTTGCACTAGTTAAAGGTGGACCAAACGAAGCTGATGCTAAAAAAGCTCTTGCAATGATGACTAACACAGAAATGTTAGCTGGTAGTGCGAAGTATATTGCTTATGCACCATACAGAAAATCATCTCTTGATGTAATTACTGCTGGTGAGCCTTGGTACAAAGATGGTAAAACTGAAATGATGCCACAAATGCCAACAGCTCCTGCAAACACTAAGAATTATTTCTTAGTAGACCCATTCTTCTGGGCTGATAACAATACTGAAATCAGTGAGAAGTGGGAAGCAATGAAAGCAGGACTATAATTTCAGTTTTAAACACTGAATTTATATAATATATTTAGGGCGGTTATTTTTAACCGCCCTATTTTTTTATGAGCTCTGAAACAAAACAAATATTAACAACTGACGGAATACCTTTAGAGGTTAGTTTAAAAAAAGCAGAAAAGAAGAATAAAATAAAAGCATTTCTTCTTGTAGCTCCATTACTATTATTTCTTGTTATCACTTATATATTTCCAATTGGCGACATGTTTATGAGGAGTGTTGATGACAGAATGGTTACCAATATGCTTCCAAAAACTTTCAAAGCAATGGAAAAATGGGAAAACCTTGAGGAATTACCACCCGAAGAAGTATATAGAGGATTTTATGAAGATTATAAAGTACTTGTTGAGAAGCAAGAGCATGGAAAATTAGGACAAAGGTTAAATAAAGAAAAAAATGGTTTTAATACAATTACTAAAAGACTTTTTAGACAAATAAAAAGAAATAAAATTGATGAAAGTATTAGTATAAAAGAACAAATTAACAAAATTCATAAGAGATGGAGAAATGTAGAGTTTTGGTTAGCAATTAAAAGAACTGCCCCTCCTTATACAATGGCAAAATATTTGAAGGGTATGGATATGTATGTTGCTTCAGATGGCAGTATAGCTCAAGTAGACGAAGACAGAAGAATTCACAGAATTTTATGGCTAAGAACATTAGAAATTGCATTTTTTGTTACACTTTTTAGCTTTTTTATGGGCTATCCAATAGCTCATTTGCTTGCAACACTTCCGATGAAGTACAGCAATTTATTGATGATTTGTGTATTGCTCCCATTCTGGACATCTTTGCTGGTCAGAACTGCAAGTTGGATGATTTTGTTGCAACAGCAAGGAGTGGTAAATGATTTTTTTGTAATGATTGGTTTAGTTGGAGACGATAACCGGCCAGAGATGATGTACAATAAAGTTGGAACTTACGTTGCTATGACACAAATATTATTACCTTTTATGGTTCTACCTTTATATAGTGTCATGAAAACAATATCACCAAGTTTAATGAGAGCAGGAAAATCATTAGGTGGAACACCTTTCGTCGCTTTTTGGAAAGTTTACTTTCCTTTAACAATTCCAGGAATAGGAGCTGGATGTTTATTAGTTTTCATTTTAGCGATAGGATACTACATAACCCCTGCTTTAGTTGGTGGAGCATCAGGAACTTTAATAAGTAATCAAATTGCATTTCATATGAAGACAACTCTTGATTGGAGTTTTGCATCAGCGATGGGATTAATGCTTTTGACAGGAGTTTTGGTTATTTATTGGATTTATAATAAATTGGTTGGAGTTGATAACATTAAATTAGGATAATTATGGCATTACCAAGTTACACAGAAACTAGATATAGAATTTGGCATTATATTTATCTTACGATTTGTACCTTTGTTTTTTTCTTTTTGATTGCACCTTTATTTGTAATTTTTCCTTTGTCATTTAATGCAGAAGAATTTTTAGTTTTTTCTGAAGGAATGAAAAATCTTGATCCAGATGCGTTCTCTTTGAGATGGTATAAAGATATGATTTATGGAACTAAAAATCCATGGGGACTAGCGGCAAAAAATAGCTTCATAATTGCAATCTTTGCAACAATTGGATCAATTATTTTAGGTACATTAGCTGCACTAGGACTCAGCAGTAGACATATGCCTTATAAAGGATTGATAATGGCGACCTTAATATCTCCAATGATTGTTCCATTAATTATATCAGGTGTTGCAATTTTCTTTTTCATGGCAAAAGCTGGTTTAGCAGCAACCCACACAGGAATAGTTTTGGCACATATTATATTAGGAACACCTTTTGTTGTTATTACTGTAACAGCTACACTTTCAGGTTTTGATCATAGCGTAACAAGAGCTGCCGCAAGTTTGGGTAGTAACCCAGTTAACACATTTATGAAGATAACACTCCCTTTAATATTACCAGGAGTAATTTCTGGGGGATTATTTGCTTTTGTAACATCCTTTGATGAAGTTGTTGTGGTATTATTCCTAGCAGGATTAGAAAATACAACTATCCCAATACAGATGTGGACTGGTTTGAGAGAACAACTAAGCCCCACAATTCTTGCAGTTGCAACTTGTTTAATTCTTTTATCTACCTTGATATTAATTAGTGCAGAGTTATTAAGAAGAAGATCTGAAAGATTAAGAGGAATAAATAGATAATTTACCCAAATAAATTATTCATATATAGAGTTCTTTATGGAAATTAGAAAAGTTGTAGTCATTGGATCTGGTACAATGGGAAGTGGTATAGCAGCACATTTATGTAATGCTGGTGTTCCAGTTACTCTTTTAGATTTATCTACTGAAATCAGCGAAAAAGCTAGAGATAGAATACATAAATCTAGACCTCCTTTGCTAATAGATAAGAGCAAAATTAACAATATTAATGTTGGAAATATTGAAGAAAATTTTGACGTAGTAAAAGATGCAGATTGGGTGGTAGAGGCAGTAGTAGAAAGAATTGATATTAAACATAATATTTATGAGAAGATATTTAAGAACAGAAAAAAAGGTGCAATAGTTTCATCAAATACATCATCAATTCCAATTAAAGTTCTATCAGAAAAACTAAATGACGAAGAAAAAAAAGATTTTTGTATCACTCACTTTTTTAATCCCGTCAGATACATGGGATTGTTAGAAATTGTTAAAAACGAAAATAATGACTTAAAAAAAATTAATTCTTTAAAGAAATTTTGTGAAGTTGAGCTTGGTAAAGGAGCAATAATTTGCAACGATACGCCAGGTTTTCTAGGTAATAGGATTGGTGTTTACGCTATGCAGGTTGCTATGACGGAAGCATTCAAAATGAAACTTTCAATAGAAGAAGCAGATGCAGTTTTTGGTAGACCGATGGGTATACCTAAAACAGGAGTATTTGGATTGTATGATCTAATTGGAATTGATTTGATGGCTGATGTATTAAAAAGTTTTATAAAGGAACTTTCAGATAAAGATGAATTTAAAATTGTTGCAAAAGAAATTCCATTAGTAAAAAAATTAATTGAGACAGGCTACACCGGCCGTAAAGGAAAAGGTGGCTTTTATAGAATGAATAAAAGTGGAGATCAAAAAATTTTAGAAGCAATTAATTTAGAAACAGGAGAGTATTCAGCAACAAAAAAAATAGATTTAGGAATTGAGACAGTTGACATAAATAATTTAATTAATCGAAAAGATAAGTTTGGTGAGTATGCTTGGATTGTAATATCAAAAATAATTAAATATGCTTCTTCACTTGTTCCAGGAATTACTGATAAGTTCAATGATATCGATGAAGCTATGAGACTTGGTTTTAATTGGGCAATGGGTCCTTTTGAAATGTTGAAATCTATAGGGGTAAAGAATTTCTTTGAAAGAATAGATGACTTTGAAAATAATATATTTTTAGAAAATTTATCAAAAACAAAAGATGAAAACTTTTATGGAGAAAGACAAATTTATACAGACATTCAAACTTTAGGAAAAATAAGGCCATCAGCAATTAAAGTAGATAAAAATAATTCAGCTGAAATTCATCGATTTAAAGATTTTAATATTGTTGAGTTTACGACAAAAGCCTGTGCATTAGATTATGACTCGATGGATGCACTTAAAAATGCAACCGACAAACCTTTAATAGTAATTAATGAAAGCATGCAATTTTCAGCAGGTGTGAATTTAAGTTATACTATGAATTTTGCTGATAAAGGTGATTTTAAATCAATTGAAAAATTTATAAAATATTTTCAAGATACTTGCAAAACTTTAAAATACTCTAAGTACCCAGTTGTATCAGCACCTTCTGGACTTACACTTGGAGGAGGCTTTGAGGTTTTAGTTCAAAGTAATTTTGTTGCCTCACATACAAATTTAGTTATTGGATTGGTTGAAACTATTGTTGGGTTAGTTCCTGCAGGCGGAGGATGTAAAGAAATGTTGTGGAGATGGTCACAAACAGAGGAAGCAAAATCAGATCCAGATTATGCCCCACTAAAAGTTTTTGATATTATTGGTTATGCTAAAACAGCCACATCTCCAATCGAGGCTGAGCCATTAAAGTATTTAAGACCAGAAGACAAAAAAATAATGAACAGAAACAGTCTTTTTGAGGAATCAAAAAATTTAATTGATCAAAATAATGATTTTGTTCCTCCAGAAGAGTGCAAATTCAAACTTTCTGGAAAGCCGTTGAAAGATAAAATGGTTAAGGTTTTAGAGAAATTATACAACGAAAAGGTAATTTTAGATCATGGTATGCATGTTGGAATTGAACTTGCAAATGTTTTAAGTGGTGGAGACACTACTATTGAAAAAGAATTGTCAGAGGATGATCTGTATAAATTAGAACTAGACTCTTTTATGAGATTGATAGAAACAAAACAAACTCAAGAAAGAATTAAACACACATTGTCGACTGGAAAACCTTTGGTTAATTAGAATTAAACATTCTAAAGGTTTTAATATAATCAGGTCTTAAAACATAAATTGCCTTATTACCTGTTTTAATTTTAGTTAATATATCTAAACCATAAACTACTTTACCAATTGGAGTATATTCACCTTGATAAATTGGAATTTCCTTTAATGTAATAAAGAATTCACTATCTTCTGTATCAAATTCTGTTGCTCTAGCAAAACCAACACTACCCTCCGTAAATTTAAAATTATTGCTGAGTTCTGATTTTAACAATCCTAATCCAGACTTTCCGCTACCAATTTTGGAATAATCTAAATTATTTATATTTCCATACTCAATATCTCCAGCTTGTACAAAAGTATTTTCTGAAACTTTATAAAACGCAGAACCATCATACATTTTTTGTTCAATTAAAATTTTAAATCTTTCTACCGCTTTAGGAGAGATATCTGGATAAAGTTCAATTATTACATTACCACACTCAACATTCATTACTGCAATATTATTTGGTTCGTTAAAATTAAGTTTACTTAAATTATTTTTTTCAACAAACAGACATTTATTTTTTAATAAAAAAAAAGATGTAAAAGCAAAAATAGAAAGACCAATTAAAAATATAAATAAAATTTTTTCTGATTTTGAGGGTTTAATAGTTTTAATCATAAAATATTTTTATCTATTTTAGCTAAGTTTGATTTTATAAAATTCACTTTATTATTAAGAATTTTGTCACTATTAATTTTATCTTCAATTGTTTCTTTATCAGTCATTAAAAATGAAAAAATTTCTGCCATATCTTCAGATGGAATAGATTTAGAATACTCTGTTAAAAAACCATCAGTTTTTTTATATAGATCTAAATTTAACCTATCAGAACAAGTTGAACATTCAGCGTAATTAAATGATTTTAGATTAAAAGAAGAAAATTTACCCTCATCAAAATATTCAATGTGAGTATTTTGAATCATGTGAAAAATTTCATGGTGTATCATTCTTTCAAAATACTTTTTATTAAAATTAATATCTAAAATTAAGGTTCTGTTCTTACTATCTGGTATTCCTCCAGTATTAATTTCAGAGATGAATAAATTTTCACAAAATACAATATATTTTAATTTTATCTTATTAAGAAAATTAGAATTATATCGATTAAGATTTTTTTTAATTAATGGAAATTTTACATTTAAATTATTTATATTAACTTTGTCGCAAGCAATGTTCTTGTTTACACCAATCTTAAAATTACCTTTAGCACTTAAATAACGAATATTATTATCGTTTTTTAATTGATAAATTTCTAAATTTGGAATTTTTAATAGATTATAAATTTCATCAGCATTTACATGCGAAATATGAAAAATAAGAATAAATAAAAATAAAATTTTCATTAAATTATTATAGACGAATTAGTTGAGATAATATTATCTTAGATTATTAAAAAATGAAAAAAGAAAGAAACAAAAATCCAATTCAACCAGTTAGTGGAACTAAAGTTCCAAGATTTGCTGGCCCAAGTACTTTTGCAAGACTACCTGAACTAAGAGATGTGGAAAGTTGTGATGTTGCAATTGTTGGAATTCCGTTTGATGCTGGCACAAGTTATCGACCTGGAGCAAGATTTGGTCCACAAAGCATCAGACAAGCTTCTAGACATTTGAGAACTAATTATCATCCTAATTATGATGTTGAGCCTTTTAAAATCCAACAAGTTGCTGATGCTGGTGATATCGCTTGCAACCCATTTAGTATTGATGAAGCAATTAAACAAATAGAAGTAGGCGCAACAGATTTATTAAATAAGGTTGGAGGAATTATAAGTTTAGGTGGAGACCATACTATTGCTGTTCCATTGTTAAGAGCAATCAATAAAAAAAATAAGGGCCCTGTATCTTTAGTTCATTTTGATGCCCACTTAGATACTTGGGACACATATTTTGGTGCACCTTATACTCACGGAACTCCATTCAGAAGAGCTAGAGAAGAAGGATTATTTTTAGATGATGCTTCTATGCATGTTGGAATTCGAGGCCCACTTTATAGTAGAGATGATATTAAAAATGATGAAAGTTTTGGATTTAAAATAATTCATTGTGATGAGTTTCAAACAGAAGGAACCGATAAAATAGCAGAAAGAATAAGAAAAAGAGTGGGAGATAATCCTTTATACTTATCAATTGATATTGATGTTTTAGACCCTGCATTTGCTCCAGGCACTGGGACACCAGAAATTGCGGGAATGACAACTAGAGAAATGGTAAATGTTTTAAGAGGATTATCGGGACTAAACTTAGTTTCAGCTGACGTTGTTGAGGTTTCTCCAGCATATGACCATGCAGAAGTAACCTCTCTTGCAGCTGCTACAATTGTTTACGAATTAACAAATTTATTTGCAAAAACATAAAGAAAGGATAACGTCAAAACATGTTAGATAAAAAAAATTTTTATATTAATGGAGCATGGGTTAAGCCAAAAAGCTCTGAGGAAATTAAAGTAATCGATCCAGCTACAGAAGAAAATTGTGCTGTAATTACTTTGGGAAACAAAGCTGATGTTGATATTGCTGTTAATGCAGCTAAAGATGCTTATGAGTCCTGGGCCTTTTCTTCTAAAGAAGAAAGAATTGAATTATTAGAAAAACTTTATGAAAATTATAAGAAAAGATGGGCAGATATTGCAGAAGCTATAACTCTTGAAATGGGTGCTCCAAAAGATTTTGCAACAAAATTACAAGCAGGCACAGGAGCAAGTCATATTAAATCATTTATTAGATATTTAAAAAATTTTGAATTTGAAAAACCATTAGGAGAGCATGCTCCTAATCAAAGATTAATTTATGAACCAAAAGGTGTTTGTGCATTAATAACACCATGGAATTGGCCGATGAACCAAGTTTGTTTAAAAGTAATGCCAGCAATAGCTGCAGGTTGTACAATGGTTTTAAAGCCTTCAGAATTAGCACCACTCTCTTCAATGATACTTGCTGAAATTATTGATGATGTAAAATTTCCAAAAGGTGTGTTCAATTTAGTTAATGGTGATGGAGCAACAACAGGTGATGCTCTTACAAGCCATCCAGATATTAATATGATTTCTTTCACAGGTTCAACAAGAGCAGGAGCTTTGATTTCTCAAAATGCTGCTAAAGATTTTAAAAGAGTAAGCTTAGAGCTAGGTGGTAAAGGAGCAAATATTATTTTTAAAGATGCCGATCCAGAAGCTATTGAAAGAGGTGCTTTAAGATGTTTTAGAAATTCTGGACAATCTTGTAATGCTCCAACAAGAATGTTGGTTGAAAAATCAATGTATGATGAGGCTATCGAGAGATTAAAAAAATATACTGAAAACTTTGAGGTGGGTGATCCTAAAAAAGAAGGAGAACACATAGGTCCAGTTATTTCAGAAACTCAATACAATAAAATTCAAACTTTAATCCAAAAAGGTATTGATGAAGGAGCAAAATTAGTTGCTGGAGGAACAGGTAAACCTGATGGATTAGACAAAGGTTACTTTGTTAAACCAACTGTTTTTGCTGACGTAAATAACGATATGGATGTTGCAAGAACTGAAATTTTTGGACCTGTTTTATCTGTTATCCCATTTGAAACAGAGGAGGAAGCAATTAAAATTGCAAATGATACTGCTTATGGATTGACAAATTATATTCAAACCCAAGACTCTGTAAAAGTACAAAGAGTTGCAAGAAAATTAAGATCTGGAATGGTTGATGTTAATGGAGCTGGTATTGCAGTTGATGCACCATTTGGTGGTTTTAAACATTCTGGAATAGGTCGTGAAGCAGGTGAACACGGTTTAGAAGAGTTTTTAGAAGTAAAAGCAGTGGGTGGTTGGAGTTAATTTACTGATTTATCTTTCACACCTTCTAAAAACTTAAGGCACTTTTTCATTTCATTTAATTCTATGAACTCGTCAATTTTGTGAGCTTGTTCTATGGATCCAGGTCCACAAACAACTGTACTGATTCCTAATTCTTGAAATAAACCAGCCTCTGTTCCAAAAGAAACCACTTCCCTTGAATTATCACCAGTTATATTTGATACAAATTCACATGCCTCAGACTCATCTAATCTATTAAATCCAACAACTTCACCTATCACTTCTTTTTTAATATAAGAATCTGGAAATACTTTTTTCATCTCTGGTAGAAGTACTTCATTTGCATATTTATCAATTTCATTTGTTACAAATTTTCCATCTTCTCTTACAACTGGTCTTGTTTCCCATTCAACACTACATTTATCTGCAATGACATTATGAGCAATACCACCTTTAATTCCACCAATTGATAAAGTTGAATGTGGAGGATCAAAAATACTATCTTTTTGAACTCTTTTTTTTAATTCTTCTCTAATTTCTAAAAGTTTTCCAACATATCTAGTAGCATATTCAGCTGCATTTACTCCTAAATGTGGTTTAGAACTATGTCCCGCAAGTCCTCCAAAGTGAACTGTGTATTCATTCATACCTTTGTGGGCGTCAATAATTTTCATTTTAGTTGGTTCACCAATTATACAAATTCCATTTTTGATTTCTCTTTTTTTTAATTCCTCTATTAATAAAGGAGCTCCAATACATGCAGTCTCTTCATCAAATGTGTAACAGAAATGTAAGTCTCTATCTAAATTACTTTCTTTGAATATAGGCGCATAAGCAAGTGTACATGCGATAAAACCTTTCATATCACATGAGCCTCTTCCATATAATTTATCATTTTTAATAGTTGCAACGAATGGATCGCTATTCCAACCTTTAGATACAGGAACCACATCAGTGTGCCCAGATAATATAATTGGTTTTTTTGTGCTTTGATTTTTTGCTTTTAGAGTTCCAAAAAGATTTACTCTTTTTTTATCATCATCATAAACTTTGAAAGTATCTATTCCGATGTTATTTAAAATTTTTTCACAATAATCAATTAAATTACTGTTATCCTGACCTGAGATAGTTTTAAATGCGATTAAGTCAGTTAAAATCTTGATTGATTTTTCATATAAATTGTTATCTATACTCATAAACTTAAAACACTATATTATATTATGATTAAAGAGCAAATTACCTATAATGATTTTGATAAAGTAGATATTAGAATTGGTACTGTAATTTCTGTAAAAAAAAATGAAAAGGCGAGAAAGCCATCTTTGGTGGTAGAAGTTGATTTTGGAAACGAAATTGGCATTAAACAATCTTCCGCTCAAATTACTCATTATTATAATGAGGAGAATTTAAAAGGAAAACAAGTTATTGCTGTTTGTAATTTTCCTGAAAAAAATATTGCCGGAATTGTTTCTCAAGTGTTGGTTTTAGGAGCAATTGATGCCGATGGCAAAGTTACACTTGTTCATCCTTCTCAAAAAGCAGAAAACGGATTACCGATTGCTTAATAATGCATCCTGAAATTCTTTCTATAACTTTATTTGGAATTGTTGCAGCATTTACTCCTGGACCAAATAATTTCGTTGCTTTCTATTCTGGTTTCAATTTTGGTATTCTTAGAACACTGCCACATATAATTGGTGTAACTTTAGGATTTCCTTTTTTGTTATTATGTTTAGCTCTAGGTCTGATAAATATTTTTAAGCTTTATCCTTTAATTCAAGAGGTATTGAAATACTTAGGAACTCTATTTTTAATTTATTTAGCATATAAAATTTCTTTTTCAGGACCTTCTGATCAGGAAAATAAAAACAAAAATCCAATTAAGTTTCATGAAACTTTTATTTTTCAATTTTTAAATCCTAAAGGCGTTATTGCATCAATTATTCTTGTTTCAACTTATATTAATCCAGGAGAAACCTTTGTAAGTTATACGACTCAAATTATCGTTATGGCTTTAATTGTTTCAGTGACTAGTATAACTCTGTGGACTTTTTTAGGTAAATTTTTCAGGAAATTTGCGACAAATCAGAAATTTATTAATTACTTTAATTATGCTATGTCACTGCTTCTTTTAACAAGCATAATAACTTTTTATTTATAATATGACCCCAGGAAACAAAAATTCTTATAAATCACTAAAAAAAATCACAGTTAATGACAAGGAGTATAATTATTACTCATTAAATGAAGCAGAAAAAAATGGACTTGAAGGAATAAATAAACTTCCAAAATCACTAAAAGTTTTACTAGAAAATTTATTAAGATACGAAGACGACTTAAGTGTAACGAAATCTCAAATAGAAGCGATTAAAAACTGGCTAAAGATAAAAAAATCTAAAACTGAAATTGCATATAGACCAGCAAGAGTTTTGCTTCAAGATTATACAGGAATACCTGCGGTTGCAGATTTAGCTGCAATGAGAGAAGCAGTTAAAGAAAAAAATAAAGATCCAAATTCAATCAATCCACTGTCTGCAGTTGATCTTGTAATTGATCACTCTGTGCAAGTCGACCAATCTGCAAAAGCAGATTCTTTTGAAAAAAATGTCGATATAGAATTTGAAAGAAATGGTGAGAGATATTCTTTTTTAAAATGGGGACAGCAGGCATTTGATAATTTTAGAATAGTTCCACCAGGAACAGGAATTTGTCACCAAGTAAATCTGGAATATTTGTCAAAAGTTGTTTGGTCAGAAGAATTTAAAGGTGATAAATATCTTTTTCCAGATACTTTAGTTGGAACGGACAGTCATACAACAATGGTAAATGGTTTATCTGTTTTAGGATGGGGTGTTGGAGGAATTGAAGCTGAAGCAGGAATGTTAGGTCAACCAATTTCTATGTTAATACCAGAAGTCATCGGTTTTGAAATAAAAAACAAAATGCCAGAAGGAACTACTGCAACTGATTTAGTATTAACTGTTGTTAAAATGTTAAGAGATAAAGGAGTGGTTGGTAAGTTTGTTGAGTTTTATGGAGAAGGTTTAAAAAATTTAACTCTTGCGGATAGAGCAACAATTGCAAACATGGCACCAGAATATGGTGCTACTTGTGGTTTTTTTCCTATCGATGAGGAAACATTAAAGTATTTAAAATTTTCTGGAAGAGATCAACAAACTGTTGATATTGTTGAAAATTATGCAAAGGAACAAGGTTTATGGGCGAGTAACGAAATAGAATTTACTGACATTATATCTTTAGATATGTCCACAGTCGTACCAACTATTTCAGGACCTAAAAGACCTCAAGACAAAGTTCTTTTAACAGATGCACCTAGTTCGTTTCAAAAAGTATTGCAGGAAGCTACAAATAAAAATGAAAATTCAATTTCCAAAGTATCAAATACAGATTACGAAATTAAAGATGGCTCAATATTAATTGCTGCAATAACTTCTTGTACAAACACTTCTAATCCAAATGTTCTAATTGGGGCTGGACTATTAGCTAAAAAAGCTATTGAAAAAGGTTTGCAAGTTAAACCCTGGGTAAAAACTTCTTTAGCGCCTGGATCTCAAGTAGTTACAGACTATTTAGCAAAAGCTGGATTAAACACTTATTTAGATCAGCTTGGCTTTAATTTAGTTGGGTATGGCTGTACTACTTGCATTGGAAATTCAGGACCACTCCCAGAAAATATTGTAGAAGCGATTCAAAAAGAAAATATTTATGCTGTTTCAGTTTTATCTGGAAATAGAAATTTTGAGGGAAGAATTTCTCCACATATAAAAGCTAACTATTTGGCTTCACCCCCACTTGTTGTTGCATATGCAATAGCTGGGCATATGGAAGTTGATTTGTATAAAGATTCATTAGGAAAAGATAAAGATGGAAAAGATGTATTTTTAAAAGATATTTGGCCTTCAAATAAAGAGATAGAAGAAACTTTAAAAGCTTCGCTTAATGCTGAGATGTTTATACAAAGATACTCAAATGTTTCTGAGGGCCCAACTCAATGGCAAAAAATTAAAACTGATAAAAGCAGTATCTATAATTGGGATGAGGGATCAACATATGTAAAAAAACCTCCATTTTTTGACTCGTTGCCAGATAAACCAGAAGGATTTAAAGAAATTAAGGATGCAAGACCATTATTAATTTTAGGTGATATGGTTACCACTGACCATATATCGCCAGCCGGCAGTATTCAAAAAGATAGTCCAACTGGCGAATATTTTATGGAACACCAAATTTTACCTAAAGATTATAACTCATATGGTTCAAGAAGAGGTAACCATGAAGTTATGATGCGAGGAACTTTTGCAAATATAAGAATTAGAAATGAAATGGCTCCTGGTACAGAGGGTGGTTTTACAAAGTTATATCCAGAAGAAAAAGTTCTTCCTGTCTATGATGCAGTTGTTGAATATAAAAAAAGAGGAACAGATTTAGTTGTAATTGGTGGAAAAGAGTATGGAACCGGATCATCTAGAGATTGGGCAGCTAAAGGAACAAAACTACTTGGAATAAAAGCAGTAATTGCAGAGAGTTTTGAAAGAATTCACCGATCTAATTTAATTGGAATGGGTATATTGCCATTACAATTTATCGACGATGTAAATAGAAAAAATCTAAAATTAATTGGTTCTGAATTAATTAGTATTCTAAATATAGAAAAGGGCGTTAATCCCTCAGATGAAGTGACAGTTGAAATTAAATATGCTTCAGGCGAAATAAAGAAAATTAAAACTTTATGCAGAATTGATACAAAAAATGAATTAGAGTATTATAAAAATGGAGGTATTCTGCAGTACGTTTTAAGGAATATGATTTAGTTATGGATGAAGATTTATCAATTATAAACACCAATACAAGAAATGAAAAAATTAAGAATTTTTTTGTAAATAATAAAAATAAAATAATTTCAGGTATAATTATCTTAATAATTATTATAGTTGGCGTTTTTAGTTACGATAAATATTTAATTAATAAAAAAAAAGATATCTCAGATAGTTATAATTCAATAATCATTGATTATTCAGAAAAAACAAAAGAAAAAACAGCTAACAGACTAATTGAAATTATAAACAAGAAAGATCCAACTTATTCACCTTTATCCCTTTATTTCATCATTGATAATAATCTTGTAAGTGATCAGTCCAGAATTAATTCATTATTTGATATATTGATAAACGATACTTCGTTAGACAGTGAGATTAACAACTTAATTATATACAAGAAGGCACTCTACAATGCAGATAACGCTCAGGAGAGTGATCTTCTAAATATGTTAAATCCACTGATCAATTCAAAAAGTGTATGGAAATCACATTCTTTATATTTAATGGCGGAATATTTTTATGCAAATAATCAAAAACAAAAAGCTAAAGAATTTTTCAACCAAATAATAGTTTTAGAAAATTCAAATCCAGATATAAGGCTCCAAGCAGAGAAAAGATTAAACAGAGATTTGAGTGAATAAATTTATTTTTACTTTTATAGCATTTTTTTTTCTTAATAACTGTTCATTTAACGAAAACTCTAGAATTTGGAAAGACAAAGAAAACAAATTAGAAACAGATAAAAAAATAACAAAAGTTTTTGTGGAAGAAAATGTAAATGTTTCAGAATTTAATAGAGATTTAAAATTAGATTTATCATCAATAAAAATAAATAATAAAAAAAATGACAATCTAAATAATCTTGGCTTGCTAAATTACGAAGGTGAATTAACAAAGATTGGTAACTTTAAGTTTTCAAAGTTAGAGGAACTTAATCAATTAGATTTCGAACCGATTTTTTTGAACAATGGAATAATATTTTTTGATAAAAAAGGTTCAATTATTAGGTATGATAATAATCAGAAAGTTATTTGGAAAAAAAACCATTATTCAAAATCTGAAAAAAAATTAAAACCAAAACTTAATTTTTTAGTAGATGGTCAAAATCTTTTAGTAACCGATAGCATAGCAAAATATTATTCTGTGAATATTAGTACAGGAGAATTAAATTGGTCAAATAATAATGATTATCCGTTTAATTCAAACATTAAAAAGCATAAGGATAAAATATTTGTTATTGATTATAAAAATACATTGAGATGTTTTAAAATTAAAGATGGTTCTGAATGTTGGAATTTGCAAACAGAGAACTCATTTACAATTTCAAATATTAAATATTCTTTAATTATTTTAAACGATAATGTTATTTTCAATAATTCTATAGGGGATATTACAGCTGTAGATATTGAAACAGGTTTAATTACATGGCAACTACCTACACAGAGTAGCTCGATAATAAATGAAACTTATAACTTTAAGACTTCTAAACTAGTATCAGATGGAAACTCTATATTTTTTTCAAATAATAAAAATCAGTTTTATTCAATTGATTTAAAAACAGGAACAACAAACTGGATAAATGAAGTTAATTCTAATGTAAAACCTATTTTGGTTGGAAATCTAATTTTTACAATCTCTAATGAAGGTTATTTATATTTAATTGACAAAAATAAAGGCAATATAGTTCGAATTACAGATCTATTTCTGAATTACAAAGATAAAAAAAGAAAAAATATTTATCCAATTGGTTTTGTAATTGGAGACAAAAACATATTTTTAACTAACTCAGATGGCAAGATGATCATAGCCGGGATTGAGGATGGAAAAATAATAAAAATTGAAAAAGTTTCTGGTGGATTAGTATCTGAACCGTTTATATTTAATAACAATTTATATGTAGTAAGAAATGGTTCAATTGTACAATATAACTAAACATGTTTTTAAAATTTTTAGAAAAAATTGGTAGAAAAAAAGTTGTATTAGATAGAGGACCTTCACATCCTAATTTTAAAGAGGCAAAGCCTTGGATGAACCGTTACTATGTTTTGATGAGACATCGACCTAAATGGTTTCCATTTAATATATTAATTCATGAGATGCTAGCAGATGACCATGGAGAAGGAGTTCATAATCATACATTTCCTTATATCACTATAATTTTAAGAGGTGGTTATTGGGAAACATTAAGCACTGGCAAGTTTTGGCGTCCACCAGGGTATATTGGCTTTAGATCGGCAAATAATTTGCATCGAGTAGATTTGGAACCAGGAACCAAACCATTAACTTTATTCATCTCAGGTCCATTTGGGCTAAGAAAAGGACCAAGATCAGAGTATGGTATTGATTTTAAAACTAAAAAAAATTGATGCCAAAAAAATTTGAAAAAGAATTCATATCTTATTGTGAAAATCAAAATTTAGAAGCTAATCCTAATCAAATCAAAGTTATTAAAAATTTAGAAGATTACTATAATAGTAATTACAAATCATTTTTTTTAAAATTATTTTTCAAACAAAAAACTAAAAAAGGATTTTATTTATATGGTGGTGTAGGGGTTGGTAAAACAATGATTTTAAACTTCTTTTATGATCATCTTGAAGAAAAAAAATTAAAAAAGCATTTTAATGAATTTATGTTAGGTTTTCATGATTTTGTCCATGAGCAAAAAGAAAAAAATGAAGAAAATATAATCAATCAATTTGTTAAAAATTTAAAATCAAAAGCTTCATTAGTTTATTTCGATGAGTTCCAAGTAACAAACATTGTTGATGCAATGATTTTAGGAAAACTATTTGAAGAAATTTTTAAAGAAGATATTAAAATTATTCTTACTTCAAACATTAAAATTTCAGAACTTTATAAAGAAGGTCTTCAACGTGAACAATTTATACCTTTTATAAAAATAATGGAAGATCAATCCATTGAGTATGAATTAAAAATTGAGGATGATTATAGAAAATCTAATGATAATCAAAAACAAAGATATTTTTTTCCACTTAATCAAGAAACCAATTTTAAGATTAATAAATTTTTTAGAACCATAACAAAGGATAAAAAACAATCTTCAATAACAATTAATGTCAAAGGAAGAGAATTTAAAATAGAAAACTTTTATGAGGGAATTGTTAGATGTGACTTTAATCATCTTTGTGATCAAAATTTAGGAGCGGAAGATTATTTGGAAATAACTAAAAATTGTAAATTTATGGTAATAGATCAAATACCTCAATTTAACGATGTAAATTCAAATCAACAACAACGTTTTATCACTTTGTTAGATGTAATTTATGATAAAAATATTTCATTAGCAGTTACAGCCGATCAAAATTTAGATCAATTTACCTCTTCAAGATTGTTAGAAAAACCATTTAAACGAACCATTAGTCGTTTATACGAGCTTACATCGAAGGAGTATAATTAATGAAACAAGAATTTTATAATCTTCAAATTAAGACTAATGGTCAAAAGTTATATGAGTTTACTTATGATACAATTCATTGGATTGGTCAAAATAACTTTAAAAATGGTTTTCTTAATCTAAGTATTCAACACACAAGCGCCTCATTAATTGTTCAAGAAAATGCAGATCCAGATGTACAAACAGATTTAATAAATTATTTCGATAAATTAGCTCCTATGGATAACAAACTATATGTTCATACTACGGAGGGAAAAGATGATATGCCTGCACATATTAAATCCGCATTAACAAATAATCAAATTTCTCTAAGTGTCAAAGATAGTGAATTGTTGCTTGGAACTTGGCAGGGCATATATTTATTTGAACACAGATTAGAGGCTCAAAAAAGAACTATAATTCACCATTTTATTGGAGAATAAAATTAAAATCATTTTTTCTTCAAAGATTGAAATGCTTCAAGAGCTGCAGCTCTAGCTTTTTCATGAACAACAATAGGGCCCGGGTAATCTTTGCCAATAATTGTTTTTATAGCTTCTTGATACTTTAATTCCATTTCCCATGGTTTATGAATAAATTTATTTGGAACATTTTTAAGTTCAGGAACCCATTTTTTTACATAATTGCCTTCTTTATCAAATTTTTCACCCTGAAGTATTGGATTGAATATTCTAAAATAAGGTGCTGCATCTGCTCCACAGCCAGCAACCCATTGCCATTGAGCAACATTATTTGCTTTGTTAAAATCTAGTAGACAATTTCTAAAATGCTTTTCACCCTCAGTCCAATTAATTCTCAAATGTTTGACTAAAAACGAGCCAACAACCATTCTTATTCTATTATGCATCCATCCAGTTTCATATAATTCTCTCATACCAGCATCGACAATAGGATAACCGGTCATTCCTCTTTTCCATGCTTTTAAGAATTTCTCGTTTTTTGCCCAAGGGAATTTATCAAATTCCTTTCTAAAATTTCCTTTTAAGAATTCTGGGAAATAATTAATTAAACTATGTGAAAACTCTCTCCAGCCAAGCTCATTAATATATTTTCTATAACCAGTACCTTTTGATTTAATTTCAGAACATTTTTTCCAAATACTGCCTACATGAATTTGACCATGTTTGATGTAGGGAGATAATTTTGAGGTTCCTTCGATAGATGGTATATCTCGAGAAGTTCCATAATCCTTAATTTTATTTTCAATTAAATTTTTTAATATTTTTTTTGAGTCATTTTCTGAAACTTTCCAATATTTTTCAAATTTTTTATACCAATTTTTTTTTGGTAAAATATCATTTGGTTCAATACACTTTTTAAAATATGAAATCTTTTTTGTTTTCTTTTTAATAATATAATTTTTGCTTGTTGGCTTATTTAAATAAACTTGCTCCGCATTTCTCCAAAAAGGTGTAAACACTTTAAAGGGAGTTCCATCATTTTTTGTTATCTCTTGAAATTCGTTTAAAATATTTCCTTTGAAATATTTATAATTAATTTCATTTTTAATAAATAAGTCACGTATTTTTTTTCCTTTAGCTATAACATCTGGCTCATAAATTTTATTCCAATAAACTGAAAGCTTATCCTTTTTATTAAATTTAGAAAAAATTTCTAATTCGTCACCTTTTACTATTTCAAGATTAATTTTATAATCTGATAATTCTTTTTTTAAAGTTTCTAGAGATTTAAAAACCCACCATTTTTGAGCTTCTCTTTTGTTATCAAAATCATTATTATTATAAATATATAATGCAATTACATTATCATGATTTTGTGTTGCAAAAGATAAGGCAGGATTATTTTCAATTCTAAAATCCTCTCTTATCCAAAAAATACCTGTGCTACTCATTGGTTTAATTTTGGTTAATTAACTTTTGATACATTTCTTGATCAGTATCTCCCTCACAACCAAAAACCAAAACATTAGATTTTTCATTTAGATCTAATTTTTCTTTAATTGCTTGATCTTCACAACTCGTAATCAGACTGATTACGCCAGGTGCTGAGTTTTCTCCTGCAATTATTTTATCATCACTAAAGCTTGAATTTCCAAGTAGTTTCATAGTTTTTGCAATATCATCATCTGGTAAACTAATACAATGTTTAACTGAATTTTTGAGTATTTCCCATGGGACTAATGATACTTCACCACAAGACATACCACCCATTAAGCTTTCTCTTTTAATATCTATTTTTTCTATTTTTCCAGTTTTAATGCTTTCCATTACACACGCAGCACTATCAGGTTCAACAACTATAATTGTTGGAACATAGTTTAAATATCTTGCAATACCTGCAACCATGGCAGCAGCCATGCCACCAACGCCAGCTTGTAAAATGATGTGAGTTATTTTCTCTTCCTGGATTTGATTTGCTATCTCCCTCATCATGACTGTATAACCTGCCATTGTATACTTAGGGACGACCATATAATCTTTCCAAGCAACATCCTGAACTATTTGCCAATTATTTTCAGTAGACTGCTTTATGCATTCCATTAATGATTTTTCATAGTTACCTTTTACTTTTACTACATCTGCTCCAAGTGCGGCCATAGCCTTGCCTCTTGCATCACTTACAAATTCACTAATAAATATTTTACAGCTTAGACCTAATCTTTTGGCCCCCCAGGCAACTGATCTTCCATGATTGCCAGCGGTAGCTGTTGCTACTACTATATCTTTATTTCCTTTGGTTACTTTTTCTACTGCATAAGCTCCACCTAAAGCTTTAAAAGATTTTAAATTAAATCTTTTATTTTCATCTTTATAAAAAATTTTATTTAAATTTAATTCTTTTGAAAGTTTATTTAAAGAAATTAAGGGAGTAGGAGAATAACCTTTCCAATTTGAAATACTCTTATAAGCATCATCAATTTCTTCTGAGGTTAAAGAATTGAGAATTTCTTTTTTATTAAATGAATAATTTTGATTGTCAGTAAATTCTGTGTATTTCCATTGATGACCGTTAGATAATATAGTCATGTACTAACAATCTAGAGTATTATCTTTTTCCCACTTTGTAACATCTTTTGTTTTGTCAAAACTATTTTTTGACTTGAATTCATTCATTTCTGAACTTCTTAATTTTATATAACTATTAATCACATCTTTGCTAAAAGCATCATTCATATCTTTATTATTTTTTAATAAATTTAATGATTGTGCAAGTTCATCAGGTAGTTTGGGTAAATCTGGATATTTAGCGTGGTCTTCATACATATTGCAATTCAAAGGTTTGCCTGGATCAACTTTATTTTTTAAACCATATAGACCAGCTGCTAAAACACTTGCCTGCAACAAGTAAGGATTTGCAGAACCATCCATTAATCTTAATTCAAATCTTCCAGGATCAGGAATTCTGATCATGTGTGTTCGATTATTACCTGTATACGAAATACTACTAGGTGACCACGATGCTCCAGATTTTGTAGGTGGTGCATTTATTCTTCTGTAACTATTGATTGTTGGGTTAAAAAACGCAGATAAAGATGAAGCATTTTTAATTACTCCACCTAAAAAATTATAGGCCATTTTACTTAAACCAAGTTCATCCTTACTGTCTAAAAATTTATTTTTACTACCCTGCCAAACTGATACGTGAGCATGACAACCATTACCGGTTAAATTTCCAAATGGTTTAGGCATAAATGTTGCTCTTAATCCGTGCTTTTCAGCAATTGTTTTTACCATAAACTTAAAAAAGGTATGTCTATCTGCAGTTTTTAGGCAATCTGAATAATCCCAATTCATTTCAAATTGTCCGTTAGCATCCTCGTGATCGTTTTGATAAGGGCCCCATCCCATTTTAATCATACAGTCACAAATTTCCTTAATTAAATCATACCTTCTCATTAATGCAGATTGATCATAACAAGGTTTGGATTGTGTATCTCTTGGATCTGCAATTGAGTTGCCATCAGGTGAAATCAAAAAATATTCACACTCAACACCTGATTTCATTGTTAAATTTTGTTTTTTAAGTTTTTTTATCTGCTTTTTTAACATCACTCTTGGTGATGCATCTACTGGTTTGCCATCCATCCACAAGTCAGATGCTAACCATCCAACTTCTTTATTCCATGGAAGTTGAATTAAACTATCTGGGTCGGGAATTCCAAACATGTCTGAGTCTGCGGGTGTCATATCTAACCACGCTGCAAATCCAGCAAAACCAGCTCCTGCATTCTGCATATCCTTTATCGCGTGAGCAGGTACTAATTTTGATCTTAGTACACCAAATAAATCTACAAAACTTATTAAAAAATATTTAATCTTTTTTTGTTTAGCAATTTTAAATAAATTTTTAGACACAACTTAGGTTAACACAATTATTTAAAAAAAGATAAAATTGTTTCTTTATAATAAATTAAATTCACAACAATAATCACAATTACAGCTAGTATCGCACCATACTTAGCCTTAGGAAACGCTACACCTCTCATTTTTGAGGGTCTTAGTTCTTCTTTATTATCTTCCATGAATATTAAATATAAAAAAGGGCGCCACATTTAAGTGGCGCCCAAATTTAAATTTTAATTACCAGTCAGTAATATTGCTTTTATGATCGTTAGCACTATGTCTTTTTCTAGCAAGTCTTGAAAGTTCATCACTTTCCGATTTTGCTGTTAGAATGTGCCAACCAACCCATAAGATCAATGCAATTATTACCAGTATGCCTTCAACAGATCCAGCACCAGGGTAAATTGCGCCAGCAACTTCTTCTGCTGGCTTATTAAGGTGATCTATCCAGTTTGTAACTGTAGCCATATTTTCCTCCTTTACCTGGTTGCAGATGAAACTGCTTTTTCATCTTCTTTAGCAGATTCCATCATTTCATAGTCTAATCCAGCTATCTCAACTTCACGTGGGATTCTTAATTTGCCCATTCCGTTAAGAACTTTAGCTATGATGTAGCCTGGTATTAGTCCAAGAACAACGAACATTATTAATGCTCCGATGAACTGTCCTAATGGATTAATTGTTGCATAAGTTGTTCCGTCCCACATAGCACCAACACTGTAACCAGATGATGGATAACCATTTAAGACAAAACCACAAATAACAAGACCTACAAATCCAGCATAACCATGTACTGCTACGGCACCAACTGCATCATCAATTTTGAACTTACGTTCAACCCAGTAATGTAGTTTGTATGCAATAACAACACCGATCATACCAATGATCATTGCTTGAATTGGGTGATATAAATCATTTCCAGCTGAAGCACAGATCACACCTGCTAGACCACTTGAGTAAGTCCAGAAAGGATCTCCTTTAGCAATCCAATATCCAGCTAACAATCCTCCTGATAATGACATCAAGAAGTTGAATGTAATACCACTAAGTGTAGTAGGCGTTACGTAGATATTTGTTGCTGTCCAGTAAGATATACCTTCCATACCATACTCTGGTCCTAGATCGAAAATAGGTATGTTGCATGCCGCATAAAATCCCCAGAAACCAGTATAAATTAAAAACAATCCTACTGTTACTAACCAAGGATTTCTTGGTCCGATGTTTCTTGGTTCACCGCTAGACGAAAACTTACCAATTCTTGGGCCTAAAACCATTAGAACACCTAAAGCAAATCCACCCGCAATTGCGTGAATTACTCCTGATGCGTACGCATCATGATATCCTAGAAGTTTCAACATCCAACCGTCGAAGTGCCATCCCCATGCAGCATCAATTGTCCAAAATACAGAACCAATTGCAATTGCTAAAATACCAAATGCAAAGGTCGTTATTCTTTCAATGATTGCTCCAGAAACGATGGAAGCAGCTGTCCAAGAGAAAAGTAAAAAGGCAGCCCAGAAGACACCAGAAATGTGGTCTCCTAAATTGACAGCCATTAAATCACTTGTAGCAGTATACCATGTAGCACTAAATGCAGATTCATCTGTAACTAGTGCAGCACTTTCATTCATTATTGATGGTGCTAATCCAGGTCCTGTAGGAAAAGCCCAGTAAATCCACCAACCAAATAAAAACCACGTTACTGTTACTAAAGGTATCAGCATCGTATTTTTCATAAGAGTATGTTGATGGTGTTTGTATCGAGAAGCTCCAACTTCATACATACAGAAACCGACGTGAATTAAGAACATCAGCACCACTGTCACCCAGTAGTAAAATTCTGTAAATATGGTTGTAAGAGCACCTAACTGATCAGTCATATTCTCTCTCCATATTAGTTTATCGAAGCCTATTAAATTTTATGATTCGATACAAATATAAAAACAGTTAAAAACCTAGTCTGTACACTAGGTTTTTAAAAATTATCAACTCTTAATTGAAATATTAAAATTTTAAATATGCTTTTTTTAAATCAACAAGAGGATGTTTTGGAGACATTTGAAACTTTACTAAAAGTTCTCTTGCAATCATATCTCTATCTTGTTGATTATTCGGAAGCTTAATTGAGCTTGGAATAGTAACCCAACCATTCGCATTTCTGCAGAACACTGCTGGCCTATCTTCCTCATAACCCATGTGAACATCTTCTAACCAATTTAAATCATCCCATCCCATCGCTTCTATATATTTCTTAAGAAATGGAGTTAACTTAGAATAGTCCGGTAAAAGATTAACATCGTATCTGTAACCAATAGACTGACCAATCATTTTTTCTCTGGCAGTCTCTTTCTTTTTACCTAACTGACCTTTGATCTCTTTTGTTTTTGCTACTTTTTTATTTTTTTTCTTCGGCATAGTTACCTCTATATTTTGTGGTAGTTATCAACACCAACTGTGTAGTTAGTTCCAGCTAATGGAACTTTTGCTAAAGCTGATGCTTCTGATGTTAAAGCAGCTAAATCTTCAGGTTCTAGAGAATGGATATTTGTTTTTCCACAAGCTCTTGCTAACAACTGAGCTTCTAAAGTCATTGAGTGAAGATAATTGTAAACTCTTAGCGCAGCATCATCAGGATTTAATCTAGCTCTAAGCTTAGGATCTTGTGTTGCAACACCAACTGGACATCTTCCAGTATGACAGTGATAACATTCACCTGCTTTTACTCCCATTTCTTTTTCAAAATTTGCTTCTGGGATGTCTTTGTTACAATTTAATGCAATCATAGACCCTGTACCAATAGCTATTGCATCAGCTCCAAGAGCTAAAGCTTTTGCCATATCAGCACCATCTCTTACACCACCAGCATAAATTAATGTTACTTTTCCAGTTTTTCCGACATCATCGATTGCTCTTCTTGCTTCTCTGATTGCAGCTATACCTGGAATACCAGTGTTTGCAGCAGCGATATGTGGGCCAGCTCCAGTAGAACCTTCCATTCCATCTAAGTAAATAGAGTCAGGATCACATTTTGCAGCCATACGCACATCGTCATAAACTTTAGATGCGCCTAACTTTAATTGAATTGGCACTTTATTTTTTGTTAATTGTCTTAGCTCTTCTACTTTTAAAGCTAAATCATCTGGTCCTAACCAGTCAGGGTGTCTCGCTGGAGATCTTTGGTCAATACCAGATGGTAGTGATCTCATCTCAGCAACTTGGTCAGTAACTTTTTGACCCATTAAATGTCCTCCCATTCCAACTTTTTGACCTTGTCCAATAAACACTTCAATACCGTCTGCTAATTGTGCATGATGAGGATTAAAACCATATCTCGATTGAATACATTGATAGTACCATTTTTCAGAGTATCTTCTTTCATCAGGTATCATTCCACCTTCACCAGAACATGTAGCACTACCTGCCATAGTTGCTCCTCTTGCTAAAGCAGTTTTTGCTTCATAAGAAAGCGCACCAAAACTCATTCCCGTAATATAAACTGGAATATCTAACTCAATTGGATTTTCACATCTTGGTCCAATAACAGTTTTCGTCTCACATTTTTCTCTGTAACCTTCGATTACAAATCTAGTTAGTGTTCCAGGTAAGAAAACTAAATCATCGAAAGTAGGAATTTTTTTCATTAATGCCATTCCTCGCATTCTGTATCTTCCTAATTGAGATTTAATATGAATGTCATCTATTACTTCAGGTGTGAAGATAGCGTTATGACCTAATAAACTTTTATTTCTTTTACCTTCTTCATGCGCATGGACATCAGCTTTTCCACCAACACCTTTTCCATTTTTTTTAACTTTTTTAGATTTTTTCTTAGGCATTATATTGCTCCCTTCTTCTCTGTAGGTTCCAAATTGTCATAATTCCAAAGTTTTTTACCAGCTACAATTTTTTTCATTTTACTAACGTCAAAATTTTCACCAATCTCAGCAACTTTTAATTTTCTTTTTAGCCAATCTTGATCACTTTTAGTTAATTCAGCGTCTACTGCATCACTACCATATGATCCAATTTCTCCACCTACGAAAATTGTCCCATCATACATCGAGTCACCTAAGTTTATTCCTACGTCACCAAGAATAATTATTCTTCCTCTTTGCATCATAAAACCAGTAAAGGCACCAGCATCACCACCAATTATTATAGTTCCACCTTTCATATCAATACCAGTTCTGGCACCAACACTACCTTTGCAAATTAAATCTCCACCTCTAATTGCCGCACCAAAACAAGAACCAGCATTTTTTTCGATCACTACTTTACCAGCCATTAAATTTTCTGCACATGACCATCCAACTCTTCCATTAATTCTAACTATTGGACCATCACAAGAACCCATTCCAAAGTACCCTAAACTTCCTTCAAAAATTAAATTTAGTTTATTTAAAATACCAACTCCAAGACTGTGTTTACCTTGTGGGTTTTTTATTACTATTGTTCCATATCCTTGGCTCATTAAGTTATCGATTTCTTTATTAGCCTCAGGCGCTGTCATGTCTTTAACATCAAGTTCTGTTCTTTTATTAAAATCTACATCGTATGTCCCAAAATAGTAAAAGTTTTCTGCCTCATCAGGATTAAAGAATTTTTGTTGAGTTCTTCCTGTTAAAACCTCAGTATGCATACCCATCGATTGGGCTTTTGATTTTTTTGAAACTGTTTTTAGATTTGCCATACTTTCACCTCCCCATCAAACGGATCATATGTATCAATTTCTTGTGGTAATACAGATCTAATTGCAATTTCTTCAGATCCCATAGCAACCAAATCATCAGACTCATATAACACCAATGGTTTTGCAGCCATAGTATCTTTAGCCATACCTAATGAGTCTTTTGTAGCAACAAAGTAAGTAAAAACACCATCTAAACCAGTTAAAGATGCTTTCATTCCTTCTTCTAAAGTTGCACCGTCTCTCATTTTTTCAGCAAGGTAAACTGCAATTAATTCCGAGTCACACTCTGACATAAATCTCATGCCTTTGTTTTCTAGAACTCTTCTGTTATTCCAGTAGTTAGTTAATTGTCCATTATGAACTACAGATACATCACTAAATGGATATCCCCAAAAAGGGTGGGCAGATTTGATATCTACACCAGACTCTGTAGCCATTCTAGCATGACCTATAGCATGTGTTCCAACAACTTTATCTAAGCTATATCTATCACAAACCATTTTAGCGTTTCCCAGATCTTTAATCACTTCTAAAGATTTACCCATAGAAAGAATTTCAACACCTGGAATACTTTCTATACGTTGTGAAAATTCTAACAGATCTTTAACATTATAATCAATTTCATATCTTAAAGAGTAGGGAAGGGTTCTTTCTTCTTTAACTATTTTAGCTCCCATTTCAGCCAGAGTTTCATCAACAATTTTTTTTCTCTCATCGTAAACAGATACATCCTCCATAACTGATGAACTTCCTTCTCCAACGTTTTCTCCAACTTTAAAACGCATTATGAAGTTTTTTCCATCGGTATCGCCATATAAAGCGTAACCTGTTGAATCTTCTCCTCTATGTTTTAATGCTTGAAGCATACCTTGTAATTCACTTCCAACATTTGAAGATTTCCCTCTATGAATTAAACCTGCTATTCCACACATATATTTATACCCTTTCTATCTATTTCTGTGACCTACGGTAGACAATCAAGATAAGTATCCAGATCCCATTGTGTTGTTGCACCAAGAAATCTTTCCCACTCATCGTTTTTGTACCAATGGAAAACTTTATACATTTCATCTGGCATTGCAGATTTGATTACTTCATCCTCTGCCAGCCTATCCAAAGCTTCACCTAAACTTAATGGAAGTTTTTTTACATCTTTACCAGCTTTTTGAGCTTCATAAATATTTCTAGATTCTGGAGCTGCTGGTTTCATTTTTTTAGTTATACCTTCATCACAAGCTTTTAATAAAGCAGCACCTAATAGATAAGGATTGTGCATAGAGTCTACTGATCTATATTCAAATCTTCCTGGAGCAGAAACTCTTAAACCACAAGTTCTATTTTGATATCCCCAGTCTGCGTAAACAGGAGCCCAAAAACCTTGATCCCATAATCTTCTATAAGAATTTACAGTTGAAGATCCAAGAGCTGTCAATGCTGGTAAGTGCTTCATGATACCTGCAATTGATTGCAAACCAATTTTACCTGGTAATTGCATATCTTTTGTATCTGGCATGAAAGTATTAGTTCCACCTTCAACATAACTAAATACTTCTTCTACACCTGGTAGAGTTTTATTTCCAAGTTTGTTAACTTTTATTTTTCCACCTTTCCATAAAGACATGTTTGTATGACAACCACTAGCAGAAACACCCATAAATGGTTTTGTCATAAAGCAAGCAATTAAATTATGTTCTCTAGCTACTTGAGCACAAATTTGTCTGTAGGTTGACAATCTATCTGCATTTCTTAAAACGTTATCGTAAGTCCAGTTTAACTCTAATTGGCCCGGAGCATCTTCGTGATCTCCTTGAATCATATCAAGACCCATTGCTTTTGCGTACTCAATAACCTTCATAAACACTGGTCTTAATGACTCAAATTGATCAATGTGATAACAGAATGGTTTAGAAAAACCTTTACCTGTAGGTGTTCCATCCTCATTTTTTGTTAACCACATCATTTCAGGCTCAGTACCAACTCTTAATTCTAGACCATGTTTTTTCTTAAATTCATCCATGAAAATTCTTAGATTTCCCCTGCAGTCTGAAGTTAAATGACCGCCTGGATTTTTTCTTTCTTCTCTGTTTCTAAAACAAGTTACAAATACTCTTCCAACTCTTTTATCCCATGGTAATTGAACAAAAGTTTCAGGATCAGGTATTCCAACAAGCTCCATAGCCTCTGGTCCATATCCAATGTAATTATTATGACGATCTAAGAACAAGTTTGCTGTAGCACCGTAAACTAATTGAAATCCTTTTTCAGCTGTTCTTTCCCAGTGATCTGCTGGTATACCTTTACCAACAACTCTACCTGTTACAGAAATGAATTGATAATAAATATAAGTGATGCCAAGTTCATTAATTTTTTCTCTAACTTTTTTAACTAATTTCGCTCTACCTGGCTGGTTAACGTGTTTCTCTAGATCTGTCATTTTCACCCCTCAATGAATTTAATTTATTCAAACGTAGCTGAAAAATTTATTTGTGTCTAGGCTTAGAGTCTAGCTCCAAGGAAACGGACTGTTCGAAGTAGGGTGAAGTTCACCCTTCTCGTAACGGTTGAATCTAAATGGTTTTAATAAATCACTTTCAGTACCAAGAATTTCTTTTGCAACAAGTTCTCCGACCCCAATCATTTTATAACCATGATTGGCATCTGCAATCATGTAAACGTTTTCAAAAAATCTATCAAAGATTGGAAACGAGTCTGGTGTCATACATCCGAGTCCACCCGATGGTCCTTTTCTATATAAATCTGATTTACCTTCAAATCTTTTTTGACAATGCGCTAAAGCTGAACACCACATTTCACTAAATGCGTCTGTTGTTTGATATTCAGGTGACTCAATTCCATAAGGATCAACATTTACTTCATCAAAATGTTTTTTAACTATGTAAGGAGAAGTTCCTCCTTGTACACCCAAACCTTCAATATCAGGTTTGTAATAAATTCCCCAAATTTTATCTGTTAATAATTTTTTAGTTTTGTCTGAATATAATGGAGCAGTCGAGTCTACATGAACCACAGGAGGTTGTTTTCCGTCATTTGTTTTTAGAAAATCTGGCTCAACGCCAATAACACCCTCTTGTAACATCCAGTAAGTCCACATATCCGTCACATGCATTTTACCGTCTTTACCTTTTATGTTAGCCGTTTTAGGTAACTCTAACATATTCCAAAAATCTCTCGCCCATGGACCTGCGCCGATAACAACCTGTTCACACTCAATTGTACCTTTGTCTGTCTCTACTCCTGTAACAGCTTGACTGTTACTTCCTCTTTTAAATCCTGTTACTTTTACACCTTTCATAACCTGTACACCATTTGATGTAGATTTATTTTCAAGTGCTTTAATTGAATCTTTGTTAAATGCGTATCCACCTTTTTTTTCATGAAGTATTGAAGTGATCCCTTGTGCTTGCCAATCATCAAAAATACCTTTCATATAATTTGAACAATCTTTTTCACCTTCAATAAAAACTGACTCGTACCCGATCGCTTTTTGTTGCTCATAAATACTTGCAACATCTTCATGCATTACTTCAGGCGAAATTTGTAAATAACCTACTGGATTATATTTAAATGCTTTAGGATCACTCTCCCAAACTGAAACTGAGTGAGCCATTAACTCTCTCATTGCTGGTTGGAAATAATTATTTCTTACAACACCACAAGCAATTCCGCTTGCACCTGCTGCAGTATCTTTTTTTTCTAATACAATTATGTCACCAGGATTTTTATATGTTTCAGAAAGTTTCCATGCAGTACTTAGTCCGTGAATTCCACCACCGATGATAACTACTTTTGCTTTCGAAGGTAATGTCGTCATGCCAAAACATTATTTTTTGGTAGGGGTAATTAATATAATTTTTTATAGAACTAAAAATTATATATAAAAAATAGATACTTCGAATTTATTTAAAAATTTGGCTAATAACTTATGTTTTTTAAAGTAAGCAAATAATCGTCGAATTCTTGAATAAAAGACTCGCTAGGCATTATATTTTTAATTCGCTGATCAGTTGAAGTTTTTTCAAGTCTAAAGAATCCTTTTTCACAAGCTTCTGTAATTATTAAAGCTGATTTAGGTCTAGAAGTCTTGAATAATTTCGTTTTTAATTCCTCTACCGATAATTTTTTACCTTCTTTATATGCAGACATTACCAGCAACATCATATGATAGTGCGATGGTGATTTTCTAAAAAAGTAATTGCTTGATGTATGAGATTGTCTCATTTGATCTTCCCAAAAATCTAATAGTGTTTTTTTTTTCTTTGGGCATTATTTTTCTTTATGCTCTAACCCTTGATTTTGTTGGGTCATAGAATGGAAACCCAACCACCTTTGCACTAATTCGTTTTTGGTGTCCATCTATTTTTCCTACCTCTACTTCTGTACCTATTTCTGAATACTGTAAATCAATTCTACACAGAGCAACATTTTTATTTAAGGTTGATGATAAACATCCGCTAGTAACAATACCTACTTGTGATCTCCCTACATGCACACAGTCTCCATGGCCTGCAATTTCTTTTCCTACAAGTTCTAAACCAACAAGTTTTTTTTGTGGATTGGCTTTTCTTTTAATTAATTCTTCTTTACCAATAAAATCCTCTTCTTTAGTTTTTAAAGGCACTGCAAAGCCGATGCCAGCTTCAAAAGGATCTTGTTGTCCATCAAATTCATTTCCAAATAAAATTAACCCTGCTTCAATTCTAAGTTTGTCTAATGCAGCAAATCCAGCTGGTATCAAGCCATCATCTTTTCCAGCTTCCATTAATTTATCCCAAACTTCAGGAGCATGTTTTGGATGACACCATATTTCATAACCCAATTCTCCGGTATAACCAGTTCTTGAAACAATTAAAGGAATTCCTTGTAATTCTTCTATTCTGCAAATGGTAAACCTAAACCATCCTAATTCATCGATCGATGGTTGTGTGGGTGGTGTAAAAATAATTTTTTTTAAAATTTCTCTACTTTTCGGTCCTTGTAAAGAAACGTTGCTTATTTGATCTGTAGAATTTTTAACATTGGCATTGAAATTTTTTTTCTTAGCAATTTCTTTTAACCATTCTCCAGCATATTCATCACCACAAATCCATCTAAAACCTGTTTCGCTTAATCTTAGGAGAGTTCCATCGTCAAACATCATTCCATTTTCATAACACATTGCAGAATAAACCACCTGTCCAACAGAAAGTTTTTTTATATTTCTTGTAAGTGTGTAGTTCATTAACTCCTCTGCATCAGGACCTATTATTTCAAATTTTCTTAGTGATGATAGATCAATTAATACAGCATCGTTTCTGCAAGCATTATATTCATTAACTAAACCATGTTTGGTATAATCATTTGGTAACCAAAAACCTCTTGCATCAACAAAGTTTCTAGTAAGTTTTGAAGTTCTTTCGTAAAATCCAGAATTTCTAGTTAATTTTTTTTCTGAGTCTGTTTTCATTCGAAAAGCAAATGATTTACTAAATTCTTTATTTTTATCATAAGTTCTAACAAAAATATCTGTAGGATTCCACGAATTACATGCATCAATATCACTAGGACAAGCTGTAGTTCCAATTGTTAAATCTTTTAAAGCTCTAAACATTACATAATCTCCTGGTCTAGAATATGACTCATCGGATATCACAGAATTTAAACCTGCAGCAGAAGTATTAAAAAAAAGGTTAATCGCATGCCAACCTTTTTGTTTTTGTACTCCAAATTTTGACATGCTTTCAGTCAAATTATCTGAACAGTTTGGGTGACCAAAATATCCTGCGTCTTCATAATATTTTGAAGTACATGCTAGGTTAAAAGTATCATGTTTTCCCACTGTATCTCTTATAACCTCAACGAGAGGCTCATGGTCTGTATCATAAAATTTTGAATGCAATCCAGGTCCAGGAAAAGTATTGCCCATAAATGTTCTTGTAGTTTGCCAGTCCAATCCTTTTTCAATTCCTTTTTCTAATTTTCTTGTATCAAATGCTACGAAGTCAGAACACTGTCTTCCAGTTGGACTGATTACTTGAATATAATCACCTTCTTTTACTTGGTATGATATAGAAGTTTCTTTATTTATATTTTCTTCATACAAAGGTTCAAAGACTGGATCTGGTATTACATTTAATTCTTTATCATTAACGATTTTAGATCTTTTAATAAAAATTGTTAAATCAGTTGGAGGATTTTGATTTGTGACATCCATATCCTCACCAGGTGCTGCAAAAATAGCATAACACTTATCTTTTGATTTAAATTTGATACTTTCTCCTGCTTTAGAATCTGGATCAAATATAATTGAAGATTTTGAATCTGAAATATTTAAGTTTCTTTTTTTTAATTGATGATTTGTCGCTAATATTGTTTCATCTTTACCATTAAGAATATTTCTAATGAAATTTTTTTCATTGTTTGATTTTAAATTTAAAATTCCAACATCAGATTTACCATCCTTATTAAAACAAATGATTTCACAAATTTGATTACCTTCATTATTAATAATTTCTAATTCATCATCTGGAAA
>NZ_CVSU01000020.1 GCF_001180205.1 Candidatus Pelagibacter communis | reverse complement strand
TCTAGTTGGCTTATACATGCTTTATGTATTTATTTATGCAAGATTAAATCCTAAGGCAGCTCCTCCTGTTCCATTTAAAGGAAATTTTGACTCAAAATTTTGGATTAAAGTATTAATAGTAATTATTCCTCCCCTTGCTTTAATTTTCGCGGTTTTAGGATCTATACTTTTGGGTATTGCAACCGTTAATCAAGCTGGATCAATTGGAGCAATAGGTGCAACCATGATGGCTGGTTATCGTTTACATAAAGGAAAAAAAGATGCTTACTATCCAATTATAATTGCAATTTTATCTGTCGTTCCAATTTATATATTATCTAAAAATTATAATTTAAATATTAAGGCTGTAGAAACTAGAGATCTTACAGCAATTTTTATCACAGGATTTTTTACTATTACTTTTTTAATTGGAATTATTTGGAGTTTTTGGAGAGCATATAAAATTGAAAATGTATTAAGAGAAGTTGTTACAGAAACATGTGTAACTACTTCAATGGTATTTATAATTTTATTAGGAGCTGCAATGTTAACCTCTGGATTTAGAGCGTTTGGAGGTGAAGAGCTAGTAAGAGATTTTCTTCAAGATTTGCCAGGGGGATTTTGGACACAGTTTATTGTTGTAATGGCAGTGATTTTTTTACTAGGTTTCTTTCTTGATTTTATAGAAATAGCCGTTGTTGTTGTTCCTATCATTGCTCCGATATTATTAGCTGAACCAGGAGCTAATGTAAGTGCAATTTGGCTTGGTGTAATGATTGGGGTAAATTTACAAACTTCATTTTTAACACCACCATTTGGTTTTGCATTATTTTACTTAAAAGGTGTAGCTTCAAAACTTGTTACTACTTTAAATATCTGGAGAGGTGTTGTTCCATTTATTATTTTACAATTAATAGGTCTTGGAATTGTTGGTTTCTATCCATCATTAGTAAACTATCTACCAGCAAGAACATATTTAACGTCAAACGTTGCTCCACCACCGATGAATCCAAAGTTACAATATTGCTTACAAGAGTACAAATTTGCGATTTACAACACTGAAGAACAAAGAATTACTAATGCAATAAAAGACATGCAGAAATTAACTCCCGCTAATCTTCCAATGGATAAATTAGATATTTTTGAAGAGCATTTTGATAATGCGCTTGGGACTTTTGCTATTGTTAAAAAACTTCAAAAAACAGAGGAAGAATATGAATTATTCACAAAAGATTATAGGGACTTGCATTTCAATGTAAGAAAAATTGAGAAAAAAATTAGAAAAATAGACCAGAAAATTAAAAAAATAAAAGCTGAAATTAGAAATTTAGATGATGATAACTTATCAAATAAAAATAAATTAGAATTAAAGATCGAGAATTACGAGCTAGAAATTAAAGAACTTCAAGATAAAGTTCCTGAAAGTTGGAAAGCTAAAAATGGAGAGTTTGAAATACTGCACAAAGCAAAAAACACAAGAACAAAAAGGTATAGAAAAAATGTTGATGAAGCTTATGAAACTTTGGATCAAATAGTAATGTTTATAAATGATAATGAAAAATTAAAAGAACTTTCATCAGAAATAAAAGAATTAAAATATAATATTGATAATAAAAATTACGAAAACTCAATATCAGTAATTGATAATCTTTTTGAAAAACTAGGAGAAATTTCTGGAACTGAAGAATTTGCAAATAAATTAGATGACCTAATATCTGTTATAGATAATGATGAGGTAGATGAGCAAAAATTAACTGAAGTAAGTTCAGAAACTTTCAATCTTTTCAATTTAGAAGTTTCATGGAGAGATGATGCTAATAAGAATTTGATGCCTGAATTAATTAAATATAATGATGTTATCAAACATAATATTGGTCTAAGACTTCAAAACAGATTAACTAAAGAACAGGCTAAATTTGTTGCAAGGTGTAATTCAGTTCATAGAGATATATCTTTAAACTTTTAATTCTTTGGAATTAGTTTTACATCATTCTTCGATGAGTATTAATATCCTTTTGCATACCCATCTTTTCTAGGATCTGATCCACCCAAGAGATCACCTTCACTTCTATTTATTTTTATTGCTTGGCCCCCACCATGTGTACCATCAAAATATTCTACATTATGACCTATTTCTTTGAGTCCATGTAAAATTTCTTTATCAACAGTTTTTTCTAGTTTGTAAATATTATTAAAATGAAAAGCTCTTGGAAAACTCAAAGCTTCTTGTGGTCCCATTCCAAAATCAATCATATTATTTAAAACATGAACTTGTCCCACTGGTTGATATTGGCCTCCCATAACGCCATAACTTAAAGTTGCTTTGTTGTTTTTATTAATAAGCATACCAGGAATAATAGTATGTAACGGTCTTTTTAAGCCTGCTATGCAGTTTGGATGTCCATTTTCTACTCTGAAATTTGTACCCCTATTATGTAAAAGTATTCCACTTTTATTTGTAGTAATACCTGATCCGAATACATAACAAACAGAATTGATTATTGATACACTATTTAAATCCTTATCTACTACTGTTAGATATATTGTTTCTGGATGAGCTGGAATATTTAAGTCACCAACATCACTGCATGAATTTAAGTTAATTTTATTAAAAATTTCTTCAATATTTTTATCACTTAAAATTTCTTCTAAATTAAAGTTAACAAAATTTGGATCACCTAATATAGTTTCTTTAACTTTATAAGCTTGTTTTGTAACTTCTGCCAATTATATAAATTAGGATAGTTAAAATAATCGAGCCAAAAATAACTAGCAAACCTG
>NZ_CVSU01000019.1 GCF_001180205.1 Candidatus Pelagibacter communis | reverse complement strand
AAGATTTAATTTACTTTGTCGAGGATGATTATTTGCATTTTGAACCAATGTTGGAGGAAATGGTAGCTTCTTTTGAAAGAATTGCATCACAACTAAATAAGGATATTTTTATGTGTCCATCTGATTATCCTTATCTTTACATGAATAATGCTAAAACAAATGTATTAATTGGAAATAAACGTCATTGGAGAACTGTAGATAAAACACTATGTACCTTCATGACAACTAAAAACTTATTAGATAAATATTGGGACAACTTTTATAAGAATTGTCTAGATAGACACGATCCATTTGAGAAATATTTAAATGAAATATATTTAAAAGAAATTTGTATTTCTCCCTTAAAAAGTTTATCACTACATTTAACAAATATTAATTCAAGTTACGGCTTATCACCATTAATTGATTATAAAAAACTTTGGGAGGAAAATGAAATAAATGATTAAAGAAAATACAAAGGCACCAGATTTTAAATTACCATCTACAAGTAATAAAGATTACTCTCTTAAAGACTCTAAAGGTAATTATGTCATTATTTATTTTTATCCCAAAGATGATACGCCAGGTTGCACAACTGAAACTAACGATTTTAATAAATTGCTTCCAAAATTTAAAAAATTAAATTGCGAAATATTAGGAATTTCTAAAGATAATTTAAATAGTCATGAAAAATTTAAAAATAAATACAAGATTAAATTTGATTTATTGGCTGATGAAGAAAAAAAAGTACTTAAAAAATATAAGGTATGGGCAAAAAAAAAGTTCATGGGTCGAGAGTTTTTAGGAATAGTTAGAACAACTTTTCTGATCGACAAAAAGGGTAAAATATTAAAAATTTGGAACAATGTAAAAGTTAATGGACATGCTCAAGAGGTCTTGAAAACTTTAGAAAATATCATTAAAAAATAAAAAGGCCCCGTTTCCGAGGCCTTCTGTTAACTAACTAGAGAGAGAGATTATAGTTAATTCTTTTTTAATTTTAGAGGCTCTTCAATGAGATAACGACATGGAGATCGAAGAGCCTCTATATTGCATACAATTAGTCTCGTATTGCGTATGCTATTACTCCTGTTTCAGTTACGTCAGTACCTTTGGCTTCAGCCTCTTTACTTAGTCTTATTCCAAAAGTAGCTTTCATAGCAGAGAACACGATGTACGACACCACAAATACAAAAATGTTAATTGATAGCACACCAATTAATTGGGCACTAAAAGATGCATCAGTGTTAGTTAATGGCACAGCTAATGTTCCCCATATTCCAGCAAACATGTGAGCCGGAATTGCACCTACTACATCATCAAGTTTGAAACTGAAAAGTAACTTAGTTCCAAATACTACGATTAAACCACCTACAGCTCCTATGAAAATAGCAGCTAAAGGCGATGGTGCTAATGGTTCAGCTGTTACAGCCACGAGACCACCAATTGCTCCGTTTAACATTTGAATAACATCAGTTTTACCAAACATTAATCTTGTGATTATTGCAGCAGCCATTACACCACCAGCGGCAGCAAGATTAGTGTTAATAAAAATACTTGATACAGCAACTGCATCGTCAAATGTTCCTATAGCAAGTTGAGATCCACCATTGAATCCAAACCAACCCAACCACAAGATGAAAACACCAACTGTTACCAGCGGAATAGATGAAGCAGCAAAAGGTCTAATAGCTTTCGCTTCACCTTTACTACCAAATCTTCCATATCTAGCACCTAACAACATAATACCAGCTAAAGCTGCTGCACCACCTGTTGAGTGAACTAGTGTTGAACCAGCAAAATCAGAGAAGCCCAGTTCTGCTAACCAGCCTCCACCCCATTGCCAACCCATAACGATTGGATAAATAATTCCAGATAAGATAGCTGCAAATAGAAAGAATGGCCAAAGTTTTACTCTTTCAGCCATTGCACCTGAACAAATTGAAACTGTTGTTGCACAAAAAACCATTTGAAAATACCAATCAGACCCATCAGCATATCCAGTATCAACTGAACTTGCATCAGACCAAGGTGTAAATGTTCCAATGTATCCACCTTCAGGTATACCATACGCTAAGTTATATCCAAATAACCAAAACATAATTCCGGCAATTGAGTAAAGACCAATGTTCTTTGCACAAATTACAGAAACACTTTTGGAAGTTACCATACCAGATTCTAGCATTGCAAAACCCGCTGCCATGAACATGACCATGAAACCACACATTAAAAACAATAGTGAATTGAATATAGCTTGAACTTCAGCAGAAACTGTTGTTTCTGCCATACCCGCACTGCTCATGTTTAATAAAAATATCAAACTAAGAATTGGTGCGGACATTTTTTTTATAAATTTAGTCATAAGACCTCCACTTGTTAAGTTGTGTTTTATAGTTTTAATTTAATTTAAAAGTAACGCTGATTAAGAAAAGTGGCTATGCGATTTTTGCATATAGAAACAGCCCTGAACGTGCTTTTAAAACGTTTAGGGCTGTAGAAAAAGAATATTATCTGTTGAATACTTCTTTTAAAGCTTTGGCTGGTAAGAATTTTACCTTTTGAGAAGCAGCGATTTGAATCTGCTCACCTGTTCTAGGGTTTCTTCCAACTCTTGCTTTTCTCTTAGCAACTTTGTACGTACCGAACCCAGCAATTTTTACTGAATCATCACCTTTTAGAGCATCTAAAATAGTGTTGGTAATTGTATCAAAAGTTCGCTCAGCATCTGCTTTGCTCAAATTTAATGAGCCAGAAAGCTTAGCAATTAGTTGTTTTTTGTTCATTTTAGCTCCGGTTTTGTTGGTTAATATTTATACTTGTCATAAACGTTGATAAATCAAGCTTTTTTTTAGTGTTTAGTTTTCTAAAACACACAACATCTTGTAAAAACTTAAATAAATGTTGGATTTATTGACTTTTTTAAACTTTTTAGAATGTAAATTATCTAAATAAACCTAGGTCTTTTAGATCATTAAATGTGGTGAAAAACATTAATGATAGCAACAAAAACAATCCGATTCGAAAAAAACCCTCTTGAGTTTTTTGAGATAAAGGTCGGCCTAACACTTTCTCAAATGCATAAAACATTAAATGTCCCCCATCTAACATTGGTATTGGAAATAGATTAATAAGCCCTAAACTTATTGAAATATAAGCCATCATACTGATAAACGCCAACACTCCAAAAGTTGCAACTTGTCCAGAAATTTTAGCAATTCTAATTGGACCTCCCAATTGAGAAGTATCTGCTTTACCTAAAATCATTCCTCCGATGTATTTTAATGAGGAAACGCTTACAAAATAAACTTCATAACTTGCATAATATAAAGCCTGAGCAGGTCCTAATTTAACATGGTTAACTTTATTATTATAGGCACCAAGCTTAATACCTACCATTCTTTTATTTATCTTATTCCCTAATCCATCATCACCTTCAACAATATTGGGTTTTACTTTTAATATTAATTCATCATAAGAACGCTTAACTTTAAAGTCTATAAAGTCACCAGTAGACATGGTGATAAATTTAGAAACTTCCATAATACTTTTAACTTCATTACCGTCTATTTCTAAAATTATATCCTCAGCCTTTAGCCCTCCTGCCATTGCAGGACTATCTTTCTGGACTTCATTAATAACTGCAGGAGTAAAATCTTTACCTATAAAGGTATAAATTGAAAAAAATATTACTAAAGCTAATAAAAAATTAGCCAAAGGTCCGCCAAATACAATTAAAACTCTCTGGTATAAAGGTTTTAAAATAAATAATTTTTCCCGCTCCTCTTCATTATATTTTTCTAAAATTTCTTGATGATCAGCTTGTGAATAAACATTTCTATCTCCAAAAAATTTTACATATCCGCCTAGAGGAATTGCACATATTTTCCATCTTGTACCTGATTTATCATTCCAACCAAATAACTCTTTACCAAAACCAATTGAAAAATCTGTGACACCTACTCCATATTTTCTTGCAAAATAGTAGTGTCCATATTCATGTATAAAAACTACTACTAAGATAAGTATTAAAAATGGAATGATATAACTGAGCATGCATTTAATATATTATTATTTATAATTAACTCAATAAGCTAAAATGCCTTATTATTGCTAGAATTTATATTTTAGTTTAAATTTTGATCATTAATACTGTATACTACAAATATGCCTTCATTTGATGTAATTAGTAAAATAAATTATCAAGAATTTGATAATGGTTTAGCTAATTGTTTAAGAGAAATTAGTAACCGTTATGATTTTAAAGGACATGATATTTCAATTGAGCGAAAAGATAAAGCGGTGACTACCACTGCACCTGATGAATTAAAATTAAACCAAGTAAATGAATTATTACAAACCCATTTAGTTAGAAGAAAAGTAGATCCAAGAATTTTAGAGGTTAAAAGTTCTGAAGGAGCTTCGGGAGGATCCATTAGACAAGTCAGTGAATTAAAAGAGGGAATTAGCCAAGAAAATGCTAAAAAAGTTATTGCTGACATTAAAAAACTTAAACTTAAAATTCAAATTAAAATCCAAGGAGATGAATTAAGAGTAGATGGCAAAAAAAAAGACGACCTGCAAAGAGCTATCGCTGCAATCAAAAAAATTGATATTGGGCTTCCAATTGATTTTGTTAATTTTAGAGACTAATTAAACTTTTTGAATTAAGGATGCACTATTATTTGTAGGCTTATTAACATCTTTTGAAACTTCATGAAAAATTAAATTTGGAATTTTACGTTCTTTTAAAAACACTGAACCTTGTAATTCTAAATTTAAATAACGATTAATATCAGCTTGATTTAAAATAACTGGTTGTCTGTGATGAATTTCATTGATGTTTTCTTTTGCTTCTTCTGTAATTAAACAGAACTGATCATTTTCAAAGATACCAGCAAAAAATATAGGGTTTGTGTCTTCACGAGTAAAATAATGTGGAGTTTTTTCTTTTTCTTCTCTTTTCCATTCATAAAAACCATCTGCTACAGCAACACATCGGTTGTTTTTTATCAATTTTTTAAATGAAACCTTTTCATCAATAGTCTCTAACCTTGCATTTATTAAAGCTTTAAAATCCTTATCTTTAGCCCATCCTGGAACTAAACCCCATTGTAGATTTTCTAAAGTATTTCCATTTTTATATTTTTTTATTACAGGCAGTTTTTGATATGGATGAGCATTATAGTTTTCAACATCTTCAACATAAATTGCAGATTTAACCAATTTATTTGTTTTTGTTACGGGGTTTTTTACTACGTATCTTCCACACATTATATTGTTTGCTGTTTCATTAATTCTTCTATTTGTTTAATCATAATTTTTGGTGATCTCATAGCAGGATAAATTTCTTGCGCTTGCTCGTAACTTCTAATCGCTTTTTCATAATTCTTGAGTTGAATATTTACTAAACCCTGACCTGCTAAAGCTCCAAAGTGTCTTTGTTCTAAGGCTAATACTTGATCTATGTCATCTTGGGATTTTTGAAATTCTCCTAGCATATAAAGTACGGTAGCTCTTTTATTCCATGCCTCAGCCCAATTTTGATCAAGATTAATTACTTCAGTAAAAATATCTTTTGCTTTTATATAGTTTTGATCTCTCACAAATTGTGAGCCCTCTTCTAATCTTGCAGTAAGTTTTTCATCTGTTGGATGGGTACTCCACAAGGCCCAAATTTCTTGTTCAATTATAAAAGCTACTTTCGATTTATTTTCTTTTAACTCATTAAACAATTGGTTCAGTCTAATATCTCTTTCGTTTGCTAAAGAACTAACTTGTGAAAATAAATAAAACAAAATTACTAGGAATACTTTCTTCATCATTTAATATTACCAAATATTAGAATTAGAGTCTTTGGTCTTAAGTGTCTTTGTTGTTATTTTTACAACTATAAAAAGAAATATCTTTTTCTTTTTCCTGTTGTTTTATATTGATTGTGATTTCATGAATAAGTTCGCCTGTTTTTCTAGTATAGACTGCGGACTCAGAATAATTCCTCTCTTTATCGAACGCTTGAATTAAAAATATATCCTTATTCGAAATTTTAACCTCTAAATCAATTTTATTAAAAAATTCTGATAAATTTTTAACATTTAGAATGTCTGGTGTTTTAGACTCGATTATTAACTTATTAATATCTTTTCTTTTAATTTGATCTTTTGTGAAAGATTCAAAGTTATGGTCTGGATTTTTCAAAATTACTTTTTCAAATTTGCAATTTAAATTCAAATCAGAATTTAGTGTAATATTTGTATTTTGAGCTTGAGCAAAACTAAAGCAACACAATAAGCTAAATATTGATAGAAAGATTTTCATTTAATTTATTATATTAATAATACTTTTTTTTATTGTTTCACTTACTTTTATTGTTCCATCTTTGTTGGGGTGTATACCGTCCTGTTGATTCAAACTTGGATTAAGTGCCACACCTTCAAGAAGAAATGGGATTAACGCTAAATTGTATTTTTTTGATAACTTTGGATAAATAGCATCAAACTCTTTTTTATATTTTTCCCCATGAGTATCTGGTGCCATCATTCCAGCTAAAATAATTTTAATTTTTTTATTCTGAGCAACTTTTATTATTTGTTCTAAATTTTTTTCTGTTTCCTCTGGTTGGATTCCTCTAAGCATATCATTAGCACCTAACCCTAAAATTATTAAATCAATGCCTGGCTCTGATAAACTCCAATCAGCTCTATTTAATCCACCTGATGACGTGCTACCAAAGACACTTCCATTAATGACTTTAATATTTAACCCAGCTTGCTTTAGATTGTTTTCTAGAACTATTGATAAATGCTGTTCTTTAGGTAATCCATAACCGGCCATCAAACTATCACCAAATAAAACTACCTTTTCTATTGCACTTGCGTTTATGTGCACTAGAAAGATTATCAAAATTTTTGTAAATAAACTTTTGTTCATGAGTACTCTTCTTAAATTAAAAAAAATAAATCTCAAATACCAAACTGGTAAAGATACTATCAGTGTTTTAAAAAATATTGATTTAAATATTAAGAAAAAAGAAACTGTTTCAGTAGTTGGAGAAAGTGGCTCAGGGAAAACAAGTTTAATAATGTTAATTGGGGGCTTAGAAAAACCAACTTCTGGTAAAATAATTTTTAATGATCTAGACATAACAGGCCTTAGTGAAGACAAAGTATCTGAGATAAGAAAGAAAAATATTGGAATAATATTTCAGTCTTTTTATTTAATTCCTAATTACACAGCAGTTGAAAATGTTGCTTTAACTCTTGAACTTAATAATTTTAAAAATCCAGAAAAAGAAGCGAAAATTTTATTAGATCGTTTTGGTTTGAAGCATCGTTTTAATAATCTTCCAAGTCAATTATCAGGTGGTGAACAACAAAGAGTTGCTATCGCTAGAGCAATTGCGATGAAACCAGAATTAATCTTAGCAGATGAACCAACAGGAAACTTAGATACTGAAAATTCTATAATGATTGCAAATATTTTATTTAAGTACGTCAAAGAAGAAGGTTCGTCTTTAATCATGGTAACTCATGATACTAAACTTGCTGACAAAGCTAAAAGAAAAATAAAAATTAAAGATGGAAAAATTAAATAATACTTCAGAATTTAGTTTGATTTTTAAATATGCTTTAAAAGACTTAAGCAGAAATTATCATAAAATTTCCAGTATCATTGTTACGCTATTTATAAGTTTATTTATCTTAAGTGCTATTTTCACAATTGAAGATAGTCTTAAAAAAGAACTTAATGATAATGCTAAAGCACTTTTAGGTGGAGATTTAGAAATTGATTACAATCGTAATCAGGGAAATTTAGATTTAGTTAATCAAGTAAAAGAGTTTGCAACTGTTTCTCAAATGATTGAGTTCAGTACTATGCTTTCAACTACTGGCAGAGAAAAAAATAAATCATTATTTACTAGAATTAAAACTGTAGATGAAAAATATCCTTTATATGGAAATGTTTTTTATGAGCCAATTAGTGCTTATGAAAGAATGCAAAAAGAACCTAACACTATACTTATCAATGAAAGTTTGTCAAAAACTTTGAATATTAAAATTAATGAATTAGTAAAAGTACAAGATAAAAATTTTAAAGTAATTGGAATTATTAAATCAGTACCAGATGTAAGTGGATTTGTTGCATTTGGCGATTGGGCTTTAGCAGGAAAACAAACTTTAGAAATTTTAAAACTAAACGGAATTGGAAGCTTTTTAAACTATGAATACAAAGTAAAGTTTAATGAAAATGATAAGCCAGAAGAAATTGAAGAACGAATTGAAGAAATCTTTAAAGACGATCCAAAAGTTAAACTTAGATATCCTGAAAATTCTGCAAGTGGGATAAAGAGAATTATAAATAATTTTTCTCAATTTTTATCCCTTGTATCTATCAGTGCAATGTTGATAGCTGGTATTGGAATAGCAAATACTCTGCTTTCTTTTATTAATCAAAACAACATGTCGATAGCTGTAAGAAAAGCAGTTGGCTTTTATTCGGGCAATATTAAAACACTATATTATCTGCAGTTATTTATACTTTTATTTATCATTACTGTTGTTGCTTATGGATCGAGTTTCTTAATTGTACCACTAGTAGATAAATATTTATCTGATGGATTGGGATTAAATGTTTATCCAGTATTTTCAATTCTTAATTTTCTTAAAATATTTTCAGTAGGATTACTGGTACTTGTAATTTTTTCTATCCCAACAATCAGTTCTATTGACCAAGTAAAAGCTTCTAATTTATTTAGAAACGTATTTCAAAACCTTCAATTTTATTATTCTAATAGATCAGTTGTTCTAAGCTTTATTTTATTATCTATTTTAATTATATTATTCACAGTTGGATCTGAACAGCCTTCATATAGTTTAGGTTACTTTGCTGCCTTTTTTGTGTGTTTAATTGTATTTTTCTTACTTTCAAAATTAATTATTTTTTTTCTAAAAAAATTCAAATCTAGTCCAATAATTTCTTTAAAAGTTTCAATTAAAAATATTACCCAAACAAAAAGTATAACTCCCATTACAGTTATGTCTCTTGGCTTAGGGGTTACTTTGTTATTAACATTAGCTTTAGTTGGTACAAATTTTCAAAGAGAAATTGCGAAATCTATTCCTGATATTGCGCCTGATTATTTTTTTGTCGGTATTCAAAAAGGTGAAAGAGATAAATTTGAACAAGGTATTTTAAATATGGATACAAATGCATCTATAGAAATTGTGCCAATGGTATCCTCTGGAATTGTAAAAATTAATGGTGTGGATCCTAACACTTATATTAAACCAGATAATGATAGTTATTGGGTAATTGGTAGTGAAAGAAGATCTTCCTGGGTCGAAAATATACCTGAAGATAATGTAATTTTAGCTGGTAAATGGTGGGATTTATCAAACCCAGATCAACTTCAAATATCTCTTGATGCAAAAGTTGCTAAAGATTTTAACATTCAGTTAGGTGATATTTTTACTTTAAATGTTTATGGACGAGAAATTGAAGGAGAGGTCATTAATTTTAGAGAAGTAGATTATCGAGATTTAAGCATCAATTTTGCAATGTTATTTAATCCTCAATTTGCAAAAAATATACCTCATGAATATTTAGCTACTGCAAAATTTAATTCAAATAAATTTGATGAAACTGAAATGCTTGAAATCTTGCCAAGTTTATCAATGATAAAAATTGCAGATTATTTATCTAAAGTTACAGCTGTTTTAAATAAAGTATTTATTGCAGTTACATTAATCTCTGCGGTTACTATTGTTATAGGATTAATCGTAATTTCGAGTGCAATTATGGTTCAAGGGAAAGTAAAAGAATATCAAAATTTAGTCTTTAAAATTTTGGGTTTTTCAAAAAAACAAATAATTTTTTCATCACTAATTGAATTCATTATTATTTTTAAATCTGTAATTTTAATTGCAATATTCTTTGCAGTACTTGGTTCAAAATTTATTATGGAAAATATTTTTGAGCTAGTATGGATGTTTGACTTTAAAGTTTTAATTTATCTAGGATTTTCAATTGGCTTTGTTACTTTAATTTTAATATTGTTAACAAATTTAAAATATCTTAATCCTAAAGTTTATCCTCTAATAAGAAATCAATAATTAGAATTTAGTAATTTTACTATCCAAAGAAATTAGATTTAATTCTACTTTCAATTTTGGAAATTTCTTTTTTATTTGTTTTTTAATTTTTGAGAACGACTCTTTATGAATTTTTTTTTCATTAGCTGAGGTAAATTCTTTTTTTCCATTTGCAATTTTGGCAGCACCACAATCTTTATGATTAATAACAATTAATTTTTCTATTTTATGCAAGTGAATAGAAGTTCCTAAATTATCATAAAATGTTTTATGCCATTGCTTAAATTTATTATGTGTAACCCCAACAGCTGCACCTGCAATTGTAAAAGCGCTGTATTTTCCTATTAATTTTTTTTTCAGTAAATGATTGTGGACTATATTTTGAAATCTTGGATCTATACAAGACAATACCATTGCTTTAAATTTTGATTTCTTCAATTTAATTCCACTTTAAACATAGCCTCATTTCTTCTATTCATTGGTAGTGTAAATGGACTGTCATAAGTTGCTCTAATAGGTGGGCTTATAATTGATATGCTATTTTTTTGTAACTCTTTTTCTAAAATTTCTTTATACTTAAGAAAGTTTCCATCTGACGCTCGACCAGAATAGATCAACACCGCGTAGTATCCTCCTTCAATATTAACTATTTTAACATCTTTCCTACTTGGATTTGGTACATTTTCTGAGTTAAATTTAGAGGGTAAATAAAATTGCATACTCATATTTCCATTTTTCTCAACTTGAGTAACTGGAGTTGTCATTTTAATTTTCTCCTGGGTATCATTTCTGCCTGAAATGTAATTAAACAATTTTCTAAAATTACTATCTATTCCAGATGTCATTGTTTCTACCGCTAAACGATCAGAATATTTCCTAATCTCATATATTTCATTTTTTGAGACAACTTCATAATTTGCTTCTTCGTAAGCCATAACTGTAGAATATGGTAAAATAAATAAAGTACAAAATACTATTAAATAAAATTTAATAATTCTCATTGTTACATAACTTTATATTCAAAATTTTGTGTAGTTTCATTAATTTGAATTAATTTAGCACCATTTCTTTCATGAAAGTTAGTTGCCATTTCTGTTAATGGTGAGAGGGTTACTAATCTATTTAAATGATTAGATTTTTTTATATTTTTAAAAACTTCTTTCACAATTAATTTTCCCCCACCTTTTTTTTTGGACCATACAGTATAAGCAACAGCTATTTGACCACCTGATTGATCTCTCATAGCAGTTTGTAAAAATGCATCAGTACTTAACTTTTCCAACTCTTCAACACTTTTTGGAATTTCATTTGTATAAGCAAAACACATTACAGCGTGAATTTCCCCTTGATATTCAACACCAAAAATTTTTCTTCCATATCCTGTTCTAAACTTGTTATCTAACTCTGGTCTTACAGGATCTTCAAGAAAAATTTTTGGTGTTGAATATCAAGGGGAAAT
>NZ_CVSU01000018.1 GCF_001180205.1 Candidatus Pelagibacter communis | reverse complement strand
AATCTCCTGAAATAAAATACTTAAAAGAAAAAAGGATAAAACTAGGCGGATATTTACCCGAACGTTCGACTTTTGCAAAACCAATCAAGGCACCCTCAAAAGATATTTTCGATTTCATGAAAGTATCAACTGGTGAAAAAGAAATGTCCACTACAATGGCACTTGTGAGAATGTTAACAAATTTATTGAGAGATAAAAATATATCTCCAAGATTAGTTCCAATTATTCCTGATGAAGCTAGAACTTTTGGTATGGAAGGTTTTTTCCAAAAAATTGGAATTTATGCGCATGAAGGACAAAAATATGAACCTGAGGATGCAGCTCAATTAAGTTCTTATAGAGAAGACAAAAGTGGTCAAGTTTTAGAGGAAGGTATCAATGAAGCAGGTGCTATGTCTTCATGGATTGCTGCTGCCACTGCATATACTAATCATGATATCGAAATGATCCCAATTTATATTTTTTATTCAATGTTTGGTTTCCAAAGAATAGGAGATCTAGCTTGGGCAGCCGGGGATAGTCAGGCTAGAGGATTTTTGGTAGGTGCAACAGCTGGAAGAACAACATTAGCTGGAGAAGGCTTACAACACCAGGATGGGCATAGTCATTTAATTGCATCAACTATTCCAAATTGTGTAAATTATGATCCTACATTTCATTATGAATTAGCAGTAATTTTTCGAGAAGGTCTAAGAAGAATGCATGAGAAAAATGAGAATGTTTTTTATTATATTACAACAATGAATGAAAATTATTCACACCCAGAAATGCCTAAAGATAAGAATTGTGAAGAAGGCATTTTAAAGGGTATGTATAAAATAAAAGAATTTAATAAATACAAAAAAAGTAAAATCCAACTTTTAGGATCAGGAACAATCTTAAGGGAAATGATGTCTGCTGCAGAAATTTTACAAAATGATTATCAAATTGATAGCGAGATATGGAGTGTAACTAGTTTTAATGAATTAAGAAAAGATGGAATGGAAGTAGAAAGATATAATCTTTTGAACCCAGATAAAGAACCCAAAAAATCTTATGTTGAACAATGCCTGGGCCAAACAGAAGGCCCAATTATGGCTGCATCTGATTATATGAGAATGAATTCTGATCAAATCAGACCTTATACTAATAAAAGTTTTTATTCATTAGGAGCCGATGGTTTTGGAAGAAGTGATACAAGAAAAAATTTAAGAAAATTTTTTGAGGTAGATAAAGAACATTTGGTTGCTTACGGTTTAAGTATTTTGGCAAAAGAACAGCTTATAACTTCTAAATATGCAAAAGATGCAATGAAGAAGTATAATATTGATAGTAATAAACCAATGCCAACAAAATTATAAATGTCAGAAACTGAGATTAAAGTACCTAATATTGGAGATTTTAAAGATGTTGAGGTCATTGAGGTATTAGTTTCTGAAGGTCAATCAATTAAAAAAAATGATGCTCTAATAACAATTGAAAGCGACAAATCTAGCGTAGAAATACCATCAAATTTAGAAGGTAAAATTAAAAATTTAAAAGTAAAAGTAGGAGACAAAGTTTCTGAGGGCGACTTAATTTTAACTGTGGATATTGATTCAGAAGTTAAAAAGGAAGAGGTTAAAGAAGAACCAGAAACTGAAAAAAAGTCAAAAAATATTGAGGTAATAAAACCTGAAATCCAAGAAAAAACTTTTTCTAAAAATAATATTTCAGGCATTTCATCTGCAAGTCCAAAAGCTAGAAAATTTGCAAGAGAACTTGGTGTAAATATTAATCAAGTAGCAGGAAGTCAGAAAGATGGCAGAGTTGTTGAAGATGATATTAAAAAATTTGTTTCATCTAATTCAAAAAACAACGTTGTAGTAAAAGATAGTAAACCAGATAAAATTAAAAACGAATTTGAACATGCTGATTTTGGTGAAATAGAAATTAAAGATATACCAAGAGTAAAAAAATTATCATCAAAATATCTTACAAATTCATGGACAACAATTCCTCATGTTACAAATCACGATGAAGCCGATATTACAGAGATGGAAAATTTTAGAAGGTCATTAACAGATATGTATACTGGAGAAAAAATTAAAATTACACCTCTGGCATTTATAATAAAGGCTTTAGTTGCATCTCTAAAGAAATTTCCTAGTTTTAATTCATCTATCGATGAAATTGAGAGTGGAAAAATGACTCTAAAAAAATATTATCATATTGGGATAGCAGTTGACACGCCAAATGGATTAATGGTTCCAAAATTAAGGAATGCAAATAACAAAAAAATTTCTCTGATAAGTAAAGAATTAAAAGAGCTAAGTGAACTTTGTAGAAATTTAAAAATTGATAAAAAAGAATTGTTTGGCGGCTCGATGACGATTACGAGTTTAGGTGGTATAGGAGGTTCATTTTTTACTCCTATAATTAATTATCCTGAAGTTGCTATATTAGGAGTAGGAAGATCAGAAAAAAAACAAATTTTTATGAATGGAAAGTTTCAAACTAGGACTATGTTGCCAATTTCCTTATCTTATGATCACAGAATTATTGATGGTGCAGAAGCAGCTAGGTTTAATAATGATCTTAAAGAAAACTTAGGCAAAAATTTTGCCTATAAACTAGCTGTCTAATTAAAAATGAGTAAATCCATATCATTATTTAGTGCCTTATTGTGCACTTTTATTTGGGGAACAACTTTTATTGCCCAAGATACGGGCATGGATAATATTGGCCCTTTTACATTTAATGCTGTGAGGTTTTTTGTTGGTTTTCTAGCCATATTTCCACTTATGATTTTATTTGAATTAAAAAATTTTAAATCGGAATTTAAATTAGATAAAAAAACTTTCATAATTTATTCGTTATTAATTGGAATTTCTTTATTCTTAGGCTCAGCACTACAACAAGTTGCTTTGCTTTATACAGATGTTGCAAATGCTGCTTTTTTCACAATTTTTTATGTGCCAATGGTACCGATTATCATTTTTATGTTTGGTAAAAAATCAATGCATTGGAGCAATGAAAAATAAAGAATTCACTCCTAAATACCAACGTTGAGAAATTGGTACATTTTTTAACCAATAGCCAGAAAAACTTATTCCTATTAATCCTATTCCTATCATTGCAGAAATTAATGTTTGAAAAAAAATGTATATATCAAAACCCTGGGCTACCAATAATAAAGATGGTGAATAAACAAAAACAAATGGAACTAATGCCTTGGCAATACCTAACTTAAATGCTGTGTTTCCTGTTTTAAAAGGATTAGAACCTGCTATTCCTGCAGCTGCATAAGCAGCAAGAGCTACTGGGGGAGTTATATCTGCTAAAACACCATAATAAAAAACGAAGAAATGAGAAACAATCGGTTCAATATTTAGTTGTGTTAATGCTGGTGCTGCAACAGCCACTAAAATTATATAAGTTGCTGTTGTTGGAACCCCAGTTCCCATAAAAATACAAGAAAAAGCGATTAATAATAATGAGAAAAAAAGTGTCAAATCTTCAATATTTAGCAAACCAAATGGAATAAAATTTAGAAAAAAACCTCCTATGTCACCTGCTGTTTGAATTACAACATATCCTAATCGAAATCCAACACCAGTTAGTGTTACGACACCAACTATAATTCCGATTGCTGCAGCTGCAGCTCCAACAGCTAAAGTATTTTTTGCTCCTTGTGATAAACACTGAACGAGATCTTTAATTGTAAGTCTATTTGTTTTTTTTACAAAACCAATTAATATGCATGCTATAATTGAAATTACTGCAGCATAGTCAGGTGTACGACCAATCAAAATTAAATAAACTAAAAGTATTAATGGTGCCAAGGACAACCAGTTATCTTTAACTACTGATAAAAATTTTGGTACCTCTTCATCTGTTAACCCTCTAAGGCCTAGCTTTTTAGCTTCCAGGTGAACCATTATAAATATGCCAAAATAATGAAGTAAAGCAGGAATAAGTGCTGCTGCTAAAATATCTCTAAGTGGAACTTCTAAATATTCTACCATTATAAATGCTGCAGCTCCGAGTATTGGGGGTGTAATTTGGCCACCTGTAGAAGCTGTTGCTTCTACAGCTCCGGAAAAATGTGGTGGGTAGCCAACTTTTTTCATTGCTGGAATTGTTAAAGACCCAGTCGTAACAGTATTAGCGATAGATGAACCAGAAATAGTTCCTAAAAAAGCTGACGAAAAAATCGCAACTTTTGCTGGACCTCCAGAATATTTTCCTGCTATGACCATAGCTAAATCAATAAAAAGTTGGCCCAATCCAATTCTTGTTGCAAGCACACCAAATAATATAAATAAAAAAACATATTGAGCCATAACCCCGACAGCAATTCCATAGATTCCTTGATTAGTAAGATAAATGTGATTTACAAAACCAACCCAACTAGCGCCTCCATGTTTTAAAGCACCAGGAAAATAAGGTCCAAAAATAGCAAACAAAATAAAAAGCACGCAAATAAAAGGTAAAGTAAAACCAATTGATCTTCTTGCAGCCTCTAAGGTCAATACTATCAAGAAAGATCCCATTATAATGTCTATATTTTCAGGATTACCAACCCTCGGTGCTAAAACCTCTGGAGGTAGTAATGGTAAATATAAGGCTGAAATAACTACTAAAATTGAAAGAATTATATCAATAAAAGGTGTGTTAAAATTTTTTTTACTATGATCAATTTTTCTCCAACTATAAAAAATAAAAACTAAACCTACAACGAAAGAGATATGTATTCCTCTATGCAAAATTTCTCTAATTGTACCAAAACCAGAAGCATAGAAATGATAAACAGACATTAATGCTAAAACTAAAAAAGCAAAAGATTTTAAAAAATTTTTTAATTCCCTCTCATTAGTTTTAACCTCATATTTTTTTTGTAAATCAGAAACTTTTTTTTGTGAAATATTAAACTCAGACATGAAAAAATGCCCTAGATCAAAATAGATCTAGGGCAGTATATTTTTATTAATTATTTTATTAGTCCTGCTTCTTTATAGAACTTTTCTGCACCAGGATGTAATGGTACTCCTACTCCCGAAAGGGCTGTATCAGGTGTAATTGTTTTCCCTTTTGCATGTCCTACATCCATTAGTTTTCTAGACTCCTTATTCCACAAAGCTTTTGTTATTTTATATATTAAATCAGTGTCCTCTTTTGCTGATGTAAACCACTGAGCACCAACAGCAACAGTATTAACTGCGTCAACACCTTCGTAAGTTCCTGATGGTATTGGACTTTCAGAAAAGAAACCGTATTTTGAAGTTAGAGCTTTTGCTCCAGCACCATCAATAGGTACTAATTTAATATCAACTGCAGATGCAAGCTCAACTATTGCACCAGTTGGATAGCCAGCAACAACAAAAATAGCATCAACTTTACCATTTCTTAAGGCATCAGTTGCGGCCTTTCCTTTCAAAGCTTCTGCTTTAACATCATTAGTGCTTAATCCATTTGACTCTAAGATTAATTTAGCATCTACATATGTTCCAGAGCCTGGCTCATCTAATGATACTCTTTTTCCTTTTAAATCTTTTACTGAATTAATATTACTTTTTTTTAAAGCTACTAAATGGATGTGTTCCTGAAATAAAGCCGCAATGGTTCTCAAATCTTTTGCGGGTTCCTTACCTTCCATTGTTCCTGTTCCAGTATAAGCCCAATAAGCAACATCAGATTGTGCAAATCCAGAATTTCTTAATCCTGAAATAATAGCGTTTACATTATCAACTGAACCTCTAGAGGAAACGGCAGATGCAATCAAACCATCAACTCCACAACTTCCACCTTTTCCACATTCCCTTGAACCTGGAGGTTTTGAAATAGCATTGGCTATCATTCCTCCTACTGGATAATAGGTATAAGCAGTTCCTCCAGTACCAATTGTAAAGAAAGTCAATTCATTAGAAATTGCTTTCCCTAGAAAAGAGCCTGAAAGAAACAAAAAAACTGCAAATGTTCTAAATAATTTTTTAAACATAAATCTCCTTCTATTTTATATTTTTATTAAAAACTAATTAATCATATCATCTAAGAATATCGAATTCTAATAATTTATATTTAGATACTTAATTCTTTTAAATTACTATATTGTTCAAGAGCTTCCGGATTTGCTAAAGCTTCAATGTTTTTAATTTGATTTCCTTCTATCTTACTTTTAACTGCAAGTTCAACTATTTTGCCACTTTTTGTTCGAGGTATATCTTTTACAACAATAATTTTACTTGGAACATGTCTAGGAGATGCATTTTTTTTTATTTTTAATCTAATTTTGTTAATTAATTCTGCTGTTAATGAATAATTTTTGCTCATTACAATAAATAAAACTATTCTAACATCATTATCCCATGATTGTCCTACAACGATAGACTCTTTTATTTCTTTAAACTTTTCAACTTCTGAATATATCTCTGCTGTTCCAAGTCTTACGCCTCCTGGATTTAAGGTGGTGTCTGATCTTCCATGAATTATATATCCACCACTATTTTTTATTTCTGCGTAATCTCCATGGTGCCATATATTTTTAAATCTATTAAAATAAGCACTCTTAAACCTAATATCATTTTTATCATTCCAAAACTTTAAAGGCATTGATGGAAAAGGATTTTTACAGACAAGTTCTCCTTTACTATTTTTTAAAGACTTCCCTTTATCACTTAGTACATCTACGTCTAAAGCCAAACCATTGTTTTGTATTTCTCCTATATTTACTGGTTGATATAAATTTCCTAACACAAAGCATGAAACAATGTCTGTACCACCAGAAATTGATGACAAATGTACATTTTTTTTAATGTGTTTGTAAACATATTTAAAACTTTCCTGTGAAAGTGGTGACCCAGTTGAGCAAATTGTTCTTAGTTTATTAAGTTTGAATTTATATTTTAATTTTGGTTTAAACTTTCTTAAAGCATCTACATACTTAGCACTTATACCAAATAAAGTTATTTTTTCTCTTTGTGCTATTTTCAAAAGCAAATCAGCAGATTTAAACATTGGAGATCCATCAAACAGAACAATAGATGCCTTAGAAGCTAATGAACTAACTAACCAATTCCACATCATCCATCCACAAGTAGTAAAATAAAAAACATTATCGTTTTCTTTAATATTACAATGTAATTGATGTTCCTTCATATGCTGTATTAAAACACCACCAGATCTATGACAAATACATTTGGGTTTTCCAGTAGTTCCACTTGAATATAATATTGCTAACTCTGTTTCAAAATCAAATCTTTTAAAATTAATTTTTTCAGCATTAGTTTGCATTAATTCATTCCATTTAAAAAAATTAATTTTTTTAAATTTAAATTTTTTTTTAATAAATTTTTTCCCAGGGTAATTACTAATTACAACATTTTTAATTGATGGGATTAATTTTAAAATCTCTGGAAGTCTTTTTAAAACATCTATTTTTTTTCCATTATAAAAATACTGATCAGCAATGAATAAAACTTTTGGATTAATTTGAGAAAATCTTTCTATAACACCTTTAGAACCAAAATCAGGACTACAAGAAGACCAAATACAACCAAGGGAAGTTGTAGCAATGAATGCTTCAACAGTTTGAATAGTATTTGGCATATAGGCTGCTACTCTGTCTCCTTTTTTAATATTAATTCTTTTTAAAAATTTTAAGATTTTATTAGTATTAAAATTTAATTGTCTCCATGATCTTTCTTCTCTAAACCCATTTTCACTAATAAAAGTTACTGCTTTTTCTTTATTATTTTTTGATAATAAATTTTCACCAAAATTTAGTTTGCTACCTGGTAAAAATAAATTTTTATAAAAAGTTTTTGATTTTCTAATTTTTTTTTTACTTTTAGT
>NZ_CVSU01000017.1 GCF_001180205.1 Candidatus Pelagibacter communis | reverse complement strand
TGTTGTGATGGTAAGATGCAACATACAAAAATCCATTATGTACCTGCATGGCATAATTGTACCAAGACCTACAATTTCCACCTCCTCTGTAAATTCCTCTAGCTCCAAAAGTACTATCTACAGCACCAGTTGCATAGGTTAATTTTTTAATTCCATATGTCCAATACTGAGCACCATAAATGTCTCCATTAGCATCTGCCGCAACAGACAAAGGATACATAAAGCCTGAACCACTGATCATTCTTGCCCCCATGCTTCCAGATTTATCTAGAAGAATTAAAACGTTTGCAGGGACATCGCTAATACCTGATCCAGGAGGTAAGTTTTTTGCAAATGAATTTTGAGAAAACAAAATCAAAGCAAAGATTAGTTTTAAAATAAATATTTTAACTTTCATCTTTCGCCTCTGCCTCTTGTTCTATTTTGTAATAAAATTCTCCTAACTTCATATCATATTCATCATTAGTAATAAAAATTTCTTCATCAATTAAATTTTCTGGATTTAAAAGTCTTTTATAAATAATTAATTTATTATTTTTTTCCCATGCATAAAA
>NZ_CVSU01000016.1 GCF_001180205.1 Candidatus Pelagibacter communis | reverse complement strand
GGTGTGGGAGAATAGATATAAATATTATGCAAGATAGAAATAAAGTAATAAAACAAAAATGGAAGTTAAAAAAGACGAGGCTTAAATACCATTTGAAAAATAAGAATATTAATAATTTACCTCGTCTTGTTGTTTTTAGATCAAATAAAAATGTTTTTTTTGCAATTATTAGATGATGTAAATAACAAAACAATCTTGTCAGTATCTAGTGTAGATAAGGAAATAAAAGGATCTATTGATAAAGCTAAAAGTAAAATTGAAAAGAGCACGATTGTTGGTAAATCCATTTCTGAAAAAATGAAAAAAGAAAATATTAAAAGAATTATTTTTGATAGAAATGGCTATAAATATCATGGTCGCATAAAAGCCGTGGGTGACGCTATTCGTGCTGAAAAAATTCAAATATAACGGGGATTGATTTGAGTACTTTTATTAATCCAACAGAATTAGAGTTACAAGAAGAAACAGTTGTATGCATAAATCGAGTATCGAAGGCTACTACAGGTGGTCGTTCAATGCGTTTTAATTCTGTTGTTGT
>NZ_CVSU01000015.1 GCF_001180205.1 Candidatus Pelagibacter communis | reverse complement strand
TTTGACTAACAAATTTATCTTTTCTTAATTCTCCTATTCTTTTTAAATAAATTTTGTTTGGTTCAAGATCTTTACGAATTAATATTTTTGGGCATGGTTTTTTGTATTTATTTTCAAAATTTTTAATTATCGCTAAAATTTTTAATGATGGAATATTATTATAATCAAGCCCAGGGTAAATTATTATGAAAGTAAAATTAATTACTAAATAAGTAAATAACACCTCAATTTCAAATAAGTTTATAGCTAAAGAAAATAAAGAAATACAAATTGGGATAAAAAGAAATAATAAAATAATTAAATTTAATTTACTAAATCTAACTTTTAAAAAAAACAAAGTTTGTGAGAGAATTATGAAGAAAAATATATTTATAAAAAATAAAAATAAAGATTTTACCAAAAAAAAATAGTACATGATTTATGCTTATAATTTATAAGAAAACAATTTGCATCTACGATTTACGTTTTTTAAAGTAAAATCTATACATAAATATTAAATACTCTTTTATTAAAGAAATTACTAATTCATATCTTAAAGCCTCTGATCTGTACTTTCTTGGTTTTAAATACTGTATACAAACTTCTTTATAAATAAATTTTTTGTTTAATTGAAGTTGAGATAAAATTTCAGCAAAAAAGAAAAAGCTTTTTGAGCTAAAATTTAATTTTTTTAATTCAGCAGCATTATAAAAAACTGGTCCATTTACGTATTTAAATGACATATTAAAAGAAAAATTAATAATTTTTGTATATAGAAAGGACAAAAATTTTCTTAAAAATTTTCTTTTTTGATTTTTCCAGAAAAATACCAAAGTTTCATTTGGATTATTTAATTTTTTAAACTCATTAAATATCATTTTTGGATTTGTTTCCCCATCTCCCGGCAAAACAATAATATAATCCTTTTTACTAATCTTGACACCTTCTTTGAATGATCCACCGAAACCTAAATTTTTTTTATTATTAATAATTTTAATTTTTTTATTTTTTTTTGAAAATAATTTACTTATTTTAAGCGTCTTATCTTTACTAAAATCATTAACAATTATTATTTCATAATCTAAATTATTTAAATACTTTAAAAGTTTTTTTAAGAAAAAAGAAATATTATGTTCTTCGTTGTATGCAGGTAATATAATACTTACAGATTTTTTAAAATTCTTAGTCTGAAACATTTAATTTTATTTTTTATAAAACGATCTTACAGTTTTTATTACGTAATCTAATTCTTTTTTTGTTTTATGTTGATCGCAAGGAAAAGTAATTATTTTTTTTGTATGTAGGTCAGAAACAGGGAAATCACCTTTTTTGTGTCCTAAAAAATTTAAAGCTTGTTGTCTATAAATTGGTATAGGATAGTGCACTTTTGCTTCTATACCTTTTGAAATACAAAATTTTAACAAAGCATCTCTATTTTTTGCAAATATAATATATAAGTGATAAACGATTTTGTTATTTTTTATTCTTGGTGGAATTGATATCTCTTTGATTTTTGAGAATTCTTTATCATAATAATTTGCATTTTTAATCCTTTGATTGGCAATATGTTTTGCTTTAGGTAGCAACCAATTACCTACTACTGCTTGAAAAGTATCTAATCTTGAATTGTATCCACAAATTTTGACTGTATCTCTATCAATCAAACCATGATTTCTGAGTAATTTTAATTGATTATAAAATTTATAATTATTTGTTGTAATTATTCCCCCGTCCGACCAAACATTAATATTTTTAAGAGGGTGCAAAGAAAAGGCTCCAAAATCTCCCCAAGTACCTGCATTTTTTTTATTTATCGATGCAAGAATAGACTGACACGCATCTTCAATAATTGGTAAATGATATTTTTTTGCAATTTTTTTTAATTTAACCATGTCTGTCATATAGCCTGTGAAATGTACTGGCACTATAGCTTTAGTTTTCTTTGTTATTTTTTTTTCAACTAAATTTACATTCATACAAAAAGTATCATCACAATCTATAAATACTGGTTTTGCACCAATCTCAGTTATAGCGCCAACAGTGGCAACAAATGTATTTGCAGCTGTGATAACCTCATCATCTTTTTTTACACCTAAAACTTTTAAAGCTAATTTTATCGCATCTGTACCTGAATTTACTCCTACAGCATATTTCGTTCCAATTAATTTAGAAAAATTTTTTTCGAATTTGTAAAGTTCTTTGCCTAGTGTAAAATCACCTGTATCAACAAATTTTTTCAATTTTTTCCAAAGGTCACTTGAATTTGAAAATTGTCTTTTTAAATAAGAATATTTTACAAGCATTTTAAAAATTATATTATTTTATTTCATTTAATAGAAATAAGTTTATTTGGAAAGAAATTTCTTATTCTCATATAATGTCGCTTTAAAGTCATTCTTAAAGTAAAACTTTTTTATATAGTATTCGTTATTCAGAATATTAAGTTTTCCATAACAATTCTTTAATTTATTTTTATCAGTTTTTTCTCTAAAAGACGGATTTTCGATACAAATTGTCCAAAAACTATTATAATTACTAAATTCATCATTGATTAAAATTTTGAAGTTATTTTTTTTAAATGAATTAGAGTAGGTAAAAAGTAATTCATTATAATTACAACAATTTGTTTCATCAATCACATTAAGGTCTTTAATTTCGGGAATATATATATTTTTAATTTGTGAATTATTTAATATCTTATTCACAAACTCAGGATTTGGTTTACTTGGCAAAAATGGCTTTACAGCTTTTATATTTACATAAATGCATGCAAAAACAAATATAGAAATAATAAAAATTTTTAATTTATTAATTTTGATTTCAAGAATAAGACTTGAAATTACAAATATAATAAATGGCACAACAAAAATGAAATGCCTTGGGAAAAAAATATCTCTAAATATAAATTTATAACCTATAAATGCTAAATATGTTGTGAAAATTATTAAGTAACTAAGAAATAATTTATGATTGGATAAAATATTATTCTTAAAATAAAAAATTGAGAAGAAAAAAAATAATAGATTAATGGCACCAAATATTTTATCACCAAAGAAAATATTAAAAAAATAACCAAAAAAAAATTTAGAATTTAGATTTCCACTACTTCCTCCAAATTGATTAATATATTTTTCTGAAGATAAAAATAAATAATCTTTACTTAATATAAAAAAAAATATTAGAACTAAAATTAAAACTAAAAAAACAAGTTTATCTTTTTTATTAAAAAAATTAAAAAGAAAATAAGAAAATAATATACAAATTGTATAAAGATTGATTAACATAGATAATAAAATACAAATAAAAAATAATACTAGTCGATATAATTTTACTTCCTCTTGAAGTTTCATAAATGAAATGAAGCTTAAAATGCTAAAAAGTGTTGAAATTGAATAAAATCTTAACTCACCTGAAAAATAAATTAAAAAGGGATTAAGTGATAACAAGAAAAGATAAAATAATTTAGATTTTTTATTTTCATATAACTGAGTTGATACAATTAAAAAAATCATTGATGACAAAAGATAAACTGCCTCAACACTCTGATAACTAT
>NZ_CVSU01000014.1 GCF_001180205.1 Candidatus Pelagibacter communis | reverse complement strand
AGATAAATATTTCAGTTGATGAAAGTTCATACCTACTTGGTTATTCTAAAAAAAAGACTTTCATAAATATTCATATACCTTTCTTAAGAAAATCTCTTTTATTTGTTGGAATTCTTATTTCTTTAGAAATAATAAGAGAATTACCAATCACCTTGATTTTAAGACCTTTTAATTTTGAAACATTCGCAACTACGGCTTATATATCTGCTTCAGAAGACTTGCTAGAAGCTGCAGCCGTACCTTCATTATTTTTAATTCTTATTGCAAGTTTTTTTATAATGCTTACATCTAAATATATTTTGAGGGATAATGAGCAATAGCTATTTAGAGATAAAAAATGTTGATTTTACAATAAGTGGGAAGACTAAAGTCAAGAACGCATCTTTCGTAATTGAAAACGAGGGAGATACTTTATGTATTTTAGGCCCATCAGGAATTGGAAAGACAACAATACTAAGAACTATTGCCGGTTTAGAAAAAATTGAAAAAGGTACAATTAAACTAAACGGTAAAATATTATCTTCCAAAGATCAAAATGTAGAGCCTGAGGATCGAAATATATCCTTAGCTTTTCAGGATAATAGTTTGTTTCCACATTATACAGTCGAAAAAAATATTTTATTAGGAGCTGAAAGAAATAAAGGAAAAAGGAAAAAAAAACTTAGCTTTAAGGAGATAGTAGATTTTCTTCATATAGAAGAAATTTTGACAAAATACCCACATGAAATTAGT
>NZ_CVSU01000013.1 GCF_001180205.1 Candidatus Pelagibacter communis | reverse complement strand
CCGATCTCGTTTAGAACTTTAATAGAATCTTTTAATAAATCAGATTTAAGCTGATCTTTTTCAAAAATTTTTTTTCCTAGACCCTTTCGAATTGCATTATGATGAACTAGTACTGAGTCGAGTCTTTGATCTAAATTTTTTTCAGATCTTAGATCCATAATTCTTATAGATCTTCTTCCAACTTTATCTTCATATGCTGGTCCAATTCCACGTCTTGTAGTTCCTATTTTGCTTTTTCCTGCTGCATCCTCTCTAATCTCATCCATTTCTCTATGAAAAGGCAAAATTAAATTTGCGGACTCCGAAATAATAAAATTATTTACATTTACTTCTACACCTTTAGATTTTATTTCGTCTATTTCCTCTAATAAAGCCCATGGATCTACGACAACTCCGTTGCCAATAATTGATATTTTACCTTTTCTAACTATTCCAGATGGCAATAATCTCAATTTATAAGTAACACCATCAATTACTAAAGTATGACCAGCATTGTGACCTCCTTGAAATCTTATTACTACATCAGCCTGTTCAGATAACCAATCAACAATTTTTCCTTTACCTTCGTCACCCCATTGAGATCCAACAACGACTATATTTTTCATTATTTAAATTTTTTGTTTACTTTCAGGGAAGTGAGATGGTTAATTGGGCCATGACCTTTTCCATATTTCGGGTTTGATTTAATTGCAGAATTTACATACTTAATTCCAAGCTCACAAGATTTCTTTACTGTTTTTCCACATGATAAAAAAGTTGTAACTGAGCTAGATAATGTACAACCAGTACCATGGGTATTCTTTGTTTTGTAACGCTCACTTTTGAAGATCTTTATGTCTTTTTTGCTTATTAAAATATCTATTACATTTTTATGTTTTAAATGACCACCTTTTATAAGTACATTTTTAGCTCCTAATCCTATAAGTTTATTAGCAGCAAAAATCATATCCTCCTTTGTTATAATTTTTGTTTTAGTTAAAATTTCTGCTTCAGGGACATTAGGAGTAATAAGTGATACTTTTTTAATTAGTTTTAATTTCAACAATTGAATAGCTTTACTATCTATAAGTTTAGCACCTCCTTTAGCAACCATCACTGGATCTAATACAATTTTTTTAACTTTAATTTTATTTAAAGCTTTTAATACGTTTCTAATAACCTCTGAAGAATGCAGCATACCAATTTTTATTGCATCAGGTCTTATATCTTTGCAACTATAAATAATTTGATTAAAAATTTCTCTTGGATTAATTCCAACAATTGATTTTACACCTGTGGTATTTTGAGAAGTAACCGCTGTTATTGCTGTCATTGCATAAGAGCCTAGAGCGGTAACAGTTTTTATATCAGCTTGAATACCTGCTCCACCAGACGAATCAGATCCTGCAATAATTAAAATTTTAGACTTTGGTTTCAATTTATTTAATTTTTTTTGTAATCATATTTATACATTTGTATAAAAGAGCTTTATTTTCACTTTCTCCCATTACTCTTATTTTAGATTCTGTTCCTGATTTTCTTACTAAAATTCTTCCATTACCTTTGATTAATTTATCTGCATTTTTTATGATTTTTTTTATCTCTGGTTTATTAATTATATTTTTATCTTTAACCTCGATATTTTCCAAAAGCTGAGGTGTTTTCTTAAATTGATCAAAAAACTCACTTGCCTTTTTTCCTTTTCTTAAAGCAAAAAGGGATTCTAAGGCTACTAGCAAACCATCTCCCGTAGTTGCAAATTTACCTAAAATAATATGTCCTGATTGTTCACCCCCTAAATTAAAATTATATTTTTGCATTTTTTCTTTAACATATCTATCTCCAACATTTGCCCTTAAAAATTTTATTCCTTTTGATTTAAAATATTTTTCTAACCCATAATTTGACATTAATGTTCCAACAACTCCCCCTTTTAACATTTTTTTATTTTTCCATCTTGTTGCTAAAGCAGCTATAATTTGATCTCCATCTATTATATTGCTTTTTTCATCACACATTATAATCCTGTCAGCATCTCCATCTAAAGATATTCCGATATGTGCTTTATATTTTTTTACAGCAGATCTAATATTTCTTGGAAAAGTTGATCCACATTTTTTATTAATGTTTAAACCATTTGGTTTAATTCCTATTGCTATGACTTTAGCTCCTAATGATTTTAATAACTCAGGACCTGCCTTATAACCAGCGCCATTTGCACAATCGATAACTATTCTTAGTCCTCTTAAATTGAACTCTTTTGTGAAATTTTTTTTTAATATTTTAATATATTTTTTAGTCCCTATTTCCAATCTTTCAACTCTTCCTAATTTTTCAGAATGCGAGAGGTTTTTTGAAATTTTTTTATCTATAAGTCCCTCAATTTTTTTTTCTATTTTATCTGATAATTTCATTCCATCAGGACCAAACAATTTTAAACCATTGTCAAAATGTGGATTATGAGACGCGGTAATCATTATGCCCATATTGGCCTTCATTTCTTTAGTTAGCATAGCCAACCCATTAGTTGGTAAGGGTCCTAGGGTATAAACATGCATTCCAGCTGAAGCCAAACCTGAAACAAGAGCTGGCTCAAGTGTATAGCCTGACAATCTCGTATCTTTTGCAATTATTGCTGTTTGTTTTCTTTTTTTTTGTGATTTAAAGTATGTTCCACTAGCAAGTCCAAATTTAAAGAACATATCTCCATTTATTAATTTACTATTAACCGCTCCTCTTATTCCGTCTGTTCCAAAATATTTTTTTGCCATTAATTTTTGATTATCTGATTAAAAACTTTAATACCTTGTAGAACTTCATTAACATCATGAATTCTTAAAATCTGAATTCCTTGCATTAAAAGATATATTGAAGAGGCCATAGTTCCACCGATTCTTGTTTTGCTATCATTTTTTTTTGATATATCTTTAATAAATCTTTTTCTTGAATTCCCTACTAGTATAGGAAAACCTAATGAATGAAAAATAGAAACACCTCTTATAAGATTCATATTATGTTTCAAATTTTTTCCAAATCCAATTCCAGGATCTAAAATTATATTATTGTGTTTAATACCTTTAGACCTTATTAACTTAATTTTATCTTCAAAATAATCATATATATCTAATAGTTCATTTTTATATATTGGATTCTTTTGCATATTTTCTGGTGTGCCAACTGAATGCTGTATTACAAATGGAATTTTATACTTTTTTAAAATGTTTATTGTTTTAGGATCATATCTTAATCCCGAAACATCATTAATAAGTTTAACCCCCATTTTAATACCACTTTCCATAATTGCAGATTTTCTTGTGTCTAGAGATATTGGTATTTTTTTTACAATTAATTTTAATGTCTTATTAATTCTATGCCATTCACGATTTTTATTTACTTCCTTTGATCCTGGTCTTGTAGACTCTCCACCAACGTCTACTAGCGAAGCACCAGTTTTATATAAATTGATAGCATGACTGACGGCTTTATTTTTTTTGTTAAATTTTCCTCCATCAGAAAAACTGTCGGGCGTAAGATTTAATACTCCTAAAATATTTGGAATTTTTTTAAAATTTAAATTTGAAAAATTTGATTTTTTCGACCTTATTTTCTTTAAATCTGAATTTATTTTTGTTTTTAGTTTTTTTGGTAAATTTCTAATTTTATTTATTGAAATTTTTCTAATTTTTTTTCTTGTAATTATCTCAATATGGTCAAAAGATATTTCTTTAATCTGATGTAAAGGTATAGATTGTTTTTTCTTTACTAAAATTTTTGATTGTTTGCCGAAGTAGAAATTACACGCTCTTGTGTAATATCTTGGCATTATTTATTAATGAACAATTTTTGGTTTCAAACCCATCGCGCCCAAAGCTGAATCTTGATCATCTTTTAATTCTGGATTATCTAAATTTTTATCTTTAGGATATAAATTTTTATTAATTATATTCTCTATTTCTTCACCAGTTAATGTTTCATATGTTATTAGAGCTTTAGCGATTTTATGTAAGTCATCTATTTTTTCTGTTAAAATTTCCTTAGCTTTATAATATCCTTCATCTACAAGCTTTCTTATTTCTTTATCAATTTTTTGAGCAACTTCTTCTGATACCGATTGAGTTTGAGTAACTGATCTTCCTAAAAACACTTCTTCTTGGTTTTCCCCATATTCAACTGGACCCATTTCTTCACTCATACCATATTTTGTCACCATTGCTCTTGCTAACTGTGTAGCCTGGTTAATATCAGAGCCATTTCCTCCACCTGCTCCTGTAGATATATTATCTTTTCCAAAAATTAATTCTTCAGCCACTCTTCCTCCAAAACAAACAGCTAGTCTCGCTTTAAGATATTTTATTGAGTAACCGTGTTTGTCTCTTTCAGGTAAGTTCATTACCATTCCAAGAGCTCTTCCTCTTGGTATAATAGTAGCTTTATGAATAGGATCATAACTTGGCATATTAAAAGACACTAGAGCATGTCCACCTTCATGGTATGCAGTTAGTTTTTTCTCATCTTCTGTCATCACCATTGAACGTCTTTCAGCGCCCATCATAACTTTATCTTTTGCTTCCTCAAATTCTAGTAATGTGACTATCCTCTTATTTTTTCTCGCCGCTAACAAAGCTGCTTCATTAACTATATTTGCAAGATCGGCTCCTGAGAATCCTGGCGTGCCTCTTGCAATTGTTCTTAAATTCACATCTGGCGCCATTTTTATTTTTTTTACATGAACTTTTAGAATTTTTTCTCTTCCAATAATATCTGGGTTTGAAACCACTACCTGTCTATCAAACCTTCCTGGTCTTAATAAAGCTGGATCGAGCACATCTGGTCTGTTTGTTGCAGCTATAATTATGACACCTTCATTTGTATCAAAACCATCCATTTCAACTAATAACTGGTTTAAGGTTTGTTCTCTCTCATCATTTCCACCCCCTAGACCTGCCCCTCTACTTCTTCCAACGGCATCTATCTCATCTATAAAAATAATACATGGAGAATTTTTTTTACCTTGTTCAAACATGTCTCTTACTCTAGACGCTCCTACTCCAACGAACATCTCAACAAAATCAGAACCTGAAATAGTGAAAAACGGAACACCTGCTTCACCAGCAATTGCCCTTGCTAATAAAGTTTTACCAGTTCCTGGAGGACCAACAAGTAAAGCTCCTCTTGGAATTTTACCACCCAACCTACTAAATTTTTTTGGATCTTTTAAGAATTCTACCATTTCTTCTACTTCTTCTTTAGCTTCCTCTACACCAGCAACATCATTAAAAGTAACCTTTCCTTTTAATTCATTCATCATTTTAGCTTTTGATTTTCCAAATCCCATCGCTCCACCTTTGCCACCCTGCATTTGTCTCATGAAGAAAATCCATACTGCAATCAGTAATAACATGGGAAACCATGATAAGAGCACACCAAACAATGAAGGCATTTTTTCATCTAAAGGTGCTGCTGAAATACTCACACCTTTCTCTGATAATTTTTCTATAAGATTTGGATCATTAGGAGCATAAGTTGAAAAAGAATTACCATTCGAATAAGTACCTCTGATGTTATTTCCCTGAATCTCAACTTTTAGAACTTCACCGTCCTCAACTGAATTTAAAAAATCTGAAAATATTATCTGATTTCCACCTCTAACATTAGACTGTGGATTTTTAAACATGTTATAAAGACCTATAGTTAAGAAAACTATTATTCCCCACATTGCAAGATTTTTTAAGTTCATAACATTAAAATAAGAATTATTATTAAATTAACAAGTGACAAAATATCAGTTATTTCATCAACTTTAACGCTCTTTTGATACTATAACTGAGTTATTTACCTTCTTAATTACACAGTTTCCTAAAGTGGCCTTAAAAGAGCTATCATTTTTAATTTGATAAATTAATTTATCAATTTTTTTTCCTCTTACTGGGTAATATTTTTTACCAACACCTTTTAGCACTTCTGTGAGAGACC
>NZ_CVSU01000012.1 GCF_001180205.1 Candidatus Pelagibacter communis | reverse complement strand
TGTAAGATTTTTACTTTTATTTAATAAAAAAAAATTTATTAAAATATTAATTAATTTTGTCATTTGGAGGTTAAGAAAAAAATATAATTTACTACATTCAGATACCCATCAACAAATATTGAATAAGCTATCAGAAAGAGAAAAAAGTAAATATCAAAATTTATTTAAGATTTTTGAAATTTCAAAATATTCAAATAATGAAATAAGATATTCATTGATATTTAAATCTTTAATTTAAAAATTATTTAGATATTATCTACCATTATGAACAAAAAAGGTTTTACTCTAATAGAACTCCTAGTAGTAGTGGCAATTATTGGTATTTTAGCTGCAGTTGGTGTTGTTGCTTATAGTGGATATACGAGCAGTGCAAAAAAAAGTGCTGTAAAGGCAAATCACAAGAATGTTGTAAAATACATTATTAACGAAACAATGAAATGCTCTACGGGATTAGCTTTTGCAATGGAAAATAATTTAGATTGCTCAAAACAATCATCTAGCACATGGAAAGATGAGGTAGCAAAAGCTGTTGAAATAGCTTTAAAGGATTTTAAAAACCCTTATGACAATGATCCAAACAAAAAAAAAGTTAGCCACGGAGGAGGCATATCAAATGACACTGATGTTGGCTACATTAGGATGTTATCACCAGGTACAAGA
>NZ_CVSU01000011.1 GCF_001180205.1 Candidatus Pelagibacter communis | reverse complement strand
TATGGCTCCATTTATAGTCAATCACCCAACTTTATTAAATAATTGGATTTTAAGTAGAGAAAAAGCACTTAAGAAAATTAGAGAAATCAAAGATGTAGAAAGTCAAGATAGCGATTTGTTTATAGATTGTGTAAAAAAATCATTAAAAAATATTACAAGCTGGAATACTGATAGCGAATATCAGCAAAAAAAAATTTCTTCATTATTAAAGGATGTTGAAAAATTCTTAAATTTTATAGATAAAGATTTTAATTTTAAGAGCGAATATCCTTTTAACAAAATCTATCAATGGTTAGAGGATAATACTTGCGAGGAATGTATTGAATACATAGTGTCAATAATGATGGAACCTTATAACGATATTATAAATCCTTTGGTAAAAGAAATGAGTTCAGACGAAGAAAAATATTTTAATATTCCAACTCATAGAAAAGTTGAAGAATTGCGTAATATCATTGAAGCAAAGTATCCTAATATTCTAGATATTAATTTTGAAGAAAAAGAAAATAATAAAAACTTTTGGTTTATTTCAAAAAATAAAGAAGAACCTAGATTGGCGGATCGTTTTGAAGAACATGGATCAGAATTAGAACAGCCTTTAGCAATAGCAAGAGATATAAAAAAACTGTATGACAAATTATTAGTCTCAAAAAATAGTTTAACTATTGCTGAGTTTTTAACTTCAAATTCTGAGTTAAGACATGTCGTAAGAAGAGCGTTTATTGTAGAAAAATTTCCTTATTCAGAAATACAAGATAATACAATTGGTAAAGATTTAATGCCAATTGATATGCTAAGACTAAAATTGTCTTTTTTTGGGGCATTAAAATTTGATCCACGATCTGACAAATGGTTAAGAATTTGCATGTTCCAAGGTGCTCCACTACCAAATGAGTTAAAAAGTTATGACGAGCAGTGGGTATATAAAACCAATATTTAATAATGAGATCACTGAGTGAAATTGAAACTACTGTTAAAAGAGCTTCAAAGGCAGCAGGATATTCTTGGGGGGTTTCTGAGGAAACAGGAAAAAGTATAAGGTTATTAGAGCTATTTAGTTTACCGGGTATTAAGCACCTTAATGAATATTTAAATCAAAAAAATAAAAGTAAATTTGAAAGTTTAAATTTAATTAGTGAAAATAACTCTTCATTGAATAATCCTTACTGTCCAATTACTTTAGGTGTTAGTTTTTTAGATCAAATAAATGTTTTAGAAAATTTAAAAAAAATTGAGTTTAAAAATGTTGCTTATCCAATAATTTTTATTTCCTTCATAAGTCGTTCATCAGAAATTATTGGAAAAAAAATTAATGTTAAAATAGATGAAAAAAAAATGTTACTAAATCTAAATGTAAATATTTTTTCAAATTTTATTGATCTAGAATTTCCAAAGATAGCGAATACGATTGAGGTCAATCTACTTGAAAATGAAGATAACTTTACAGACGATGAATGGAATAATTTATACAAGTTATCCGAAGAAACTTTTGTTGAAGAGAGTGACAGTTTAAAAGAGGGTGCGGCAGGTGCTGGTTTGACAGATAATGATTGATAAAATTGATGAAAAAAATCTAAAGGTAGATACTGAAGAATTAAACAATATTTGTGATGAATGCAAAGAGGAAGATGAGAGTGTCACTCAAAATTTAATTCTTACTGGGTTTAAATTATGTAAATCTTGTAGAGTATCTAAAACTATATTTCCACTTTAACTGATTTGACTAACTGGAAGCATATTCATTCTACTCATCACAAATGAGATAGATAAAAATGCAATAATTAAAAAAGATAAAAGCACAATCCCAAAAGATTTAAAATTAGATTTTAAACTCAATATTTGTTTAGTTGAAATTATTAAACCTGCAAAAATCCAAAACTGGGTTAGAAAAATTATTGGTATCATTAAATCTGGTGTGACTGCAAAAAATCTTAATAAACCAGGAGCATGAGCAAAACCAACGGCTGTTAAAACTTTTTTAAAAGAAACTTTAGTTTGTTTGTCAGGAAATAATTTAACTCCTATTACAAAAATAAAAATCGCCCATATTAGCCAGGTTACTATTGCAGTTAGACCGGACATTGCAATAGCTGTTTTAATAATAGTATTTGCAGCTACTGCTCCAGCAATACCATCTAGGATCATTATAATCCCAGCAAAGTATATTGATGCTTCTCCAAAATTTTTATTATCCGAATAAAGAGTTT
>NZ_CVSU01000010.1 GCF_001180205.1 Candidatus Pelagibacter communis | reverse complement strand
AATTTTTATAAAAAGTTTTTGATTTTCTAATTTTTTTTTTACTTTTAGTTCCTTTTATTTTGCTAAAATCCCAAAATTTACTCCAAAACTCAGGTGAATTTTTAATACTCCAATTTAATAATTTTTTATAATTTCTATTAAATTTTATTTTTAATTTTTTTGAAATGTAATTTTCGAAAGCAAATAAATTTGAATTTTTTTTTTCAATTAAAGGGGGTTGCCAAAGTTTTTTACTCATTTTATTAAATTAAATTACTGTTATAGAATTAATCTTATTTATGATAATCTCACTAACATTTAAAAGAAAATGAGAACTTTTTACCCTCCGATTCGGTCATGTTTTAGACTATTTTTGTTCTTTAGCAGTAACAATATCTGGTAGGAAAAAAAAAAGAAGCACAAAAGATAGAAATGACTAAAAATAAAATTACAGCTGTTCTCGGTCCTACTAATACAGGCAAAACCCATCTTGCTATCGAAACCATGCTTTCTTTTGAAAGCGGTATGATTGGATTTCCACTTAGATTACTTGCAAGAGAAGTATATGACAAAGTAATCAAGAAAATAAGTTTAGATAAAGTTGCACTTATAACTGGAGAAGAAAAAATAATTCCATCTAACGCTAAATATTTTTTATGCACAGTTGAGTCTATGCCAATTGACAAACATCTAGAGTTTGTTGGCGTAGACGAGATTCAAATGTGCTCTGATCATGAAAGAGGTCATATTTTTACTGACAGACTTTTAAATATGAGGGGAGAAAAACTCACAATGTTAATGGGTTCAAGTACTATTAAAAATATTATTTCAAAATTAGATGCAGATATTGAATTTATAAATAGAGAACGACTATCTAAACTTACCTATGCTGGTCATAAAAAAATATCAAGAATTGAAAGAAAAACAGCAATCATTGCGTTTTCAGCAGAGGAGGTTTATGCAATTGCTGAGTTAATAAGAAGACAAAAGGGTGGTGCTGCTATCGTAATGGGATCACTAAGTCCAAAAACAAGAAATGCCCAAGTGGAATTATATCAATCCGGGGATGTAGATTTCTTAGTTGCAACAGATGCAATTGGAATGGGAATAAATATGGATTTAGATTATGTTTATTTTTCAAATGTTAAGAAATTTGATGGAAAAAAATTAAGAAGATTAAATCTATCTGAAATAGGTCAAATAGCCGGTAGAGCTGGTCGATACTTTAACAATGGAGGATTCGGTATTACTGGTGATTGTAAAGAAATATCTCCAGAAGAGGTAGAATTATTAGAAAATCATAAATTTGAAGAAATTAGAACTTTGTTTTGGAGAAATTCAAATCTTAATTTCAATAACCCAATTAGTTTAATTAAAAGTTTAGAGGAAAAACCTCAGGTAGAATGGCTAAGAAAAATTCATGAATGTGAGGATGAAAAAGCACTTAAATATTTTTTAAAAGATCAAAAAATTTTAAATAGAGGATTTGATAAGAAAACTTTAATGCTCTTATGGGAATGTTGCCAAATACCTGATTTTGTTAAAAAAACTTATGGCAATCATTTTGAGGTTATTGGAAATGTATTTAAATTTTTGACTAGTAAAAAAGGACTAATTTCTGAAGATTATATGAGATTACAGCTCATGAAACTAGATAAATTAGATGGAAATGTAGATTCTTTATCAAATAGAATTGCAAATGTCAGAACTTGGTCATATGTTTCGAATAAAAATAATTGGGTAGAAAATCAAAGTTATTGGATTGAAAAAACTAAACACTTAGAAGATAGACTTTCAGACAGATTACATGAAGAACTTACTAAAACTTTTATTGACAAAAGGGCAAGCGTGCTCGCTAGAGGTTTAAAACAAGATATGGAATTTAAAACTGAAATTTTACAAAACAATGATGTTAAAATTGATGATCAATTTATCGGAAAATTAAAAGGACTTAAATTAGAACTAGATCTAAAAAAAGGTGCTTTGGAAACTGATATTAAATCTTTAAAAAAAGCAGCTAGGCAAACTATTGGTCCAGAATTAGAAAAACGTGTTCAATCAATAATTGATACAGGATTAATTAGTTTGAATGAAGATTTTAAAATTTACTGGAATGATTTCCCAATTGCCAAATTAACAACAGGTAATGATTATTTAAATCCTAATTTTGATTTAATTGTTGATGATGTTATTGAAAAAAACACTAAACAAAAATTAAATGACTATATTAATAAATGGATACATTCAAAAATAAATAATGTTCTTAAAAGTTTAATTGATTTAAAAAATATAAAAGAAAATAATTCGTCAATTAAAGCGCTGTCATACCAACTCTATGAAAATAATGGAGTATTAAAGCGAGATCAAGTTTCTGAATACTTAAAAAACTTAGAACAAAATGAAAGAAAAATTCTTAGAGACTTAGGAGTAAAGTTTGGAAGATATCATGTTTTTCTTTATCAATTAATTAAACCAGAAGCGGTATCTTTGCGAACATTATTGTGGAAAAATTTTTATCAAAAATTTCATAACTTAAAACCACCTACCTTTGGTTTGAATTTTTTAGATGATAAAGAAGTAAAAAATAAAAACTTTATGCTTTTGTGTGGATTTGAAAAATTTGATAATTTTTTTGTAAGAATTGATATTTTGGAAAGGTTATTTGTATTAATAATAAATTCTAGTTCAAAGGAAAATTCTGAAACAAAATTAGTTCCAGAAATGTTAAATCTTTTAGGATGTAGTAAGGATAATTTCAAAAAATTACTTCAAAAAATGAATTATAAAATATTTGAGAAAGAAAACGAAATTTTTTTTAAATATAGTCCTACTAAGAAATTTAAAAAAATTACCCCAAAAAAGATCTCAAACGAAAATCCGTTTAAAATATTAAAGAATTTAAATTTAAATTAAAATGTTTTTTAAAAAAGAAGAAACAAAAAATAATAATTTTCTCACAAAAGTTTGTGCTTTATTAATTCATGCTGCAAAAATAGATGAGTACTATACTGATAAAGAACAAGAAATTATTAAAAAAACACTTAAAGAGCTTGGTGTAGAAGATGAAAATATTTCTAAAACAATTGAAGAAGCAAAAAAAATTGAAGAAAGCTCAAATCAAATTTTAGATTTTACCCGAGAAGTAAAGGTGTTGCCCGAGCAAGATAAAATTAAAATTATTGAGGCTTTGTGGTCTATAATCTATTCAAACAAAGATGCTGATATATATGAAACTAATTTAATGAGACGACTTGCGGGTTTACTTTACATTGACAATAAAACAATGGGCGATATTAAAGAAAGAATTAAACAAAATTCAAAATGACATATATCGTTAACGACAATTGTATTAAGTGCAAACTAACAGACTGTGTTGATGTCTGCCCGGTCGATTGCTTTTACGAAGGTAAAAATATGCTTGTAATTAAACCCGATGAGTGTATAGATTGTGGCGTTTGCGAGCCAGAATGTCCTGTCGATGCCATAAAAGCTGACACTGAACCTGGAAGTGAAAAATGGTTAGAGATCAATAAAAAATACTCTGAAATCTGGCCTAACATAAGTGAAAAAAAAGATCCCCCAGCGGATCACGAAAAATTTAAAAATGAGCAAAATAAGTACGAAAAATATTTTAAAGAAAATCTTTAAAGGTAAAAAAGATAATAAAGTGAAAAAAAAAGTTTCTAAAAAAAAGGCTGTAAACGTTAAAAAAAAAGTAAAAGCTAAAAAAGCTAAAAAAATAGTTTCAAAAAAAACTAAAAAAGTTGTTAAAAAAGTTTCACCCAAATTAACTAAAACAAAAAAAACTGTTAAAATTAAAGAAACGACAGTTGAACCGAAAGTAGATAATTTAAGGATTTCAAAAACAAATGAAGTTAAGCCTGAAATAAAAAAAGTTAAAAAACAAGAAACAGAAAAAAGAGAATACAAAATTAAAGATCATGTTGTATATCCAAAGCATGGGGTAGGGCAAATTACTGAATTTAAAAAGATCAACATTGGTGGAATTGATGTTGAAACGTATGTTATTAAATTTGAAAAAGACAAAGCTAATGGAATGGTCCCTGTAAACAAGCAATCTCACTTAAGGCCGTTAGCAACTATTAATCAAGTAAATAAATGTATTTCAATTTTAAAAAGTAAACCAAAAATTAAAAGATCAATGTGGAGTCGAAGAGCGCAAGAATATGAAGCAAAAATTTCTTCTGGAAAAATATATGAATTAGCTGAGGTTGTCAGAGATTTAAACAAGGGTGATGACCTTATGGTTGACCAGTCTTATAGTGAAAGACAATTATTTGAAAAAGCTTATGAGAGAATACTGTCTGAATTTCAGATTGTTTTAAATGTATCATTAGAAGATACTCAAAAAAAATTGGATAAAGCACTAAAAAGAAATTTAGGTGGGCAGCCTCAACCAGTAACAGCTGCAAAAACTACAACTAATGAAATACCTGTAGACGAGCCAATTTCTGATAACGACGAACCAATTGATGAGTAAAAAAAAACGCCTCTCACACAAACTGTAATGAGAAGCGTTTTTTGTAAAGAATACTAAGTTACTATTTTCTTCTTCTTTTTTTTGCTTTTTTCTTAGCTTTTTTCTTAGCTTTTTTCTTAGTTTTCTTTGCCGCTTTTTTTCTTTTCTTAGGCATCTTTAGCTCCCTTTTTTAGTTAAACGAATCATATTGATTCGTTGTTACCATATTTTTATTTTTTTCTATAAGTTATGTCAATTCTTAAATTAAAAGTTAAATTTTATAAATTTATTTTTAACTTTTTATTTTTATAAAACTTTTTTTTATTAATTTAGTTAATGTTTATGCGGTTAATAAACAATTTTAATTAAATATTTTAATAAAGATTTTCTAACTGATTTTTATATTTTTCTGTAACTTTTTTTCTTTTTACTTTCATTGTTGGTGTCATTAAACCATTTTCAATAGAAAAATTTTCATCTATTAATTGAATTTTTTTTATCTTTTCTAATAAAGTTAATTTTTTATTTATTTTTTCAATTACTTTATTTATTTTTTCTTTTTCATTAAAAAAATTTTTATTAGGAACAATTAAAGCAACTAAATAATTTTTTTTATCACCATAAACCATACATTGATCTATCTCTGGTTCATTCGTAATCATATTTTCAATTTTAGCAGGTGAAATATTATCTCCACCAGCACTTACTATTATATCTTTTTTTCTATCAGTAATTTTTAAATAACCATCATTTGGGTCTATCTCTCCAATATCACCTGTATGTAACCATCCATTTATAATTACTTTTTCAGTTTCTTCTTTTTTGTTCCAATATCCTAGCATTACATTTTCGCCTTTAACTAAAATTTCTCCATCTTCAGCAATTTTAACTTCATTTCCTTTAAATGGAGGGCCTACAGTTTCCACTTTGATTTTATGTATTGGATTGCAACTTACTACTGGTGATGTTTCTGTTAAACCATAACCCTGGAGAGTAGGTAATCCTATGGCATTTAAAAATTCACCTATTTCTTTATCTAGAGCACCACCACCTGAAACAAAAGCTTTTAAATTTCCACCAAATTGTTTTTTTATTTTTTTTCTAACTAATATATCAACAATAAAATTCATTGATTTTTCAGAAAAGGTCATTTTTTGATTTAATAGTTTTTTTCTTCCCAGACGAAGAGTTGCTTCAATTAATTTTGCTTTAAAACCCGTTTGTTTTTTTAAATTCATGTGTATTTTGTTGTAAAGGTTTTGGTAAAACCTAGGGACAGCTGCCATAATTGTAGGCTTTGCTTCAGATATATTTTCTAGAAGTTTTTCAATTTTTTCAGCATAAAATACTCTAGCTCCTACTGCTATCTGTACAAATTGAAGACAGTGCTCATAAGAATGAGAAAGCGGAAGCCAAGTTAAAAATACTGGTCTTGAATTAAATATTGGTTTTGTAATTTCACAAGATCCCTTAACATTATTTAAAATTCCACCATGACTTAAAATTACACCTTTGGGATTTCCTCCAGTCCCTGAAGTATAAATTATACACGCTGGAGACTTTCTATTTAATTTATTATTTTCGATTTTATCGTCTGCTAGGATACTATTTTTTATAATAGAATTGTAATCTAAATATCTTTCTTTGTTATTTAAATTTAAATTATTTATTACCTTATCTATTTGATCTAAAGTAATTACTTTTTTTATAAAGTCTTTTTCATTAATTATATTACTTAATTTTTTTAACATTTCATTATTAGAAACAATAACTAAGCTAGGTTCACAATCTTCTATCAAATACTTATAATCATCTTGTATATAAGTTGTATATGCTGGAACTGTGATACCACCAGCTAACATTATAGCTAAATCAGAAACAAACCACTCGGGTCTATTCTCTGAAACTAAAAGACATCTATCACCTTCTTTTATATTTTCTTTAATAACTTTTGATAAATTTAAAATATTCTTTTCAGTTTGTTCCCATGTGTATGCTTTTTTATTACTTGAGTTTAGCCATTCTAAAAAAATATCTTTTTTATTTTGTTTATTTGCTTGATTAGCAAATAATTCTATCAAATTATTTAAATTATCTAAATTCATAGTTACTTGGTGGGCGAAGAGAGAATCGAACTCTCACTTCTTGCGAAACACGATTTTGAGTCGTGCGCATCTACCAGTTCCGCCATTCGCCCTTGGTATTCATTTAAATTATATTTAATAGTATAAGAACTAAATTTATATTAAAACCTAAAAATGTTTCAAACACTTTACAAAAAATGTTTAGAATTAGCTGCACATAAAAGTTCTAATTTTTATTTAGGGCTTGTATCTTTTATAGAAAGTTCTTTTTTTCCTATACCTCCAGATGCAATGATAATTCCAATGGTAATTGCTAAAAAAAAGGAATATTTGAAAATATTTTTGATAGCTTCAATATTTTCAGTTCTTGGAGGAATTTTTGGATATTTGATAGGTTATTTATTTTTTGATTTAGCAATGTATGTAATCGAATTTTATGGTTATCAAGATAAAGTTGAAAATTTAAAATTAAGCATGTCTCAGGGCAGTGGATTCCTCGCATGGCTGAGTGTTCTTTTTTTAGCAGGCTTTACACCATTACCTTATAAAGCCTTTACTATTTCAAGTGGTTTAATTGCTTTTAATCTTCCTATTTTTATAATTGTTAGCTTAATTTCAAGAAGCCTGAGATTTTTTATAGTTTCCTACTTGTCTTATAAGTTTGGAGAATTATTTACAGAGTTCATGGAAAAACATGGATCAAAATGGTTCACCATAATTGGAATTATTATAGTTATAATATTTATTATTATTTATTTATTTTTAAAATTTAATGGTTGAGATTAACAAAACAATTACATTAAAGTTAATTTTTTTAATTAGCATTATTGCTTTATCTTCAGCATTTTTTATTGAATATGTTTTAGGACATCAACCTTGTAACTTATGTGTAATGGAGAGAATTCCATACCTACTAGCATTAATAATTATTTTATTAAATTATAAATTTATTTATCTTGAAAAATATTTTATTCTTTCTCTTATTTTAGTTTTTTTAGCTGCTACTATTTTATCTTTATATCATTTGGGTATTGAGCAAGGTTTTATTGAAGAGTCATTAGTTTGCGATTTAAAAAATGGCTCAAATTTACTCTCAAAAGAAGACATATTAAGGCAGTTACAAGAGAAAAATGTAAGCTGCAAAGATGTTACATTTAAAATTTTAGGATTATCTCTTACAAGTTACAATATTATAATATCAATATTAATAATATATTTTACAACAAGAACTTATTTAAATTATGACAACAATTAATAAAAAGAAAATAGAAGAGTTCATTCGAGTTGATCATGCTGGAGAACGTGGTGCTGTTAAAATTTATGAAGGACAGTTGCTTGCTCTAAACACATTAGTTAAAGATGAAGCTTTAAAAAAAACAATTGAAGAAATGAAAGTTCATGAAAAAGAACATTCTGATTTTTTTGAAGAAGAAATTAAAAAAAGAAATATAAAACCTACAAAATTCTTACCCTTATGGGATTTATTAGGCGTAGGATTAGGTTTTGGTTCCACTTTACTTGGTAAGAAAACGGCCATGCTTTGTACTGCTTCCGTTGAAGAAGTGATAGACGAGCATTACTTAAACCAAATTAAACAACTTGATAATAGTGAACCAAAACTTAAAAAAAAAATAATTAAATTCAGAGAAGATGAATTAAGTCATAAAGATATTGCCTATGAAAAGGGTGCTACAAAAGAAGGTCCATACTCTATATTAGATAAAATTATTAAAACTGGATCAAAAATTGCAATAAATATATCTGAGAAAATTTAAGACTCTAGTTCTACATCCCAAT
>NZ_CVSU01000009.1 GCF_001180205.1 Candidatus Pelagibacter communis | reverse complement strand
CCAATATGATCATAATGATGATGAGTATTAAGAATATATTTTAATTTAATATTTTTATTTTTTAGGAAATCAATTATTGGTTCAGACTCACTGGGATCTACAACACAGGCAAAATTGTTACTTTCGTCTATTATTAAATAGCTATAGTTGTCTTGAAGACAGGGTATAATTTCAATACGCATTTTATTTTTCTATCAAAAATATACCTAGATCTGCAAACAAATTTTTAACACCTAAATTACTCTCACTTATTATTGATGAATTAAGATTATTTAAAGCGAGTGATTTAAAAATTTTAATATCTTTTGATTTTACAAAGTGAAAAAAATCTTTGATTGTACACATATGTAAATTTGGTGTGTTATACCATTCATCTGGTAATGTTTTTGTAATTGGCATTGTACCCTTAAATAATAAATGAAATCTTACCTTCCAGTATCCAAAATTAGGAATTGTAACTATTGCTTTTTTTCCAACTCTTAAAAGTTCATCTAGAACTAATTCAGGATTAAGAAAAGCTTGAAGGGTTTGACTTAAAACAACATAATCAAATGATTTGTCTGGAAATTGCTTTAAATCTTTTTCAGCATTTCCTTCAATTACAGTTAATCCTTTAGCAATACATTCTTGCACTTTTTCTTTTGAAATCTCTAATCCTCTTATATTTATATTTTTATTATCCTTTAAAAATTTCATCAAGGTTCCATCGGCACAACCTACATCTAAGACTTTCTTATCTTTTTCAATTAAATCTGCTATTACCTGAAATTCATTTTTCATAATTAATTTTCTTCGTAAGATTTATCTAAAAAGTTTTTAAGTGCATTTAAGAAATCAGGAACGTCTAGTAAAAAGGAGTCGTGACCCTTATCTGACTTAATTTCTACAAATCCAACATCAGCTCCTATTGAGTTTAAAGCAATCACAATATCTTTATTTTCTTGGGTTGGATAAAGCCAATCTGAAGTAAATGAAATTATAAAAAATTTCGCTTTTGTATTTATAAATGCTTCTGAAAGATTACCATTGAATTGCTTAGCTAAATCAAAATAATCCATAGCTCTAGTAATATAAAGATAACTATTTGCATCAAATCTATCTACGAAAACTGAGCCCTGATATCTTAAATAACTTTCTATTTGAAAATCAGCGTCAAAACCAAATTTAAGATCTTCTCTTTCTTGTAACTTTCTTCCAAATTTTTCCTGCAAACCTTTTTTAGATAAATAAGTAATATGAGCTGCCATTCTAGCTACTGCCAATCCTTTTCCAGGATTAGTATCGTTTGATGTATAATTCCCATCTTTCCAGTTATTATCAGCTGCAATAGCTTGTCTACCTAGCTCGTTAAAAGCAATATTTTGAGCTGAATGACTAGATGTGGTTGCTATCGGTATAACTGTTTTTGATTTATCAGGAAAGTTGCTAATAAACTGAAGGACCTGCATACCTCCCATTGAACCACCAGTTATAGAAAACAGTTTATCAATACCAAAATGATCAAGTAAATTATATTGAGCATTCACCATATCATTAATTGTAATAACAGGAAAATTTGTTCCAAAAATTTTTTGATCAGGATCTTTATGACTTGGTCCGTATGATCCCATACATCCACCAATTACATTAGAGCAAATAACAAAATATTTATTAGTATCGATAGCTTTATCAGGACCTACTGCATAACTCCACCAACCCTCTTTGTTAGTTACAGGGTTTATTCCGGTTACAAATTGATCTCCTGTTAGAGCATGAAAAACTAATATTGCATTATCTTTTTTTGAATTAAGTGAACCGTAAGTTTCATAGGCTATCGGAAAATCTTTTATAGTCTTTCCACAGTCTAATTTTAGTGGTTTCTTTACAATTAAAGTTTTTATATTTTTCTCAATATTCATAGTTTTTGACTGTTTCGAATTGTGAGAAAAAAAACTATTTTAGCGGTTTTTTTTAAGCGCTCGCAATTCAGTTAAATCAGCGCATAATTTTTTTACTAGAACTTATTTATTATGTCAATTTTTTAAAAAATCCTCTTATTCTCTATAAAATTTTGTAATTTTATCTATAAAGAGCACATAAATTAAAAAAAATGATAACTCCAAATTTCAAAAAATTTAAAATTGAGGCTTATAAGCCTGGTAAATCAAAAGTTAAGAAACTTAAGAACGTAATTAAGCTTTCTGCAAATGAGTCTGCTTTAGGTATGAGCCCTAAAGCAAAGAAAATAATATCAAATAAAAATTTGAATTTAGATAAATATCCAGATGGAAAATCTAAAAATTTAAGAAAAGCAATATCTAAAGCATATAAATGTAATTCTGAGAAAATTATTTGTGGAGCTGGTTCAGATGAAGTTATTCAAATGCTCTGCCAGTTGTTTTTAAACCCAAAAGATGAGGTTGTGGTACCAGAGTACAGTTTTTTAATGTATAGAATTTACTCAAAAATTGTAGGTGCAAAAGTTTTATTTGCAAAAGAAATTAATTTTAAAGTTTCAGTAAATGAAATTTTAAAGAAAATAACAAAAAAAACTAAAATTGTGTTTATAGCTAACCCAAACAATCCTACAGGAACTTACTTAACGAAAAGAGAAGTTTTAGAATTAAGAAAAAGATTAAATAAAAAAATTTTACTAGTTATAGATGATGCTTATGCAGAATATATGAAAAATAAAGATTATTCATCTGGGTTAGAATTGTTTAAAAATAAAGACAATGTTTTCATCCTTAGAACTTTTTCAAAAATGTTTGGATTAGCTTCTCTGAGAGTAGGTTGGGGATATGGATCAAAAAAAATAGTTGATGCGCTAAATGTTATAAAACCACCATTTAATGTAAATGGTATTGCTCAATTAGCTGCCATTCAGTCACTTAAGGATAAAGCTTTCATTAATAAATCGATTAGACATAATTTATTATATTCTAAAAAAATTAAGAAATTTCTTGAGAAATATAATATTTTTTCAAATTCAGTTTCAGCAAATTTTTTGTTACTTAATTTTGAAAAATGCAGATACTCAGCAAAATTTCTTTATGAAAAACTTAAAAAAAATGGAATTATTTTAAGATCAACAGAAGATGGTTATCATATAAAGAATAAATTAAGGTTAACTATTGGATCTAAAAAAGAAAACACAAAATTTATGAATGTTATTAAGCATGTATTGAAAAAATGAAAAATATTTTAATTATTGGCTGTGGATTATTAGGTTCATCTTTATTAAGGCGTATTAGCAAAAAAAAAATAGCAAAAAAAATATTCATTTATGAAAAATCAAAATCAAATATTGCTAAGATAAAAAGATTAAAATTACCTGGAACAATTGTTAAATCATTAAAAGAAGGTATAAGTAATTCTGATTTAATTATCTTTTGTACGCCAATGAGTGAATACAAAAATATTATTTTAAAAATTAATAAATTTATACCATCAAAAACATTGATTACAGATATTGGTTCTTCAAAAATTGAAACTTCTAAAATTATAAATAAATTTTTAAAGAAAGGTATCCATTGGATTCAAAGCCACCCGATAGCTGGATCAGAGGTCAGTGGACCAGAGCATGGTAAAGAAAATATGTTTACTGATAGATGGTGCATAATAATTAAAGAAAAAAATATTAAAAAAAATAATATAAATATTCTAACTAAGTTTTGGAGAAAAATTGGAGCAAAAGTAGTTGTTATGAGCGCTGAAAAACATGACAAAATTTTTTCTATTACTAGTCATTTACCACACTTAATTGCATATAATCTGGTGAAATCTGCACAAGATTTTGAGAAAAAACAAAATTATGAGCTAATCAAATATAGCGCTGGTGGATTACGAGATTTTTCTAGGATTGCAGCATCAAATGAAATCATGTGGAGAGATATTTTTTTTAACAATAAAAATAATATTTCAAAAGCGATTGATTTATTTATTAAAAATTTAAATCAATTTAAAAAAGATATAAATTCAAAAAATAATAAGTCTATCGTAAAGAAACTTATTCAGACTAAAAAAGTAAGGTCAAAAATCATCAAATTGAAACAAGATATAGACAAGCCTGACTTTGGAAGAAATTAATATTTTATTCTAGATACTTTTTTTACCTTTAGCTTGGCAGTTTTTTCAATTCTATTAATTGTTTCTATAATTGGCATAATAATTACTTTTCTTTCTGGACCATAAGCATGAATTAGTTGTTTAGAATTTAAACACATAGCAACATGACCTTTCCAAAAAATAATATCTCCTTTTTTAAATAGTCTTTTCTTTGAATTCTTTTTTGTATATTTGATCTGATCTTTTGTATCTCTTGGATAAAACGAATTATTATAAAAATAAAATATTTGTAATAAGGCTGAACAATCAATACCTTTAAATGTTTTTCCACCCCAAACATATTTTACATCGAGAAATTTTTTAAATATTTTTGTAAAATTATTTTCTTTATGGTTTATTTTTTTAATATCTGTTTTTTTAATCCATTTATTTTTTTCAATTTTTACGTAATCCTTATTTTGCTCAAATACAGATAAATTGGATGCAAGTGGAAGCCAACTGCTAGTTCCAATTCCAGGTTTTTTATAAATCTTTGCTTTTAGTGAACTGACTTTATAATTGGGGGTAAATTTTTCTATATATTTTGAATTTTTTATAAACCCCTTATAATTATCAAATAAAGTTTTAATTTTTATCCAATTTTTATTTTTTGCCAATATTTTGAATTTTTCACCATGTATAATTTGTGAAGTTACCTCAGATCTTTTCGAAGGATTTTTGTAAATATTCGAAAAATTACCTATGAAATAAAAATTATTTTGCACCAATTTTAATTTTGTTTTTAATTAACCACAAACAAATTAATGATGGTATCACCATTATAGTCGTTAAAACAAAAAATGTTCCCCAATCTCCGTTTAACCAATCAACTAGAGCTCCTGAGGATGAAGCTAAAGTAGTACGACCAGCAGTACCAATTGAAGCGAGCAATGCATATTGTGTGGCTGTATAAGTTCTATCAACTAGCAATGATATAAATGCAACAAATGCTACAGTTGCAAAAGCTGCTGTGATATCATCAGCTATAACCGCAATTGCAAATAAAATTTCTGATTTTCCAGTCCATGCTAAAACTGCAAATAAAAGATTGGTTATAGCCATTAACCCACCAGCAAAGAACATAGTTTTAATTGTTCCAGCTCTCATCGCCATTACTCCACCCAACAAAGTAAATACAACTGTTGTTATCCAACCAAGACCTTTTGAATAAATTGCAATTTGACCTTTGGAGAAACCAATTTCTTTATAAAAAACAATAGACATTCTCCCCATAAATGCCTCACCTATCTTAAACAAGAAAACAAATCCTAAAATTCCAGCTGCAATGGCAAAACCATTTTTTCTAAAAAAACTAATAATAGGTCCGCCTATAGTTCCCGTAATATAAGCGATAAAGTTTGTAATAATATTGCTAGATCCAAGTTTTCCTTCAATTAATTTGTCTGTTTCTCTCTGTTTTGCTTGTCTGTTTGTCTCTATAGGTTCATGAACAAACATTAATCCAATATTCATTAAAATTATTAAAATACCTAAAATTAAAAAAGTAGCCTGCCAGTAGTCAGCCACCCCTAGGTTTTCAAAAAATTCTGCCGTAAATAAAGCAACAACTCCACCTAATTTATAACCTGTCCACCAACCAACAACAGCCATGGCTGCACCTGCAGCCATTGATTTTCCTTCATTTTCATTTATCTGTTCAATTCTTAATGCATCCACAGTTATATCTTGGGTTGCTGATGCAATAGCAATAATTAAACCTACAGTAATTAATAAAGCCAAATTTTCAGTTGGATTAATCACACTCCAAACAACAAGACTTAACAAAATAATTAATTGCATCAAAACTATCCATCCTCTTCTATGACCTAATTTTTTTGTAAGTATTGGAATTTGAATTCTATCTATAATGGGAGCCCACAAATAATTGAAAGCGTATACTCCAAAAATTAAACCTGCCCATCCAATTGTTGATCTACTAAGACCTTCTTCTTTAAGCCAAAGACTTAAGCTACTTGCAATTAATACCCATGGAAATCCACTTATTGCACCTAATAAAAGAATTCTTACCATTCGAATATCTTTATAAACTGCAAGAGAATCAAGCCATGTTTGTTTCTTTGTTTCAGACATAATTAATTTTTCCAAAAAGATGGTAAGAACAATACTAATATTGCAAACAACTCAAGTCTACCTAAAATCATACCTACAGTTAAGATCCATTTAGAAATATCGGGCAATGATGAAAAATCTCCATTAGGCCCTATTATAGGACCTAAACCAGGACCAACATTTGATATTGATGTTGCCGCTCCAGAGATAGCAGTTATAAAATCAAGACCAGTTAATGATAATAATGCAGCCAAAATAAAAAAAATAACAAAGTAAAAATAAATAAATGAAATTATTGATGCAATAAATTTATCATCAACAGATCCTTGATCGTATTTAATTATAAATATTCCCTTAGGATATATAATTTTTTTTAATTGATTTAATATAAATAAATATAGAATTTGAATTCTAAAAATTTTGACTCCACAAGTAGTTGATCCAGCACAGCCCCCAATAAACATTAATGCAAGAAATATTGTTATAGGAAAACTTCCCCAACCGTCAAATTCAGCATTTACATAACCTGTTCCAGTCAATATTGAAATTGTATTAAAAAAAATTGATCTTAAACTAAAGTTTCCGTTATTATTAAATAATAAATAAATTGATAATATAATAATGCTTATAATTATTATTTTAATAAATGTTCTGATTTGAATATCATTTAAAAATATTTTTTTGTTACCACTAATAAATTTAATATATGCAATAAATGGAATACTTCCTAAAATTATAAAAATCATTGATGATATTTCTATAAGAACACTGTCAAAATATCCGATAGATTGATTATAATTAGAAAATCCACCTGTAGCTATGGTAGTCATAGAATGAGTTAAACTATCAAATTTTCCCATTCCAAATACCCAATATGATAATGCACAAAGAGCAGTTAGGCCTGAATAAATATAAATAAGTCTTAAAGCTATTTCTTTTGATTTAGGAAGAATTTTTTCAGATGAGTCGTTGCTAGAAATTTTAAATAATTGCATACCACCAACATTCATTATAGGCATCAGGGTAATTGCCATAATAATTATACCAATACCCCCCAACCATTGAAGTATTGCTCTCCATAATAGAATACCTTTTGGTGCATTCTCTAAGTCAGAAATAATTGTTGATCCAGTTGTTGTAATACCAGACATACTTTCAAAAAAAGCATCAGTAATTGAAAGTTCAATAGTCGAAAATATAAATGGTAAAGATCCAAAAATAGCAATACTTAACCATGACAAGGCAGTTAATAAAAATGCTTGTTGCAAATTTAATTTTTTTTCGTGGTCTAGATTAGAAAGAAAAAATAATGATCCAAAAATTATAGTAATAATAGATGCACCAAAAAATGATGAATCTATTTCTGAATAAATAAATTGAGCAATTATAGGGATGAACATTGAGATCCCTAAAATTATTTGCAAAATTCCTAGTGTAAAAAAAACAGTTTTATAATTAGACATTTTGAAAGAACATTATTTTATGGTAAATAAATTTCAACTCTATAAGAATTAATAAAATCGCCAATTTAAGATTTTTATAAAAGATATATTCGTGATTAAAAAAGAAATTTTAGAAAAAACAAGTGCTTGGCCTTTCGTTGAAGCAAAAAAAATGCTTCGTGAGAGAAAATCATTTATTGATAAAAAAGGTAAAATTACTCTTCAAACAGGATATGGCCCAAGTGGTCTTCCTCATATTGGAACATTTGGAGAAGTTGCAAGGACCTCAATGATGGTTAATGCTTTAAAGCAACTTACAGATTTACCAGCCGAAATAATTACTTTCTCTGATGATATGGATGGTCTAAGAAAAGTTCCTGATAATGTTCCTAATCAGGAATTGTTAAATAAAAATCTACATAAACCATTAACACAAGTTCCAGATCCATTTGAAAAATTTGCAAGTTTTGGAGAACATAATAATGAAATGTTAAAAGATTTTTTAAATAGTTTTAATTTTAAATACAGTTTTAAAAGCTCAACATCTTTATACAAAGGTGGTTTTTTCAACCCAACTTTAAAAATTATTTTAGAAAATTATGATGGTATAATGAATATTATACTTCCAACTTTAGGTAAAGAACGTCAACAAACTTACTGTCCTTTTTTACCTATTTGTCCAGACACAGGTCATGTTCTCGAAATTCCAGTTATAGAAATTGATAAAAAAAATTCTAAAATAATTTTTGATAATAAAGGTAAAAAATTAGAATCTAGTATTTTGGATGGAAATTGTAAATTACAATGGAAAGTTGATTGGGCAATGAGATGGTATGCTCTAGATATAGATTTTGAAATGTATGGAAAAGACCTTATTGAGAGTGCAATTTTATCAACTAAAATTATAAATTTAATTGGTAAAAAACATCCATCTGGATTTGCTTATGAATTATTTCTTGATGAAAAGGGTGAAAAAATTTCAAAATCTAAAGGAAATGGTATTACCATCGATCAGTGGTTAAAATATGCCTCACCTGAAAGCTTATCTTTATACATGTATCAAAATCCAAAAAGAGCTAAAAAACTTTATAATCAAATAGTGCCAAAAGCTGTAGATGAGTACCTTGATAATATTGAAAAATCAAAAAAACAAACAGAACAACAATTGGTAATGAATCCTGTTTGGCATGTTCATAATGGCAATATTCCAAAAGAAGAAATGATTATGTCTTTTTCTATGTTGTTGAATTTAGTTGAGACAAGCAATGCTGATAACAAAGATTTATTATGGAAGTTTGTTAAAAAATATAAATCTAATATTCATGAAAAAAACTTTCCAATTTTTGATGGACTAGTTGGTTATGCAATTAAGTATTTTAATGATGTTATTAAGGCTCAAAAAAAATATAAAAATCCATCTGAAAATGAAAAATTAGCTCTACAAGCTTTAGTTAAAACTTTAGAACAATGTAATGATCAGATGTCTCCTGAGGATATACAAACATTAATATATTCAACAGGTAAAGAGAATGGGTATGCACAAAACCTAAGAGATTGGTTTAAATTAATTTATGAAGTGGTATTCGGAGATGAAAATGGACCTAGAATGGGTTTTTTTATAAGTTTTTTCGGTGTTAACGAAACAAAAGAGTTGATAATTAGTAAATTGAAATAATGTATTCAAACTTAAGATCATTAATATTTAAAATAGATCCTGAAAGAGCACATTTTTTAGCAATTCAATCACTCAAACTTAATCTAGTTTCAAACATATTTGATGAAAACAAAAATGATCCTATTTTAAAAACAAAATTATTTAATCAAAATCTTGATAATCCCATAGGGATTGCAGCAGGTTTCGATAAGAATGCTGAGGTATACAACCCTTTATTTAAGTTGGGTTTTGGATTTGTTGAAGTAGGTACGGTTACACCATTAAAACAATATGGGAATGAAAAACCAAGAGTGTTTAGATTAGTAGAAGATCAAGCATTAATTAATAGGCTAGGTTTTAACAACCATGGATCAGATGCAATATTAAACAGAATAATATCTAATAAAAAACTAGGTGTACTAGGTGTAAACGTAGGTCCAAATAAAAATTCAAATGATAGGTTGAATGATTATCTAATTGGATTAGAAAAATTTTCTGAAGTTGCAGATTATATTACAATTAATATTTCTTCACCAAATACTGAAAATCTTAGAAATTTTCATGAAGAGAATAAATTGAAAGAGTTGTTAAAATCTGTCTCAGATAAAAAAAAACAATTAAAATCTGAAATTCCTGTAGCTGTAAAGATTTCACCAGATATAAGTGAAAATCAAATTGAATTAATTTCAGAAATACTTTTAAAAAATGAAATAAGCGCAATAATAATTTCAAATACCTCTGAAGCTTCTAGGGAAACACTTCAAAATATACAGAAACATCAAAAAGGTGGTTTATCTGGAAAACCTATTGAAAAAAAATCAAATCTTTTAATAAGTAAGTTCTACAATTTAATTAAAGGTAAAATTAAAATAATTGGAGTGGGCGGCGTTGACTCAGGTAAAGCTGCTTATGATAAGTTTTTATTAGGAGCAGATTATGTTCAGTTGTATACCGGTATGGTATTTCAAGGACCCAATATTGCTGGCATGATTAAAAAAGACCTAAAAGAATTACTAATAAGAGATGGTGTCAAAAATTTCACAGAAATTGTTGGAAATAAAACTGTTTCTTAAATGTATTAAACTTGACGCCTTCAATATCTCCCCTTATATAGGCACTGTTATTATGTCAAAAAAATGCGAACTTACCGGTAAAATTCCAATGAAAGGTCATAATGTTAGTCATGCTAACAACAAGACTAAAAGAAGATTTTTACCTAACCTAAAAAAAGTAAAATTTACAAGTGAGCTTACTGGAAGGAGTTTAAAACTTACTGTAAGTAACTCAGGTGTAAGGTCAGTTGACAAAAAAGGTAGTTTTGATGAATTTTTAAAAACTGTAAAAAATAAAAATTTATCTCCTAGATTAAAAAAGTTAAAAAAAGTAGTTTTAATTAAATCCCCTTTTAAAAAGAAACCTGTAGCTAAATCAGCTTAATGAACAAATTATTTATTACCCTGTCAATAATGATGGGTGTTGTTGTACTATCTTCTAATTATTTAGTTCAGTTCCCAATCAACTATTTTGGATTAAATGAGATTTTAACTTATGGAGCTTTTAGTTACCCAATAGCTTTTTTAATAACAGATTTAGCAAATAGGTCGTATGGAAAATTATTGGCAAGGCAAATTGTATATTTGGGTTTTTTAATAGGAATTATATTTACATTGTTATTCTCAACTGATTTTGCAGATTTAATCTCAGTTAGAATTGCAATTGGATCAGGGGTTGCTTTTATTACTGCTCAATTGTTGGACATTCAAATTTTTGATCGATTAAGAAAAAAAGAGTGGTTTGTTGCACCACTTACTTCATCTTTGATTGGATCAACAGTCGACACATTTTTATTTTTCTCAATATCATTTTATGCAACAGGGGTACCTTGGGTTACTTTATCTCTTGGAGATTTAGCGGTAAAAATTTTAGTTGCTATAATAATGTTGATACCATTCAGAATGTTATTGAAAATTATAAAACCAATTAAAGTTTAATATAAAAATTTATAAGACAAAATTTTATAGGCTAATTTTGCAACAAGAAAATTATAAGAATTAAATCCTTTAATTGGAGACAGCTCATTAATATCTGCACCAACTATTTTTGAGTTTTTTGCTGCAATTCTTATTATATCCAATGTTTCATCCCACAAAAGCCCTCCTGGTTCAGGTGTACCAGTTGCAGGCATAATGCTTGAATCTAGTCCGTCTACATCAAATGTAAGATAAACAGTTTTGTTTTGAATTAGTTTTTTAAATTTAGACAAATTCCATTTTTTTTTATCTTTTGCCCAAAATATATTTATTCTTGAAGAATTCTTTTTTAAAAATGGAATTTCACTTTCTGAGATATTTCTTATCCCAAATGAAATTAAAGAAACATTTTTATAATCCAGACATCTTCTAATTGCTGAGGCATGTGAAAATTTTTCTCCATTATAGCTTTGACGTAAATCTGCATGAGCGTCAAAATGTAAGAGGCAAATATTTTTATATTTTTTAGTAAAAGGAACAATACATCCAGGTGTTATTGAATGTTCTCCACCTAAAGTCATTGGGAAAAGTTTTTTATCTAAAATCTCCTTATTAATTTTTGAGATTTTATTTAGGGCTTTTTTAATATTTTTGTCTATTTTAAATGGTTTTAAAGTTTTAATACCTATTTTCTTATAAGGTTCGCAGTTAAGCTCTTCATCATATAGCTCAACTTGATGAGATGCTTTTATAATTTCTTTAGGTCCATTTCTTGTCCCTCCTCCATAACTAACAGTTTTTTCTAATCCAAATGGAACAATTACAGCTTTTTCTTTAAAGCTAAACTTATTATCAATTCCTAAAAATCCGTTTTTATTTAAGAGATATTTCAATTTTATTTAAAAATTTTTGTAAAGTTTTTTCTTGTTCTATTTTTCCACTCACCTTTATGATAAGCATCACTAGCAATTAATGGCAAAACAGTAGTTGCTTCTGCAAACACCATCTGTTCTTTCGTAATATCTACTTTGCCCCATGAGCTTGCTTCTTTTAATGTTGAGCTGCTACATGCACCGTCTCTACTATCAGCAACAGTAATTTGAACAGCATATTTATGCATGTCTACATCTTTTCCTAATAGTTCAGCACAAATAACAGTATCTTGAATAAAGTTTTTAGGCACACCACCACCAATCATAAATAATCCAGAACCTTTAGATTTGATTTTAATTTCTGTTAGTTCTCTAAATTCTCTAACTGAGTCTATGGTGATATGTCTTTTTGGATTTTGTTCTTGATGCATAACTAACCCGAATCCTGCGCTAGAGTCGGTAAATGCAGGGCAGAAAATAGGAACATGGTTGTCAAAAGCGGTTTCAATTAAAGAGTCTTTCTTCTTTGAGTTATTTTTTAAATATTTTCCCATTTCATAAATGAACTCTCTAGAAGTATAGCTTCTCGCCTCTAGGTTATTAGCGATTTCACATATTATTTTATCACACATTTGAAGCTCTTCTTCATCTATGTAGGTATCGTAAATTCTATCTATATAGTTGTCCCTCAGCTCAGTATCATCTTGAAATTGTGAGCCTTGATAATGCTTAAAACCAAGAGCTTCAAAAAAATCCATATCTACTATTGAGGCACCTGTTGCAACTATTGCATCTACCATATTATATTTAACTAAATCTTTATAAATATTCATGCATCCAGCTGCCGAAGTAGAGCCTGCTAAAGTAAGGAAAATTGTACAATCTTTATCTTTAAGCATCTCGTTATAAATATTAGCTGCACTTGCAGTTTCTCTAGAAACAAATGACATTTTTTCCATTGAGGAAATAATTTTTCTACTATCAAAAGAAGTTATATCGATGTGTTCAACAGGATTTTTTAAGAAATCTCTTTTACTATTATGACCTGGATTTTTTTGACCCGACATTAAGCTACCAAGTTAGCTTTGTTAATGTCTTTATCATACATTGTCATTATTGGGTTATCTTCGACTTCATAAATTTCGTTTGAGTAATAACCATTAAACTGGGTTCTAAATGTTAATCCGTATGCCCCAAGTTGACCAAGTTCAATATAATCATTTTCTTTAATATTATTTGGAAGTAAAAAAGGACCTTTCATATAATCCATGCTATCACATGTAGGTCCAAAGAAATCAAAAGCAGTTAATTTTTTTGAAATTATTTTATTAGAATTTTCTTTAATCATTCTAGATGGGAATACAATGTTTGGTGTACCAGCATCAAAAAGAGTACCATAGGTTCCATCATTAATATAAAGCTTTTGTTTTTTTCTTAAATTAACTCTTACAACTGTTGAACCACTTTCAGCAACTATAGCTCTGCCAGGCTCACAAATAATTTCAGGAAGTTTTTCAAGCTTTAAGTTTTCTAAACTCTTATTTATTTCATTAAAATAACTACCCAAAGATTGTGGAATTAAGTCAGGATATATTGTAGGGAAACCTCCACCTACATTAATGTAATCTGGAATAATTTTTGTCTTTTTAATTATATTTCCAATTTCACTAATTCCTTTTGAATAAGAAATTGGATGCATACATTGTGAACCAACATGAAAACTTAAACCAATCTTTTTAGCATGTTGTTTTACAAGTCTTAACAAACCAATTGCTTCTGATGTTAAAGCACCAAATTTTTTTGATAAATCAATTTCTGCATGTTCATTTGAAACAGCTACTCTTACAAATAACTCTAAATCTTTAGCATTATTTGTACTTTCAATTATTTTAATCAGTTCATCTTTAGTATCTAATGAAAAAGTTTTTACACCATAATTAAAATATGCTTCTTTTATACTTTCTCTGCTTTTAACAGTATGCATAAAAAAGCATTTAGCTGTATTGCTAAAAGTTCTAATATTTTTAATTTCCTCAATTGAAGCAACATCAAATTGCTCAACTCCACTTTCTATGATTGTTTTGATTACCTCTGGGTGCGGATTAGTTTTAACTGCATATAAAATTTTACCTGGAAATTTGTTTAGGAAAAATTTAACAGCAGATTTAATGGAATTCTTTCTAATACAGTAAACTGGTTTTTCAGGTTTCAGCTGATTAACTAATTCTTCAACTGATTTAAATTTTTGCATTTTAAATGCCTCCAAAAAAAATTTAATAAAAAAAAGTCTTTTTTAAAAAAACTTTAATATTTTTTGGCATATAAAGTAAACAGCACTAAAGTAAAGCAAATAATTCAAGCCTGAAATGCGTAAAATTCATGTATTGTAATTTCCTGCAGAAACCCCATATAAGGATCATGAAAGAAGAAGCAAAACTACAGAATCTTAGCGATTTTGATAATAAGTCATTATTAATCGTGGATGATGATAATCCCTTTCGTGAGCGTTTAGCAAGAGCGATGGAGAAAAAAGGATTTGAGGTTTTTCAAGCTGAGAGTGTACAAAAAGGAGTTGAATCTGTAAAAACTAAGAAACCAGGTTTTGCTGTGGTAGACTTAAGGCTTGCAGATGGTAATGGACTTGAGGTTGTAAAAGAAGTTCAGTCTTCAAATAGTGACAGTAGAATTATAATGTTAACTGGTTATGGAAATATTCCAACGGCGGTAGCTGCAATCAAAGAAGGTGCTATTGATTATCTCGCTAAACCTGCTGATGCGGAAGATGTTGAAAAAGCGTTATTAGCAGATCCTTCAAAAAAAGCAGCCCCACCAGAAAACCCCATGTCTGCTGACAGAGTTAAGTGGGAACATATACATAGAGTCTTTGAGCTATGCAATAGGAATGTTTCAGAAACAGCCAGAAGACTTAAAATGCACAGAAGAACTCTTCAAAGAATTCTATCTAAAAGATCACCTAGATAAATTTTTTAATTTTAATTATTTGCTTAGTCAAGAGAGTCAAAAGCATAATTTTAAAAATCTCAGCTAATAGAAATGGTTTTGCACCTAAAGCAAAAATTGGCTTATCCCATCCAATCAATGTTCCAAGCCAAATTAGACCCAAAATATAGATTGTTGAAGTAGCGATAATTAACTTAAATAAAACAACGAAAAAATTATCATCAATCTTTATTTTAGAAGCTAAGTAACCAGCCGTTAAAAAACCAATTAAGTAACCCATTGTTGGTCCCGTAAAGTAAACTAATCCAATACCTTTTTCAGGAGAATTTGAAAATACGGGAAGTCCTGCAATACCTTCAACTAGATATAGACCAATTGTAGCTAGTGCAATTTTATGTCCCAAACTTATTCCTAAAAATAATACAACAAATGTCTGCATAGTCATAGGAACTGGATAGAAAGGAATTTTGATCTTTGCTGATATGGTTAGTGCAATTGAACCAAGAACAATAACAACCAGAGATTTAAATAGTTTACCTTGTGTGAGATTTTTTGTTAATTCCATTGTTAAATAATACTCAAAATATAAAAAATAATCTACTTATAATTGTTATAATAGTTGAAAGTAAATTTTTTTATATACAGAATATGTTATCATTATAATATTTAATTATACTTCATGAATAAAATTCTAAAAACAGATCATTTTTATTTGATTGATGGCTCTGGTTATATATTTAGAGCTTATTATGCTTTGCCTCCATTGAGTAGAAAAAGTGATGGACTTCCAACAGGTGCTGTAAGTGGTTTTTGCAGTATGTTATTTAAATTATTAGAGGACTCAAAATCTGATCAAAACTTGCAAAAACCAACACATTTTGCAGTAATATTCGATTCAGCAAGAAAAACTTTCAGAAATGAAATTTATAGTGATTACAAAGCTAATAGATCAGAGGCGCCTGACGATTTGGCTCCACAATTTGAGTACATAAGAAAATCAGTCTTAGCATTCAATTTACCATCTGTTGATCTTCCAAATTATGAAGCAGATGATTTAATAGCTACATATGTGGATCAAATCCTTAAAAAAGGTGCAAAGGTTACAATTGTTTCATCAGATAAAGATTTAATGCAGCTTTACAAAAAAGGGGTTCGAATTTTTGATCCTATGAAAAACAAATTTATAACTGATGATGATGTAGTAAAAAAATTTGGAGTAGACGCCTCAAAAGTTATTGATGTGCAATCTTTAGCAGGAGACAGTAGTGACAATGTACCTGGTGTTCCAGGCATAGGTATTAAGACGGCTGCAGAGCTTATTAATAAATATGGCACTCTAGAAAATTTACTAAAATCTGCTAATGAGATTAAACAAAATAAAAGAAGAGAAACATTAATAGAGAATAAGGATAAAGCATTAATAAGTAAAAAACTTGTAACACTAGATCATAAATCTCCTGTTAATAGAGAGTTAAGTGAATTTAAATTACAAAATATAAATAAAGATAAATTATATAAATTTTTAAGAGAAATGGAATTTAACAGGTTGTTAAGCTCTGCAATTTCTGCTTATGGAGAACCTGAATTAGAAAGTAACAAGATTGTAAATCAAAATCTAGAAAAACAACAAACGATAAATAATAAAAATTATTACTTAATTAATAGCTTAGATGAAATTGATAAATGGATAGAGGAGGCAGAAGAGGTTGGTGAAGTTGCAGTTGATACGGAAACAACTTCATTAGATCCTCACCAAGCAGACTTAGTGGGTATTTCTCTCTGTTCTAAAATTGGAAAAGCATGTTACATACCAGTTGGTCACAAGTCACCTAAGTGTCTTAAAAAAGATGCTGTAATTAAAAAATTAAAAAAAATATTAGAAGATCCTAGTATTAAAAAAATAGGTCAAAATATAAAATTTGATTTTATCGTATTTTTTAAGTGTGGAATAACTCTTTCATCAATGGAAGATACAATGCTGATGTCTTATGTCTTAGATGCCGGAAAAAATAGACATAATATGGATACTTTATCAGAAATTCATTTAGGTCATAAAACTATTTCTTTTAAAGACATGGTAGGAACAGGCAAGAAAGAAATTAATTTTAGCGAAGTAGAATTAGACAAAGCAAAAGATTACGCTGCTGAAGATGCTGATGTTACTTTTAGATTATACAAGAAATTTATCAAAAATTTAAAATCAGAAAAAATGATAAATATCTATGAAATTTTTGAAAAGCCATTAATTAAAATTCTTGCATTTATGGAAATAGAGGGAGTTGAAATTGATAGTAAATTTTTAAAATCTCTTTCATCTAAATTTGAAAAAAAAATCCAAAAACTTGAAAAAGAAGTATTTAAAATTTCTAAAAAAGAGTTCAATATCGCTTCCCCAAAGCAATTAGGTGAAATAATTTATAATGACTTGAAAATAGCTGGATTAAAAAAAACTAAAAAAGGAAGTTTTGCAACAAGTGCAAGTGTTTTAGAGGATTTGGCTTTTAAAGGTCACGAGTTTCCAAAATTAATTTTAGACTGGAGACAAGTTTCAAAATTAAAAAATACTTATTCAGATGCTTTACCTGAACATTTAAACCCAATTACAAAAAGAGTTCATACTTCATTTTTGCTGGCTGCTACAACGACTGGAAGACTAGCATCTAGTGATCCTAACTTACAAAACATACCAATTAAATCAGAAGATGGAAAAGATATAAGAAAAGCTTTCACTGCAAAAAAAGGGCACCTATTAATTTCTGCGGATTACAATCAAATTGAGATGAGAATTTTAGCAGACCTGGCAGATGTAAAAGAACTGAAAAAAGCTTTTAAAAATAAAGAAGATATCCACTCCTTAACAGCTAGCCAAATATTTAATATTGATATCAAAAAAGTTAATCAAGATCACAGACGAAAGGCTAAGGCTATTAATTTTGGAATTATTTATGGAATTTCGCAATTTGGATTAGCTAAGCAAATAAATGTTTCTAATTATGAAGCAGAGGAATTTTTGAATTCATATTTTGGTAAGTTTCCAGAAATAAAAGTTTATATGGATAATACAATTAAATTTTGTAGGAAAAGTGGATATGTTAATAATATTTTTGGACGAAGATCCCACTTTAATGGAATAAATGACAAAAACTTTAATGTCAGAAATTTTCAAGAACGTGCTGCAATTAATGCTCCCATTCAAGGTTCTGCTTCTGAAGTAATGAGATTAGCTATGATAAGATTAGATAAGAAATTATCAGAGGAAAAAAATTCTAATTCAAAAATGCTCTTGCAAATTCATGATGAATTAATTTTTGAAATTCCAAAAAAAGATGAAAAAGTAATGATTAAATTAATTGAGAAAGAAATGACCAGTGTAGCTCAGAGTGATTATCATTCTTTTTCAACTCCTTTAACAGTTGATATTAATGTTGGAGATAATTGGGGTATGTTACATTAAATTTATAACATTGCCCAAATTAGGACAATTTAGTATTTTTAAATTACTTTATGCAAAAACAAACAATAGCCTTGATAGATGATGATAGAAATATTTTAACAAGTTTGAGTATCGCATTAGAAAAAGAGGGTTTTAAAGTTCAAACATACATTGATGGTGAAAGCGCATTAATCGGTTTAACCAGAATGCCACCCGACTTAGCAGTCATAGATATAAAAATGCCCAAGATGGATGGAGAAGAATTATTAAAAAAACTTCGAAAAAAAACTTCCCTACCAGTAATTTTTTTAACATCTAAAGATGATGAAATTGATGAGTTGTTAGGTCTAAAGCTAGGCGCAGATGATTTTGTAAAAAAATCAGGAGGTTTTTCTATAAAAGTTTTGATTGAAAGAATTAGAGTGCAGTTAAGAAAAAAAGATTCAAATAATATTTTAGAGGAAAATAAAAGCCTGATATCTCATGGAAGATTAAAATTAGATCCATCACAACTCGAGTGCGAATGGAATGGAAAACAGCTGCCTGATAAATTGACGACTACTGAGTTTTTAATCGTTAAAGAATTAGCAAAGAGGCCTGGTATAATTAAAGAAAGAGCTCAGCTTATGGATATAGCTTATCGAGAGGATACAGATATTGAGGATAGAACTATTGATAGTCACGTAAAAAGAATTAGAAAAAAATTTAAAAAAGTAGATCCTGATTTTTCAGCTATTGAAACTAGGTATGGTAGTGGATATAGATGGAATGTTAGCTAATGTTTAGTAAATACTTAAAAACTCTTTCTATATTAAAAAAATTTTTATTTATAAATTTTGTAATTTTTACAATTATTGGACTATTTACATTCATATATCTAAACAATATTCAGCCAAGTTTAATAAAAAAAAAATCTCAAAACCATACAAACATTATTAACAACACTATTGATAATATTCTTAGGCTAGATGTTAAATTCCAATCAGATGACATTAGAAGATTTTTATTTTCTACAAGGTTTATTTTTCAGAATTTAGATAGAGTAATATTTTTTGACGATCAACTTAACCTTATTGGAGACACTGATACATTAGATCTTGATCCAAGGTCATTCTCTACAAGACTTGATAAAATTGAATATGAAAGTTTAGATAATGAGGAAATAGAAAAAACTATTGAGGAAAAAAATATAAAAATTGATGAAAAAAAACCTGTTTCATTCAAAGATATATTGAAAAATTATTCTAGTTCTGAAAATTTAGGAGCTCCTTACACATTTACGCAAGAAGGTTTAAATCAATTTAATGTAACAACAATTAAGAATGTTACAAAGAATGAAATTAATCTTGGTTATGTAGCTATTACAGAAAACGCTAATGAAATAAAGACAGCGATAGATGAGAGAAAAGCATTTGTAATAAGAACAGCTGTATCAGTAGGATTTGTAATATTAATTTTTTCTTTTGTTTTGAGTAGATATTTTATTAAACCAATACAAAATCTCGTTGGATATACAATTCGTATCAAAGAAAAAAGTCAAATTAAACCAGGTATTGAAAATTTAAAAAAAAGAAATGATGAATTAGGACTTTTATCTAATTCTTTAGAGGATATGACAAATGAGCTTCAAAATAGAGTTACACATGCAGAAAACTTTTCTACAGATTTAGTTCATGAAATTAGAAATCCATTAGCATCTTTAAAAAGTGCATCGGAAATTTTAAAAGACACAAATGATAGCGAACAAAGAAATAGATTATTGAATATACTTAGTCATGATGTTCAAAGAATAGAAAGATTAATTACTGATTATTCTCAAATGTTAAAGGACGAAGTTGCTTTAAGTAAAGAACAAATGAAAAAAATTGATATTGAACCTATCATTCAATCTGTTGTTGATGATTATAACAATATTCATCAAGTGAAAAAAGGAATTAAAATTGAATATAAAAATGATGGAAAAGATAAATATTTAATAAATGGTATAGAAAACAGAATTGAACAAATCATTGCAAATTTATTAGATAATTCAATATCATTTAGTAAAGATGGCACTAATGTTTTTGTTGATGTTTCTCTTAATGGAAAAAATCAAATATCAATAAAAATTATTGATGAGGGACAAGGATTTAAAGAAAAAGATACATCAAGAATATTTAAAAGATTTTATAGTAATAGACCTGAAAAATTTGGTGAACACTCAGGCCTAGGTCTAAATATAGTAAAAAACTTAGTTGAACTCCACGATGGTGAAATTGTAGCATCTAATCGTATTGATAAAGAAGGAGCAATGATAGAGATAAGATTTCCCAATGTTTAATCATTTCTTGATAAATAAATACTTAGCTGTATAAAGCTTGCCATGGAAGATTATAAAGTAAAAGACATTACTCAAGCTGAATTTGGCAGAAAAGAAATATCAATAGCTGAAAGTGAAATGCCTGGTTTAATGGCTTTAAGAGAAGAGTATTATAAAGATAAACCATTAAAGGGTGCAAAGATTATAGGATGTCTTCATATGACAATTCAAACAGCTGTACTAATCGAAACTTTAGTTGCATTAGGTGCTGAAGTTCGTTGGTCTTCTTGTAATATTTTTTCAACTCAAGATCATGCAGCTGCTGCAATTGCAAAGGCTGGGATCCCTGTTTATGCCTGGAAAGGAGAAACAGAAGAGGAATATTTATGGTGTATTAAACAAACTATAGTTGGAAAACCTGACTGGAAGCCTAACATGTTATTAGATGATGGTGGAGATTTAACAGCTATCATGCATAAAGAATATCAAGATTTAATGAAAGATATTAAGGGTGTTTCAGAAGAGACTACCACTGGAATTAAAGCACTAAATAAAATGGAAAAAGATAAATCCCTTTTGGTTCCAGCAATAAACGTGAATGATTCTGTCACAAAATCAAAATTTGATAATTTATATGGATGTAGAGAAAGTTTAGTAGACGGGATAAGAAGAGCTACTGATGTAATGATGTCTGGAAAAATTGCAATTGTCGCTGGTTTTGGAGACGTTGGAAAAGGAAGTGCTGCATCTTTAAGACAAAGTGGTGCTAGAGTTTTAGTTACTGAGGCAGATCCAATTTGTGCTCTCCAAGCTGCAATGGAAGGTTATGAAGTGGTATTAATGGAGGAGGCTATAAGTAGAGCGGATATAGTTGTAACAGCCACAGGTAACAAAGATATTGTTACCGCTGATCATATGAGAGATATGAAGGACAGAGCTATCTTATGTAATATTGGTCATTTTGATAATGAAATACAAGTTGAGGCTCTTAAGAATTATAAGTGGACTGAAGTAAAACCTCAAGTGCATGAAATAGAGTTGCCTAGTGGTAAAAGAATTATTCTTTTAGCTGAAGGAAGATTAGTTAATCTTGGTTGTGCAACTGGACATCCAAGCTTTGTAATGAGTGCATCATTTACCAATCAAGTTATTGCTCAAATAGAACTTTGGCATAATCATAAAAATTATGAAAATAAAGTTTATGTACTTCCAAAACATTTAGATGAAAAAGTAGCAACTTTGCATTTAAAAAAAGTTGGGGCAAAACTAACAAAATTATCAAAAGAGCAAGCAGATTATATAAGCGTTGGAACAGAAGGTCCTTTCAAACCAGATGCCTATCGCTATTAAAGATAGCACAATTGATATCACATCAGAGAAGTTAACTAAAGAATTAGCTAAAGAATTTTCAAAATATCTTAAAGGTGGTGAGTTTGTTTTTTTATATGGAGAGATGGGCGTTGGTAAAACAACCTTTGTTAAATATTTTATAAATGAGTATCAAAAAATAAATAATTTAATTCAAACAGAAATTACAAGCCCTACTTTTAGTTTATTAAATGAGTATCAGGTGAAAGATATAAGAATAAAACATTATGATTTATTTAGAATTAATAGGAAGGAAGATGTCAATAATTTAGATATTTTTGAAAAAGATAATAAATTAATAACACTTATAGAATGGCCACAATTGATTGCTGATAAACAAGATATAAAATCTATAACTTTAACATTTAATTATTTAAATCAATTAAATGATAGAACTGTAGATATAAAAGTTTAAATTAAAACCTATTTTGATGAAAAGCTTAGCAAAATTAAAAAAAATAAAAGGTGACGCGTCTTTTAGAGAATTTTATAGAAACAGAGAAAATAAATCTATTATTGTAATATCCAAGAAAGAAAAGTTAAAAAATCTTTTAATTTATGATGCGGTAAATAAAATCTTAATTAAAAATAAAATTTTAGCACCAAATCTAATAAGTGAAAATTACATTAATAATTATGTAGAAATAAATGACTTTGGAGATCAAACTTTGTTTCAAATTTTAAAAAATAAAAAGAATAATAAATATGTCATTTTTAAGAAGATAATAAAAATTTTAAATAAAATACAATTAATAAAAGATAAAAAAGTAAAAAATTTTAAAAACAAATTATATAAAGTTCAAGAATATAAAAACAAAACTTTGATTGATGAAACTAAACTTTTTTGTGACTGGTATGCGCCAAAGATATTGTCTAAATCCAAAAGTATTCAATTTAAAAAAAAATTTAGATTAGAGATAAAAAAATTATTATCAAAATTAAATTATAAAAATGTTACATTTGTTCATAGAGATTTTCACGTTTCAAATTTGATGTATTACAATAAAAAAATTGCAGTAATTGATAGTCAAGATGCACTAATTGGTAATAGAGCTTACGATTTAGCATCTTTAATTGACGACGTAAGATTGAAAACATCCAATGAACTGAAAGAGAAAGTATTTAAATTTTATATTAAAACGAATAAAAAAATTGATTTGGAAAAATTTAAAAAAGATTTTGAAATATTATCTGTTTTAAGGAATTTAAAAATAATTGGTATATTTATGCGCTTAGCTGAAAGAGATAATAAAAAAAAATATCTTAAATTAATTCCTTACGCTTGGGAATTGATTAATCATAGAATTAAAGAGCAAAATCAATTTAATAATTTGATGCTGTTGTTAAAAAATAATTTTCCAAAATTTATAAGGTAAATTTGTGAAAATAAATACAGCTTTAATTTTATGTGCAGGTTTTGGTAAGAGATTAAACCCAATTACTTTAAATACTCCTAAACCTTTATTAGAGATTAAAGATGTAAGTATGCTGGAGAGATGTATTAATTTAATCGAAAAACTTGGTATTCAAAAAATCTTAATAAATACTTTTTATTTAAAGGATCAATTTTCAGTTTTTTTAAACAGTAAAAATTTCAATATTGATATCAAAATAATTGAAGATGGTGAGCATATTTTGGATACAGGGGGAGGTATTCAAAATATGATTAAAGACTCCAATGAAAGAGATTTTATAATTTTTAATCCAGATACAATCTGGAGGAATGACTATAAAGACGAGATAATAAAAATGGAAAAAAAGTATTTTTCTGAAAAATTAGAAAACATTCTTCTCTTGGCAAATAAAAAATTAAGTTTCGATAAAAAATTAAAAGGAGATTTCAATTTAAAAAATAATTTAATTAACAAAGAGGCTGAAAAAGAATTTATTTATATTGGATGTCAAATAATTAATAAAAAATTATTTATTAAAGAGAAAATAGAAAATTACTCAATTTTGGAAATTTGGAATAATTTATTAGATCAAAAAAAGTTATTTGGTTATGAAAGCCAAAAAGACTTTTATCATTTAACCGATCTAGATATTTTTAAAAAACTAAAAGATCTTTAGCTCTTTCTTGATCAAGATATTTACAATTAGAAATTTCGCTGTTTTCTAATTCAATTAAAAGGGGGTTCCCAGTAGGAATTTCAAGTTTAGAGATTTCATTGTTATCTAAATTAAACAAATATTTGCATAAAGCTCTTATAGAGTTTCCATGAGCGGAAATTAGAATATTTTCACTTGTTTTGTTTTCTATCTCTTTTTTATAAAATTTTATTACTCTTTCATATGTATCTTTAAGTGACTCAGTATCTGGAATTTTCTCAAAAGGAATTTCTTTGTAAGTTTCAATATTAAGAGGGTGATATGGATTTTTTTTATCTAAAGGGTCTGGTCTTAGATCCCAAGAACGTCTAAATTGATGAACTTTTTCTTCTCCAAGTTTTTTTTTCATTTCATCTTTATTTAATCCAGTAAGAGCACCATAATGTCTTTCGTTTAATTCCCATGCACTCTTTACTTCCTTAAAATCTTGCAATTCTTCCTGTATAATTCTTAAAGTATTTTTAGCTCTTAATTGAAAAGATGAGTAATACAGATTAACTCCAATATTTTCTTGTTTTATTAGTCCACCAGCCTTTTTTGCCTCTGATTTTCCATTTTCTGTTAGATCTACATCAACCCAACCAGTAAATTTCTTTTCAAGATTCCACACACTTTGACCGTGTCTCACTAAAATTAAATGACTCATTTGTTTATCTTTTAAATCAATTTGATAAATAAAACTATATTATTAATGATTAATTATTTTTCGAAATATAAATTTATTTTCTATTTGTGTAATCTTATTCTTTTATTAGAATATTTATTTCCTGGAAGTTTATTAGGATGTATAATTTTTAATAATTGTACAATTCAACCACAGTTAACTGCAGATTTTATTATTTCAACAAATCATTTTTACTCATTTTTCATTCTTTCAGTTGTAGGATTTCTGACTTATTTTAAAGCAAATCAAATTATTTATTTAAGTATTTATTTAATATTTCTCTCTTTTTTATTAGAAATTATGCATTACATCATTCCAAATAGAAGTTTTGAATATCCCGATTTATTTGGAAATTTAGCTGGAGTAATTCTACCAATTGTTGTGAGACACATCTTTAAAAAAAATGAAAATTTTAAAAATTAATTATTTATTCATTTTAATAATTTTAATTTCAGGTTGTTCATCTATCCCTAAAAATACTTCTAATAGTTGTGCAATATTTGATGAAAGATACATGTGGTATAAACATGCAAAAAAAACTGAAAAAAAATGGGGAACTCCAGTTTATTTGCAACTTGCTATTATAAAAATGGAATCCAGCTTTGATTGGTTAGCAAAACCCCCTAGACAGAAGTTATTTAAAGTAGTGCCTTATAAGAGACCATCAAGTTCTTTTGGTTATTCGCAAGCGGTGAAAGGAACATGGAAACAATACAAGCACGAAACTGGAAATAAATTTGCAACGAGATCTAGATTTAAAGACAGTGTAGATTTTATTGGTTGGTATACAAATAAAACTGAAAAAATATTAAAAGTTTCAAAAAAAGATGCCTTCAAGCAGTATATTGCTTATCATGAAGGGTGGGGTAACTATAAAAATTATAAAAATAATAAAAAAGTTATTAATTTAGCCAAAAGAGTGGAGAAACAATCAAATATTTATAAGCAACAATTATCAGAATGTAAAAATTCTTTATCAACGTCAAAATATATTATTTTTTAATTCAGCTGTTTTTTTAATTCTATATCAACTGCATCGATACGCTTAGTATTTTTTGCAAGAGCTAAATACATCGTTGGAGTTACATATAAGGTAAAGAAGGTTGAAATAATCATTCCTCCTAAAATTGTAGAACCTACGGCTAATCTAGAGCCTTCACCTGCACCAGGGCCAATATTCCCAATAACTAACGGAAGCATTGCTATCATTGTACTAAGTGAAGTCATTATGATTGGTCGAATTCTTAGTTGGCAAGCTTTAATTATAGCGTCCTGAATTTTAACACCGGTAGTTCTTATCTGGTTTGTATAATCTACAATCAAAATACTATTCTTTGTAGATATACCAATGAGAATTATTAAAGCGATTTGAGAGAAAATATTTACAGAACTATTTAAAAATAAAATAAATACCAAGCCACCAAATACAGCTAATGGAACTGTTAAAATAATGATAAATGGATGAACAAATGAGTTAAATGTTGCTGCCATAACTAAATAAGCAGTTAACAACGCAAGAGCAAAGATTAAGTATATTTCGTTTGTTGTTTCTTTTAATTCTTCAGATTTTCCTTTCCAAGTAATTTGATTTTGAGGAGCAACTCTAATCATGACATCTTCCAAGTATTTTATAGCCTCTGTTAGAGTGTAATCTTCTGCAAGCGCAGCAGAAATTGTAACTGCTCTTTGACGATTGTATCTTGGAAGCGCTTCAGCAGTGCCTTTCTCTTTAAACTCAACTAAACTTGCAATAGATACAAGTTTACCAGTTGTTTCAGATCTAACATAAATTTTTGACAACCCATCTTTATCTCTTCTGTCTGCTAGATATTGTTGTAAAATAATTGGGTATTCTCTTCCCTCTTTACTAAAAGTTGTTACTCTTTTTCCTCCATAAAGAGTTTCTAGAGTTCTACCTATATTTTCAGTAGAAACTCCCAAATCATTTGCTCTGTTTTTATTAGTGATTAATTTCACCTCAGGTTTATTTTTTGTATAATCACTTTCAATTCTAGACATATTTCTATTTTTTCTTAACTCTCTTAAGACACTATTTTGAATTTCCTCTAATTCTTCATAGCTAGATCCATATATAACCATTTGAACGGGCTTATTGTAACTAGATACTCTTATTGATTGTGGAGAAATTGGAAAGGCAAAAGTTTCGGGCACAGAAACCACTTGTCCAATTGCTTCTCTTAATATTGTTTGACTACCTTTTTCTCTATTTTTCCATTCATCAAGTAATGCAATAATTATAAAGCTGTTATAAGATGTTGCAGATCTTCCGAAACCAGGAACTCTCATGATTAGTCTTGCATATGGACTGTCTTCTGCCTGCAATAATTTTAATATTCTTCCTTCAATTATTTGCGCTTTTTCTTGAGTATATTCAAATGAACTTCCTTCATCAGTTGACCCAATGATTAAATAAGCACCCCTATCTTCAATTGGTATCAATTCTTTTTTAGAAAAACTAAATAAATAAGCTGAAGCAGCAATAATTAAAATTATAAACACAGAAATTGTTTTTTGCTTATTCACCCAATATTTAAGGGAATTAATATAAAATCCTGTAAAAGATTTAAATCCATTATTAAATTTTTTTACAAAAAAATTAATTTTTTCTTTTTTATTTAAAAATTTACTACCTAGCATTGGAGATAATGTTAATGCCACAAAAGAAGATACAACAATTGAAAAAGATAAGGCTATTGCTGTTTCTTTAAACAAAGTTCCAGATATTCCTTTAATAAAAATTAAAGGTAAAAATACTGCTACAAGAATTAAAGTCGTTGCAATAATTGCAAATGTAATTTGTTTAGAACCTTTGTAAGCAGCCACTAAAGGTGTTTCTCCATTTTCAATTCTTGTATAGATTGCATCAGTCATGATTACAGAGTCATCAGTGATTATACCAATTGCTAGAATAAAACTTAGTAATACAAAAATATTAATTGATAGATCAAATATATATAACCCAAGAAATGATCCAATAAGACTAACTGGTAAAGCAACCGCAGGAACTATTACAGCTTTTAGATTGCCTAAAAAAAGATAAATAATTAAAACAACTAGTACGAATGCAATTAATAGACTTTTATATACTTCTTCAATTGCTGCACCAATGTAGGTCGCTCTGTTAAATGCTATCTCTAACTTTAATCCATCAGGTAAGGATTTGTTAAGTTCTTTAATTTTAATTTTTATTTGTTTGGAAAGCTCTACCGTTGATGCGCCACTTTTTGCATAAATTCCAATTCCTACAGTTTTTAAATTTACTGCATTTTTTCTTTGTGCTTTAAATAAAGTTTTTTCTGAAACAGGTCCAAACTCTATATTAGCCACGTCAGATAAAATAATAACTTTTTCTTTATTTTTCTTAAGTGGTAATTGTTTAATAGTATCAATATTAGAATAGGATTTATCAATGTTTAAAGTTAAGTCTTTGTTATTAGCTTCTAAGGTTCCAGCTGGAAGATTTATGTTCTCATTTCTAAGAGCTCTTTCAACTTCTTGAATTGTAAGATTGTTTGCAGCTAATTTTATTGGATCTATCCAAACTCTAACACTAAGCTCTCTTAATCCACCAACTAAAATTCGACCTACGTTTGGCACGCTTGAAAATGCATCTATTAGATATCTTTCAGCATAATCACCAAGATCTAAATCATTCCATGTTGGAGATGATAAAGCAACCCACATTGTAGTTGTAAAACCTGCTGCCTGTTTTAAAATTTGTGGAGGGTTTGACTCACTTGGTAAATTATCTACAACTCTTGCAACTCGTTCTCTAATATCATTTGCTGCATCATCTAAATCAATGTCTGTGTTGAATTGAATATTAATTCTACTTCTTCCATTGAGAGAACTTGAGTCAATATTTTTGATACCCTCAGCGCCTCCAATTACATCCTCTAATTTTTGAGTTATTTCTTCATCAACGATTTCAGCAGAAGCAGATTTATAATCAGTTTGAACTTGAACTACTGGTGGCTGTATACCATCTGGAAGTTCTCGTACTGGCAATTCAAAAAAGACGAAAACACCAAAAATTATCAATATTAAAGACATAACCCAAGCAACAACAGGTCGTTTAATGCTAACTTCAGTTATATACATTTAATTATTTTTTCTCTTTATCTGATTTTTTAAAAATATTTTTTAACCAATCAAATTTACCTTTTTTTTCTTCAGCTTTTTTTGATTTGCCTTTTTTACCCCAGCTAGAATTTCCTTGTTTTTTTTTAGCACCTTTTTCAATAGGTCTGATTGTTAAATTCGGTCTTACTTTTTTTGTTCCTTCTGCAACAATTTTATCTCCATTATTTAATCCATCTAATATTTCTACAAAGCCTAAATATCTATCACCAATGGTTACCTTTGTTTTTATTACTTTATTTTTATCATCTACTTTATAAATAAAAACATTTTCACCCTCGACAATTGTACTAGTGTCAGGAGCACTTAAGCCATTTCTTACGTCATATTTAATTGATATTTCTAAAAATGAGCCAGGTAAAATTTCACTTGATGAATTGTCCATCTTAATTCTTGTTGCTAAAGCTCTAGTATCTTCACTTATCCTACTAGCAAAAGAGTCTACTTCACCTTTATAAATTTTATTTTTATATCCAGAAAATTTAATATCAACTGGCAGACCAACCTCAATAAATGGTACAAAAATTTCAGGTATATCTACATCACAATATATTGAGCTAGTATCTTCAAGATTAATTAATATTGATGATTTTGAAACCTCTATATCGTCCGAAAATTCTCTTTTTCCAATAACACCATCAAATTGAGCAATAACTTTTCGATTTTTAAGCTCAGCAATTACATCACCCTTTTTAACTTTTTGATTAAATTTTATAGGTTTTAGTATTTCATATTTTTCGATTTTAAATGATTGTGTTTGAATTGGAGTTGCAGTCCCATAGGTATTAACAACATTTTCAAAAACTCTCTCTTGAGTAGTAGTTATTATTATTCCAGGAGGTGGTCTTTTACTAAATTTTTTTTTGAAATGATTTCCTATCATTGTTCTTCCAATGATCACTGTTGCAATGATTAAGAAGAATATAATTACTATACTTGTTATTTTTGTAGATGTTTTCATAAGTTAATTTTTTCCGTATTCAGCCCAAGAGCCATCGTAAATTGTCGGCATATATTTAGCATTTATTAAAGAATAAGCTAGTGCCAATACACTTGCAGTCACTCCAGAACCACATGAAAATACTAGATTTTTATCATGGTCAAATTTAAAGGAGTTAAATTTTTCCATTATTTTATCTTTACTAACGAAAGTATGGTCTTCGTTTACCAGTTCAGAAAATGGTAGGCAAAAAGAATTTTTTATTGAACCACTTCTAAGACCTTTCCTTGGTTCAGCAACTTTGCCTTCAAATCTTTCTCTACTTCTTGCATCAATAACATTAAATTCATGTGAATTAATGTTTTCATCTATTTGTTTTTTATTTTTAACTAATTCTATATTTTCTTTACATACATACTTTGAAGTTTGATTGGTTACTTTTTTGTTATCTGTAGATTTATTTTCTTTTTTCCATTTTTTTAATCCACCATCAAGAACATGAACTAGTTTAGGATCATGTCCATAATAAATTAAATTGTACCAACATCTACAAGAACTAATAACATCAGAATTATCATAAATTACTATTCGATCATTATTTTCAATCCCCATTTTACCCATTATTTTTTCCCAAGATTTAGTATCAGTGAGCATGTGTGGTAAATCAGTATCCAATTTAGAATTTTTATCTAAATCAAAAAAAATAGCATTAGGAATATGTTCCTCTGTATATTCCTTAAAACCGTTTCTTTGAGTTTGAGGCATATGCCATGAGCAATCAATAATTTTTACTTTATCAATATTATTTTCTAACCAACTTGTATCAACCAAAGACATTTTATCTTTTTTCCAAATATCGTTGATGATATTCTTCAGCTGGACAATAATTTTTGACTAATGAAGCTTTTGTTACAACCTTTCCTGATAATTTGATGTTCTCTTTTTCAATTAATTTTTCAGCAATAATTTTTTGTTGATCATTTAAATAAAATATTTCACTTCTATATTGGGTTCCAAAATCTGGACCTTGGGAATTTAAGGTTGTGGGGTCATGAATTTCAAAAAAATATTCAAGAATTTTCTCGTAAGATATTACTTTAGGATCAAAGTCTAATTTTACTACTTCCGCATGATTTGTTCTACCTGTGCATACTTCTTTGTAATTTGTTTCGGCATTGTTTCCTCCACAATATCCTACTTCTGTTTTTATAACTCCATCAAGTTTACTAAACTTAATTTCTGGTCCCCAAAAACATCCTAATCCTAAAATTGCTATTTCCATTGATAATTAAGTTAATTAATCTAAAGTTAATCATATGCTATCAAAAAATCAATTAGGCTTTTTTTACATGTTCATATCAGTATGTGCATTTTCACTTATGGATGTGATTGTTAAATGGTCTGATGATTATCCCGTTGGACAAGTACTCTTTTTCAGAGGATTTTGCGGAATAATTCCTATTTTATTTCTTATTCCTAAAGACAGATATTTAGATTTTTATAAAACAACCAGACCGTTTTTGCATTTTAAAAGATGTTTAGCAGGATTAATTGCTTTGGTTTCTATATTTGTAGCTTTAAGAAATTTACCTTTAGCAACAGTTGTAAGTATTTCTTTTGCAGCACCAATATTTATAACAATATTTTCAATTTTTTTATTAAAAGAAAAAGTTGGTATTTATAGGTGGCTAGCGGTCTTAGTTGGATTTGTGGGTATAATTTTCATAACTGAACCAGGTTTTAGCTCTTTAAATTTATATTATATATATCCAATAATTTTTTGTTTAGGCCTATCTTACGTTGCTATTGCTATTAGAAAATTATCCTCAACTGAGCCAGCTTGGTTAATTAGTTTTTTCTTTTCATTTTCAATAATGCTTTTAAGTTTTTTATCTTTTTATCAGGGATGGATTTTGCCAAGTTTAATTGATTTATTTTTGTTGTCCATGGTTGGTATATTAGGTGGCCTTGCTAATTTATGGTTATCAGAATCTTATAAATACTCAGAAGTAAGTTTAGTTTCCCCTTTAAAATACCTTGGATTAGTCTTTGCTATAATATTTGGATATTTTATTTGGAATGAAATACCAACTTCTAAAACATTATTAGGTGCTTTATTGGTTATTGTTTCATCTATTATTATATTTAGAAGAGAGATGTATTTGAAAAAAAAGCTATCTGTTTCACGACATGACTAAAACACCATCATATTGGAATAAAGCAAAAAAATATTTATCAGATAAAGATAAAACAATGTCAGCGTTGATTAAAAAGTATAAATCACCATCAGAGACAGTTCTTACTTCAAGAAAAGATGTTTTCTTTTCTCTATGTAAAAGTATTGTTGGTCAACAAATAAGTGTTGCTGCTGCTAATTCAGTTTTTTTAAAATTTAAAAAAAAATGTAAAAATAAAATTAATGCAAAATCTGTTAGTAAGTTATCTACCGCTCAATTAAAAAGCTGTGGTCTAAGTAGACAGAAGGTAAAAGGAATTAAAAGTTTAGCAAAACAAGTATTGAATAAACAGTTTAATCCAAGACTGATTTCAAAAATGTCTGATGAGGATGCTATTATTTATCTTTCTCAACTTAGACAAATTGGAAGGTGGTCAGCAGAAATGATCTTATTATTTACCTATAATCGACCCAATATTTGGCCTATACAAGATATTGGACTTTTAAGAGCTATTTCTCAAAATTATAATAAAAAATATTTACCTCCTGAACGTTATGTTTCTTATTTAAATAAAAAATTTTCACCTTATTGTTCGGTTGCAACATGGTATCTTTGGAGAAGTATAGATCCTGAACCTATCCAGTACTAAAGATTTTTATATTTGTTTGTCTCAGAAACTAGTTGTGCAACAATTGATAAAGCTATTTCAGGAGCAGATTTTCCCCCTAGTTTTATTCCAATTGGTCCATGTATAGAGTCAATTTCTTTATCATTAAATCCTTCATCTTTTAATCTTTTACATCTGTTGTTATGAGTTTTTTTACTCCCTAAAGCACCTATATAAAAAAACTTTTTTTTTAAAGCATGTTTTAACGCTGGCTCATCAATTTTTGGATCATGACTCAAAGTAATTAAAGCAGTATTAGAGTTTGTTTGAATATTTTTAAAAAATTCTTCAGGCCATTTATTGATAATTTTAACATTTCGAAATTTTTGTTTAGTTGTGAAATATTCTCTTGGATCAACTACAGTAACATCAAAATTTAAATCTTTTAAAAATTTAATTAAATATTGTGTTATATGTACTGCGCCAATGATAATAACTTCGATTGGTTTAATATAATTTTGAATTAAAATTTCGGTATTATTAATTACGCCACTTTTCTTTAAATTATAATAATTCTCTATATCGTTTTTATAATTAATAAAATTATTACTTAAAGGTATTCCTATTTTATATATTTCAGAGGATCCATTACTTAAATTAGTTAAAACAGCAAATTGTTCATCGGATGATTTTTTTTTTATTATTTCTTTAAGTATTTCTATTTTCATCAATTTATTTGTTCTATAAAAACAGTCATTTCTCCTCCACATGCAAGGCCTACGCTCCAAGCATTTTCATCTGAGACTTTGAAATCAATTTTCTTAAATGAATTTTTATTTTTTATTAGTTCAACACATTCAGTAATTACGCTTGTTTCCACACAACCACCCGAAACTGAACCTAAAAAATTACCTTTTTCGTCAATTATCATTTTGCTTCCAATTTGGAATGGAGAAGATCCCCATGTTTGAACTACAGTTGCAAGAACTACTTGTTTATCAGATTCAATCCATGAAATTGCTTCTTCTAAAATTGTATCTATAAATGGTTGTGTCATTTATTATGTTGTTATTGAATTTTACATTCCTTCAAAAATAATGTGTTCTCTAACAGCATTATTTTCTAAATGTTTTCTAGCTTCAACATACTCTTCGGAATTGTAACAATTTTTTGCTGTTTCAATGTCTGGAAATTCTGCAAGTGCTACTCTAACCATTTCCCTACCTTCCAAAGTTACATTATTTGCACTTCTTGCTATTATTTTTCCAGAATATTTTTCAACTGCTTCTTTAGCTTTAATAGCATATTTTTTAAGTCTTTCGTCGTCTTTTATTTCAGTATAATTTGCAATCCAATAAGCTTTCATAATTCTCCTTTTTAAATTTTTTTAATTATGATACCAAATTTATGTGAAAAAATTATTTTTAAATTTCTTTAATACATTATTGTTTTTGTTATTATTATCGTCAACCCACGTTAATGCTGATCAACTGTTTAATAAAGGAAAAGAAGTTTTTCTAGGGGCCGGTAATTGTGCAGCATGCCATATGCTTTCAGATGCTGGATCGAACGCAATGGTTGGTCCAAATTTAAATGAAATTAGACCTGATATTCAAAGAATTATAATGGCAGTTAGAAACGGTATAGGAGTAATGCCCGCAATGGATGGTATACTAACTGATGAGGAAATAGAAGCGGTTGCTCACTATACTTCTATAGCTGCGGAACAATAATAAAAATTTTAACTATAATTTTTTATCCAATGTTTAGCTATGTCTACTCTTTTGCAGATCCAAATATCCTTAAATTTTGTGATGTAATTTAAAAATTTTTTAAGAGACTGTATTCTACCAGGTCTTCCAATTAATCTACAATGCAAGCCAACTGACATCATCTTAGGTGAAGTTTTTCCTTCCTCATAAAGTGCATCGAAACTATCTTTTAAATAATTATAAAATTGTTCACCTGAATTAAATCCTTGATTGGTTGCAAATCTCATATCATTGTTATCAAGTGTGTAAGGAATCATTAGTTGTTTTTTATTACCTTTTTTAATCCAGTAAGGAAGATCATCACTGTATGTATCGCTACAGTATAAAAAACTACCATTACTAATTACTAAATCTAAAGTATTTTCGCTACACCTACCTGTGTACCAACCAGCAGGTTGATTACCGAAAATCTTTTTTATAGATTTGACTGCAAGCTCCATATCATTCTTTTCTTTTTTCTTTGATACATTTTGATAGTCAATCCATCTCCACCCATGACTTGCAACTTCATAATTTGCTTTTTTTATAGCCGAACAAACTTCTTTATTTCTTTCCAATGCCATACCAACTCCAAAAATAGTAAGTGGAATTTTTTTTTTATTAAATAGATCATGAATTCTCCAAAACCCTCTTCTTGATCCATATTCATAAATTGATTCCATATTTAAGTGTCGACCTTTAATTGGTTTTGCTCCTATAATTTCTGATAAAAATACTTCTGAAGTTTTATCACCATGAAGAGTACAATTCTCTGCTCCCTCCTCGTAATTAAGCACAAATTGCAAAGCCAACTTAGCATTACCAGGCCACTTTACCTTAACTTTTTTGGAACCATATCCAACCAAATCTCTTAGGTACTTTTTTTTCATTTTTTCAAAATAATTTGATCTTTTTTAAATTTATAAATAACAAGATTGTTTCCTTTTCCTTTTCTATCAACAATTAGAAAATTCATATTTTTCATAGAAATCAACGGAAAGTGCCAAATACCAGCATTGTAATTAACCCCAGTTTGTTTTGGGACTAAAAAAGATTGGATTTTATTTACATCTGGTTTATCTCCTTTTGGTGCTACAAATACTAAAAATTTTGTATCTTCCATTGGTATAAAGGCTTGGCTTCCTAAAGGATGTTTTTCCATCATGTCAATTTTCATAGGAAAACTTCTTTTTTTTGCTTTAAAAATACTAACAATTGCTTTCCCTTTGTTTTTAGATGCATCTACGTTAATCAAATTATCAAATCTTTTTGCATAACCATCATTAATATTTATAGGATTTTTTTTTGACGTATCTATTAATTGACCAAATTTAGAAAAATTTTTTTTAGTAATTTTTTTTGCTTTTATTATTTTCATCTCACAAAATTTCCAAATGCCCTTATTCTTGAAATTCCACCGTCTGGATAGATATTTATTTTAAGATAATTTTCCTTACTTCTTTTAATTAAGAATTTTTTAAAAATATGTTTCTTGTGAGCTGACAGTTTTGACTTATTTAAAATAAACTTCCAATTTTTTGAATTATTGACAATTGATTTATTGGACAGATTTTTTGAAATGCTTGCAGTTTGAATTGAACAACTATCGGGGTAGTTTCCTTTAAAATGATGGGTATCTATCTCTAGTTTTTTTATTAATCCTGGTTTTCCAAATTTTATTATAAGCCAATCATAGTTTTTTCCTCTACTTCTTCTTGTTTCCCAACCATCTCCCATATTTTTTCCTTTACCAGGTGCTATAATATTTTCAGCCCTGCCGAAATGTTCATTATTACAACCAATAATTGAAGCGCCATTTAAAACAGATGTAAGGTTGATAGTTTTGTTATTTAAAAAGTTTTTCTCCATTTCAATTTTTCCATAAAGCCTTAGTCTTGCAACTCCACCATCTGGAAAAATGTTTAGTCTTATATAATTAAAAACAGATTTGTTGTTTGATTTGAAGCTATGGTTTCGGCTTGGCCCAAGTTTTTTTTTGCTCAGTAAAGAAATCCATTTTGTTTTCTTATTAGGCTTTGTTTTACTTAAGCAACCCTCTAACGAAGCATGTGTTGGATGGTTTCCATTGAAGTGTGTTGTGTCAATGTCTATATCAAATATCTTCCCAGGTTTACCAAGTTTTAAAATTAAATAATCAAAACCTTTTGATCTTCTTCTCCTTGTTTCCCATCCATCCATCCATTTACCATGTTTGTCAAATAGTCCATCTTTAAAAACTGGAGTTTCGATGTTTAATATTCTATGAGCAGCTGCAAAAAAATCGTCAGTCTTAAATATAACTTTAGATCCAATTCTTGGGTCCGCTAAGTTAATCATTTTTGCACTTATAAATTTTTTCATTTTTTATTTATTTCATTCAAACGAAAGGTTGCAATTTTTTTTACTTGTTTTTTTGCTTCAAGGAATTCACTTTCTACATCACTTTGTATTCTTTGTCTAAAATTATTCAAAATTTCATTTTTATCTTTACCTTTTACGGCAATTATAAAAGGAAAATTAAACTTTTTTTTATATTCTGAATTTAATTTTTTAAATTCTTCATATTCATCATTAGAGCATTGGTTTAATTTTGCAGAGGCTTGTTCTGATATAGATTCAGAGGTCATTTTTTTTGCTACAGCAAGCTCAGGATGAGCATTTAAAATCTCTAAAATTTTATTCTTTTCGTAATTTTCATAAATATCAAGCATTTTAAACATAATATCTTCAAAGTTTTTAAATGGTTTTAACTCAAATGCTTCCACAGCAACTGACTCAGTTTTTTCAAAAACATTACCAAATAAAGACAAAAAATCAGACTTGTTAAGATCGTTAATGTTATCTATTGTTCCCATATAACTTTTAAATAATTAAAGTTTAAAATTAAATGATACTATAATTTTATGACAAAGCTCACAACTCATGTTTTAGATGTGTATTCTGGTAAACCTGGCAAAGGTATCCTAGTTGAGTTGTTTTATATTAATAATTCAGAACGAAAAAAATTAACGTCAACAAAACTCAATGATGATGGTAGAGCTAATTCACCATTAGCTGAGGGAGATATTTTTGTTAAGGGTAAATATGAATTAGTTTTTCATATTGGTGATTATTTTAAAAATACATCTGCAGCTAGCGATGTTCCATTCCTGGATGATGTTATCATCAGATTTGGAATTTCAGATCCCTCACAGCATTATCATGTTCCTTTGCTTGTTTCACCTTGGAGTTATTCTACTTATAGAGGTAGTTAAGTGATATCGAACTCTGTTAAATTTTTATTAAATGATAAGCTTATAGTAATCAATAATCCTGATCCAAATCAAACCATACTTAATTATATTAGAACCGAATTAAAAAAGACTGGAACCAAAGAAGGATGTTCAGAGGGTGGTTGTGGCGCGTGTACAATTGTTTTAGGTGAATTAGTCGATAATAAGATTATATATAAAGCAATTAATTCCTGTATTTCATTTGTTCCATCATTAAATGGTAAACAACTTTTAATTGTAGAAGATTTGGTTTCCAAAAATGGCAAACTTCACCCTGTACAAGATGCGATGGTAAAATTTCATGGCTCTCAATGCGGTTTCTGTACACCAGGATTTGTTATGGCTTTATTTTCAATGTTTAAAAATAACAAAAATCTTAATAATGAATTAATAACAGATTCTATATCAGGTAATTTATGTCGTTGCACTGGATATAGACCTATAATAGATGCTGCAAAAAGTTTAGACAAGAAAAACAGGAATGATCAATTTAGTAAAAATAATAATAAAGTAATTCAATTATTAAAAAAAATTAAACCAAAAAATATTTATATTAAAAAAGATGATAAAATTTATTTTTCACCAAAGAACATTAAGGATTTAAAAAATATAATTAAAAAATACTCTAATTTTAGTTTTCTTGCAGGTGGAACAGACTTATCTTTAAAAGTTACAAAAGAAAGAAAAGAAATTCCTTTTATAATTGATTTAAAAGAAATAAAAGAATTAGACTTTATAAAAGTAAATAAAAATTACCTTGAGGTTGGCTCCTCTACACCTTTAATAAAATTTGAAAAAGAAATTAAAAAACATTATCCAGATTTTTATTTAGTTCTTAAAAGATACGGTTCTGTTCAAATTCGAAATGTAGGAACAATAGGTGGTAACATTGCGACAGCATCTCCGATAGGTGATACATTACCAATTTTGTTATCTTTAAATGCAGAAATTTTAATTGAAAGCTTCAATCAAAGAAAAGTTATTCCTATAAATAATTTTTTCCTTGATTATAGAAAAACTAAATTAAAAAAGAATGAATTTATTCACTCAATAAAAATACCATTATTTAAGAAAAATATTTTTAAAGCATTTAAAATATCAAAAAGATTTGATGATGATATTTCATCTGTTTGTGGATCTTTTAATTTTGAAATCGATAAAAATAAAATTAAAGAGGTTTTTATTGCTTTTGGAGGTATGGCAGCTGTACCAAAAAGAGCTAAAGCTTGTGAGAAAATTCTCAAGAATAAACCTCTTAATTTAAGTACTTTTAATCAAGCCAAAAATTATCTTGATAAAGACCTAAGTCCCATAGGTGATATGAGAGCAAGTAAAGAATATAGACTAGAGATAGCAAAAAATTTATTGATGAAATGTTTCGTAGAAATAGCTTCTAATAAGCTAACAAGAGTTAATTAAATGAGCAAAGAGAACTATATTAATGATGTAAGACCACATGATAGTGCTTATAAGCATGTAAGTGGATACGCTGAATACACTGACGACATTAATGAACCAAAAAATACAATTTATGGTGCTATTGGTCTAAGTAAAAAAGCTCATGCAATAATCAAAAAAATAGACTTAAGCGATGTAAAAAAAAGTGAAGGGGTGATATCAGTAGTCACTCAAAATGATATCTCAGGAAGGAACGATGTAGGACCTGTTTTTGATGGTGATCCAATATTTCCAGATAAAAAAGTTGAGTTTTTTGGTCAACCATTGTTTGCTGTAGCTGCCACAACTACTGAACTTGCAAGAAAAGCAGTATTAAAGGCAAAAATCACTTATAAAGATTTAAAACCAGTTATCACAATAAAAGATGCTTTAAATAAAAAACAGTTTTTATTTAAGCCTAGAAAAATTAAAAAAGGAAACCCTTCTAAGAAAATTAAAAATTCAAAATATAATTTGAAAGGAATCTTTACAACCGGAAGTCAAGAACACTTTTATTTAGAGGGTCAGGCAGCATTTGTTATACCTAAAGAAGATGATAATTTTTTAGTTTACAGTTCAACACAACATCCTTCTGAGACACAACAATTAATTGCAAAAATGTTAAATCAGAAAAGTAATTCTATAAATGTTGAAGTAAGAAGAATTGGAGGTGGATTTGGAGGGAAAGAGACAAATTTTATGACTGCATGTATTTGTGCGTTGCTGGCAAAAAAAACATGTCAGCCTGTAAAATTAAGACTAGATAGAGATGATGATATAATTTTGACTGGTAAAAGGCATGAATTTTTATCTGAATACGAAGTTGGATTTAATGATGAAGGAATTATTGAAGGATTAAAAATTAACTTATCATCAAATTGTGGAATGTCGCCTGATTTATCAGCAGCAATAAATGAAAGAGCTCTTCTTCATATAGACAATGCGTATTACATATCAGATATCGAGGTAACAAATAATTTATGCAAGACAAATATTCCAACTTCAACTGCATTTAGAGGCTTTGGTGGAAATCAGGGTATGATGGCTATAGAAAATGTTATTGATAATATTTCAAGGTATTTAAAAATAGATCCTATTCAAGTTCGAAAGAAAAATTTTTATCAAAAAGATAAAAAAAATATAACTCACTATGGAATGACTATTGAAGACAATGTGATTAATGAAATATTTAAAAATTTAGAAAATAAATCTAATTATAAGAAAAGATATTTAGAGATAAAAAAATTCAATGAAAAAAATAAATTTAAAAAGAAGGGTATAGCTATTACACCAGTAAAATTTGGGATTTCATTTACAACAATTCATTTAAATCAAGCTGGTGCTTTAGTGCATATTTATACAGATGGAAGTGTGTACTTGAACCATGGTGGTATAGAAATGGGTCAAGGGACTCATACAAAAATAGCTCAACTAGTGGCCAATTCCTTGGGATTACCATATGATTTAGTACATATTTCATCAACAAATACAGCTAAGGTTCCAAATACTTCAGCTAGCGCTGCATCTTCAACCACAGACCTTAATGGTGCTGCAGCATTAAATGCAGTAGCAAAAATTAAATTAAATTTAGAAAAATTTATTAAAAAAAAATATAAGATTTATAATCAAGAAGCAATTTATAAGGATCAATATATAATATTTGGAAACAGACAATTTGAATTTAAAAGTATTATTCAAGAAGCATATTTAAATAGAATTTCTCTTTCATCCTCAGGTTTTTATTCAACGCCAAAAATAAACTTTGATAAAAAAAAATTTAGAGGAAGACCATTTTATTATTTTTGTTATGGTGCAGCTGTTTCAGAAGTAACTATAGATACACTGACAGGTGAAAATATCCTAGAAAGAGTTGATATTTTGCATGATGCAGGGAAACCAATAAATCCTGCACTTGAATTAGGTCAGATCGAAGGAGGTTTTGTTCAAGGACAAGGTTGGTTAACTATTGAAGAACTAAATTGGAAATCAAATGGTCAGATTACAACTTTCTCTCCATCAACCTATAAAATTCCTGCTGTAAGTGATATTCCAAAAAAATTTAATGTAGAAATTTTTAAAGATGGAATAAATAAAGAAAAAGTTGTTAATAAAGCAAAGACAACAGGCGAACCTCCTCTAATGTTAGCTATGAGCGTTTTTTATGCAATTAAAGATGCAGTTGCTTCAGTTGGAAATTATCAGTTTGCACCAGAACTTAATGCGCCAGCAACACCTGAAAGAATTTTAATGAGTATTAATAAAATTAAAAATAAAATAAAAAAAAAAAATGGAAGATAAAAAAAAATTTATGGCAAAAGCCATTGAACTTTCAATAAAAAGTGCGAATACCATAGGTGGTCCCTTTGGAAGTGTTATAGTTAAGGATCAAAAGATTATTGCAGAGGGCTCTAACAAAGTTACTTCCACAAATGATCCAACTGCTCATGGAGAAATAGTAGCAATTAGAGAAGCTTGTAAAAATTTAAATACTTTTGATCTATCCGGATGCGAGATTTATACATCTTGTGAACCTTGCCCGATGTGTCTTTCAGCAATTTATTGGTCAAGATTAGATAAAATATATTATGCAAACACTAGAGAAGATGCAAAAAATATAGATTTTGATGACTCTTTTATTTATACAGAAATTCCGAAAAAAATTGATGATAGAAAAATTAAAATGGTACAAATGCTTAGAGAAGAAGCTTTAAAAGCTTTTGAAATTTGGGATAAAAAAGTAGATAAAATAAAATACTGATGGAATTTTTACCTTATACAATTAAATGGTTAGAAGTTATTCTAAGATGGGGCCATGTAGTATTTGCAATATTATGGGTAGGTAACAGTTTTTTATTTAATTACTTAGACAATAATTTAAATAAAAATATAACAAGCAATGATGTCGATGGAGAAGGATATCTGATGCATTCTGGTTTTTTTTATAAACTTTCAAGGTTAAAAACCTCACCACCACAGGATTATTTAAATAGATTAGTAATTTTTAAATGGCAAAGTTACCTAACTTTTGTAACAGGAATGTTGCTCTTAGTTGTAATTTATTATTATAACGCTGGTGTATTAATGGTCGATAAACGTGTCCTGTTGATGCCTCCTAGTTACGCCATTATTATCTCGCTTTTATCATTAATTATTTTTTGGTTTATATATGATCTGTTGTGTAAATCAAAATTGATTGAAAATAATGTACTATTTATATCTACAGCAATTATTTTATTAGCAGCCGTCTCCTTTGGTTTAACAAAATTGTTTGGACCAAAATTTGCAATTTTAAGTGTTGGACTAATTATAGGGACCAATATGTTTGGTAATGTTTTTACAGTAATTATACCCAATCAAATGAACATCATCAGCAGTAGTAAAAGAGGTGAAAAATTTGATATGAGTTTATCTCTAGCAGCTAAACAGAGATCAATTCATAATAATTATTCCACTTTTTTAGTATTGTTTATAATGCTTTCTGGACACTCAAGTTTCTTAGTTTATCATCAGTATAATTGGTTAATATTATGCGCATTAGCAGTTATTACTGGAGTAGCACGGCATTATTTTAATTTAAGAGGAAGAAACATTCATAGGTTGTATATCTTAATATCTTCAATAATTGCACTTATCGTTCTTGCAGTTTTAGTTTTATTATTTAAATAAATAGATATTAAAAAATTATGACAGAAAAAATGATTGTCAGTTGGGATGAGTACAACCAGACTGTTGAAAAGTTAGCAATCCAAATTGATGAAAGTGGATATAAACCAACAATACTGATTGGCATCATGCGTGGCGCAGCACCAATGATAGACGTATTAAGCAGAATATTTAAATTAAAATGTGCATATCTTGCAGTTGAATCTTACAGTGGTAAAGGAGTGGAGGATGAGCAGGGTGATATTGTGTTCTCAAGGGAAATGAGTTCTATCGCACCTAATATGGGTGGTAAAATACTTTTATGTGATGATTTATCTGATACAGGAATAACTTTTAACAAAAGTATAGACTGGTTAAAAAAATACGAACCAATAAAGGATAAAATAGAGGATATCAAAACTGCTACTTTATTTAAAAAAAAGAAATCAACATTTGAGCCAGATTTTTGTGCAAAAAAACTTCCTGATAATCCTTGGATTGTGCAGCCCTTCGAAATTTATGAAGAATTAAGAATTGAAGAAATTAAAAAAAAACATCAAATATAAAAAAGGCCAGTTAAAAAACCGGCCTTTTAAATTTTTTAAATTGGAAAATGATTACTTAGGTATATCTCCTTCAACACCTTTAACATAAGTCATCATACCTGCTAGCATACCATCATCTGCAGTTTTCCCTTCTGCTACCATTAAATTTCCCTTTTGGTCATAAATTGGTCCAGTGAAAGAATGAACTTTACCAGATGCTAAATCTGCTTGAAGTTTTTTAACTTTTGCTTGTAGGTCACTAGGCATTTGAGAGTCTAAACCTGAGATTACTACCATACCATCACCTATACCGTGCCATGTATCTTTTTGATTCCATGTACCATTTGCAACAGCTTTAACTCTATCGACATAATATGGTCCCCAGTTATTCTCAACTGAAGTTAATACAGCCTTTGGTGCAAACTTATCCATATCACTTGCTTGTCCAAAAGCATATACTCCTGCTTTTTCAGCCATTTGAACAATAGCTGTACTATCTGTATGTTGAGCAATTACATCAGCACCTTGATCAATTAAAGCTTTTGCTGCTTCTGCTTCTTTACCTGGATCGTACCAAGTGAAAGCCCAAACAATTTTAGTTTTAATATTTGGGTTAACTTTTTGAGCTGCTAAAGTAAATGAATTGATACCTCTTATTACTTCAGGTATTGGAAAAGATGCAACATATCCAATCACATTAGATTTAGTCATAGTTCCAGCAATTGTTCCCAAAATAGTTCTACCTTCATAGAATCTAGCAGCGTAAGTTGAAACATTTGGATGCTCTCTTTTATATCCAGTAGCATGTTCAAATTTTACATTTGGAAACTCTTTTGCAACTTTGTTAGTAGGGTTCATATATCCAAAGCTAGTTGTAAAGATAATGTCATGACCAGAATTAGCTAATTGTCTAAGAACCCTTTCAGCATCAGCACTTTCTGGAACACCTTCCACGTATGTTGTTTCAAATCCGGCAGCTTCAACAGCTTTTCTACCTACATCATGCTGATAAGTCCATCCATGGTCACCAGTCGGACCAATATAAACAAATGCTGCTTTTACATCTTTTGCAACTGCAGCTACAGTTAATGTAAATAATAAAACTAAAGAAGAGACGAAAGAACGAATTAAAAATTTATGCATAAATTTATTTCCCCTTTTGATTTTTTATTTGTTAAATTTAAATTAATTTATCTAAAAAAAAATGATTATTTTAAGATTAATTGTCTTTATGAAAAGATTTCCCCAAGGAACTAGGAGTACTTAGTCTTATTTTTCTACTATCACGAGAAATTACAACTAAAACTATTATTGTAACTATGTAAGGTAGAGCTGTTAAAAATTGCACAGGAATTCTTACTCCGATTGCTTGCATATGAAATTGAATAATGGTCAATCCACCAAAAATCATCGCACCGATTAAAATTTTAATTGGGTTCCACGTTGAGAAAACCACTAGAGCCAATGCGATCCAACCTCTTCCACCTGTCATATTTTCAATCCACTGAGGAGTATAAATCATAGATAAATATGCACCAGCAAGTCCACTCATTGCGCCTCCATAAAGTATACAAGCGTAACGAACTAGCCTAACATTTATTCCTTGATTAGATGCAGATTCAGGTGAGTCTCCTACAGCTCTTACAATTAATCCAATTTTCGTTTTTTTTAAAAAATAGCTAGTTATAAAGGGAAGGGCAAAAGCAAAATAAAAAACAATTGAATGTCCAAATAATATTGGACCTAAAAGTGGTATTGTGTCTTTTAAACCTTGAAATAAAACAGGAAACTCTTTTCCAGGAATACCTACAAAATTTTTTCCTATCATCGCAGAAATACCAATTCCAAATATGGTAAGCGCCAAACCAGTAGCAACATGATTTGTTATCAATGTTTGCGTCAGGAATGCAAAAATAGTTGAAATTAAAACTCCAGCTAACATTGCACCAAAAATTGCAATAATTAAACTCCCTGTAACAGTCATTAATGCGAAACCTGAAATAGCACCAATGATCATCATTCCTTCAACACCAAGGTTTAAAACTCCAGACCTTTCTGTAATTAGCTCACCACAAGACGCTAGGATTAAAGGAACAGCAGAGGCCATGATTGATGCAATTATCAGCCCAATAAAATTTATATCGATGATCATTTTTTTAAACCTATAAATTTAATTTTGAAAAAAAGTAAATAATCCGATGCAAGAAGAAAAAATAAAATCATTCCTTGAAAAACCTGACCAGTATATTTAGGTATTTGCATAAATATTTGAGCTGTCTCAGCACCCAGATAAGTTATTGCAACAACTAGAGATGCAAAGATGATACCGACAGGATGTAAACGACCTAAAAATGCTACAATTATAGCAGTAAAACCATAATCTGGAGAAATTTCTCTATGAAGCTGTCCAATAGGTCCAGTTATCTCTCCAACTCCAGCTAAACCTGCGCAAGCACCACTTATTAGAAAAACAAGAATGATCATTTTTTTACCTTTGTATCCGGCATATTTTGCTGTCTTTAAACTAAAACCCGAAACTTTCATTTGGAACCCTAAATACGTTTTATAAAAAACAAACCAACTGATAACCACCGCAGCTAAAGCTAAAAATATTCCCGCGTGAATTCTCAGTCCTTCAAATAACAACGGAAGTTTAGCAGAGTCACTGAACTGTCTAGTTTCGGGAAAATTAAACCCTTCTGGATTACTCCAAGGGCCAACAACAAGATAGTCTAAAATTAATTTTGAGACATATACCAACATAAGACTTACTAATATTTCATTTGTATTAAAGTAAGTTTTTAAGATTGCGGGTATTGATGCATAAAGCATACCACCGATTGCACCAGCTAAAATTACTATTGGAAGAATGTAAAATCCTTCTTGCTCATAAAACAATAATGCAACTCCTCCAGAAACTATCGCCCCGAAAGTTAATTGTCCTTCGGCTCCAATATTCCAGTTATTACTTTTAAAACAAAAAGATAAACCGATTGCTATTAAACAAAGAGGTGTAGCTTTTAATAGTAATTCACTGAAACCATATTTATCTGCAATTGGAACTATGAAAAAAAATTTAAGAGCTTCAAATGGTTTAAAACCTAAAATAAAAAAAATCAAACCTCCCGCTACTAAGGTTAGAAAAATAGCTAATACGGGTGTAAAGAAAAAAATAGCTCTTGATGGTTGATCTCTTTTTACGATTTTAATCAATTTGCTCCTCCCATTAGTATCCCAAGTTTTTCAGAGGTAACTTCTTCAGAATTCATAATTTTTGACAACTTTCCTTTATGAATTACTGAAATTTTATCACTTAATTTTAATAACTCGTCAGTGTCTGTAGATATTAATATAATTGATTTATTTTGTTCATTGATTTTAATCAATGTTTCGTGGATATAATTTATTGCTCCAACATCTAGACCCCAAGTTGGATTAAAACAGATTAATAAATCTGGAGATGTTATTAATTCTCTTCCAATAATTAATTTTTGAAGATTACCTCCGGACAAAAATTGGCTTTTTAATTCAATGTTGTCCGTATTAACATTAAAATCTGAAATTATTTTTTTTGAATGTTCTTTAATTTTGTTTTCGTTTATTAATCCATTATTAAAAAAATTTGATGATTTAAAATTGTTTAGAGCTACATTTTCAAAAATTTTCATTTGTGGAATTGCAGCCTGCTCAAGCCTATCCTCTGGAGAAAAGGCCATCAAATATTCTCTTCTTTCTTGAGGACTTAAATCTCCTATGTAATTATTATTAAATTCTATAGAGTTCTTTTCCGAAATAATTTCACCACTTAATACTTGAAATAATTCACTTTGTCCGTTTCCTGATATACCAGCAATTCCTAAACACTCCCCTCGATTAACAGAAAAATTAATATCCGTTAAATTTGTTTCAAAAGGATCTTCGCTTGTAAAATTAAGATTCGTTATTTTAATTAATTGATCTGATGAAGTTTTTGCTTTTTTTTTCTTAATTGTTTTTAGGTTCTGACCCACCATTTTGTTAGCAAGTGACTCAATATTTTCGTTCTTTATTTCACTTACAGAAACTAACTTTCCTCTTCTCATTACAGCAACTTCATCACAAAGCTGCATAACTTCCTTTAGTTTATGTGTAATATAAATAATTAAAATTCCTTCTTCTGAAAATTTTTTCAAAGATAAGAATAATTCACTCGTTTCTTGTTCTGTTAATACAGATGTTGGTTCATCCATAATTAAAACTTTTGGACTCCTTATTAGGCATCTTATTATTTCCACTTTCTGTTTTTGACCTGCTGATAGATTTAGAACAGGAATATCAAGATCAATTGAAAAATTATATTTTTTCATGATTGCATCAATTTTTTCTCTTACACTTTCCCTTTGTTCATCTGAATCTATTATTAAGTTTTCAAATACGGACAAAGTTTCAAAAAGATTAAAATGCTGGAATACCATTCCGATATCATTTTTTTTTGCATCTAATGGCGAATTAAGCTTTAGATTATTTTCATTTAAATAAATTTTACCCTCGTCAGGAATGATGACGCCTGATAGAATTTTAACTAGTGTAGATTTTCCAGCACCATTTTCTCCAAGAAGAGCATAAATTTTACCGCTATTAAACTCGAGTGAAACATTGTCGTTTGCAACACACCCAGGATATATTTTAGTTACATTTGAAATTTTTAGGTTTGTATTCATTAATTAATTTAATGGTATAGAATTTCCATCCTTATTTACCTGATATTGATTTGATAATTTTTGATATTTTTTTTTAATTTTGTTTAGTTGATTTAAAATTTTTTCTTTTTTTGAAGAAGGTAAATTTTCAATAAGTAAATTTATATTCTGACTTTTCCAATAGGAATTTTCTTTATTATATTCCCCATCATTAATTTTAAATACTTCCTTGAGTATATTTAAATCATGTGGAATTTTAAATTCATCATTAGTAGCAGTATATGGAAACAAATAATAAAAATTATCAAAGCCAGAAAATGTGATTGCACTCAAACACATGCTGCAAGGCTCATGTGAACTTAAGAACATACAGTCTTTTTCTTTTGGTCTTGTATTTGCATCTAATTCATAAAATTTTTTAAGAGTATGCATCTCACCATGCCACAATGGATTTTCTATTTCATTGTTTGTTTCTGCAGCTACAAAAGATAAATCTTCTTTTTTAATTATTGCTGCACCAAATACTTTACTACCTTTGGCAACACCTTGTTCAGTTAAGGGTAAAACTTCTTTTAAAAATATATTTAGTATCTTTTCTAGAGCTTTTTCATTCATATGCTTGAACCATCAAATAAAGAACACAATTGTTACTATAATTAAACTTAAAAGTAATAAGAAATGAATTATTTATACAACTTAAAAGTTAATAATGAATGTAACGAAAAATGTTAATTTAAACTTATGTCAAAATTAAAATCAGCATTAAGTCTTGTAATTATATTAATTTTTTTTTCAGGGTGCCAAACTGTTAAAGATAAAACAGATGCTATTGTTGAAAAGGAAAATGAAAAATTGAGTAAATTTCTAGGAAAATCAGCTAGTGAACTTCAGATGGAGCTTGGAAAACCAGACGAAGACTTTAAAAATGCTAAAGGCAATTTCGAGTTTGTTTATAATAGCAAAAAATACCTTGTTCCATGTGAACGTAGGTTTGAAATAAATTCAGAAAATATAGTTGTGGGTTTTGTTTCAAACGGTTGCTTTTAAAATTTATTAATTAAAATAAATCTGCTCATTATAGGTTTTTTTCACTATCTAAAGTGGAGTTCTTCTAAACTAATCAGTTTTTTTATATTAATTCACAGCCAATAATGTAACGTCTATTTAGTTAACGACGGAGGTTATATGGCTTCAAGAAAAACAAAAGCGGGCTCTACAAACAGTCCGGATAAAAAACTTCCATTAAATAAATCCATACCTTTAGGAATTCAGCACGTACTAGCAATGTTTGCTGGTAATATAACAGTTCCTATTATTGTGGCTGGAGTTTTTGGTCAAACGCCTGAACAAAAAATATTTTTGATTCAAATGGCTTTGTTTGTTGCAGGAGTTGCAACAATTATCCAAACAGTTGGATACAAAGAAATTGGTGCAAGACTTCCTATTGTTCAAGGAACAAGTTTTGCGTTTATACCAATTATGCTACCATTTAAAGCAGCAGGATTAGGTGCTGTATTTACAGCAGCGTTCATTGGAGGAATTTTTCAAATTTTTATTGGAAAAGTTTTAAAACCAATAAGACATCTATTTCCACCATTAGTCACTGGTATAGTTGTACTAATGATTGGATTTAGTTTACTTAAAGTTGGTTTTATGTATGCTGGAGGAGGTGGATGGTTAATGAATAATAAACCTGAAATCTTTGCAAATGCAAATCATTTAACAGTTGCTTTCACAGTGTTTATAGTTGCTATCTTTTTTAATCTTAGAGGTAAAGGGATGGCTTCTGCAGGATCAATCTTAATTGGAATAGTAGCCGGCTTCATAGTTGCAGCTGCACTTGGAATGGTTAACTACGGAAAAATTGCTTCCGCATCATGGTTTGCATTTCCAATGCCACTTCAATATGGAATTGATTTTGTACCCGGTGCAATAATTCTAATGTTGTTTATGTCAGTTGTTACAACAATTGAAACAATTGGAGATATAAGTGCTACTACAATGGGTGGTGCTAAACGAGAAGCAACAGATAAAGAAATTTCAGGTGGAATTATGGCAGATGGTGTTGGTACTGCATTTGGTGCAATATTTAATGCAATGCCAAATACATCCTATTCACAAAATGCTGGACTAGTTGCGTTTACAGGAGTGGTAAGTAGGCACGTTGGAACTATTGCAGGAATAGTTTTAGTTCTTATGGGATTATTTCCAAAATTAGGTGGAATAATCGCAGCAATGCCAGAGTCGGTGATTGGTGGAGCAGCAATCATTATGTTTGGGATGATTGTAGCTGCTGGTATTAAATT
>NZ_CVSU01000008.1 GCF_001180205.1 Candidatus Pelagibacter communis | reverse complement strand
ATGTTGAAACTGTTATGGCAGCGATGGGCAAAGCTATGATGGGAACTGGAGAAGCTGAAGGTGAAGGTCGTGCAATGGAAGCTGCAGAGATGGCAATAAGCAACCCTTTAATTGACGACTACACTCTAAAAGGTGCCAAAGGATTGTTAGTTAATATTACTGGAGGTAAAGATCTTAAACTCTTTGAAGTAGACGAAGTGGTGAATAAAATAAGATCTGAGGTAGATGCAGAGGCGGAGGTGATAATTGGAGCTATTACCGATACAGAGCTTGATGGAAAAATTAGAGTTTCAATTGTTGCAACATCATTAGACGGTCAGCAACCTGAGTCAAAATCAGTAGTAAATATGGTTCATAGAATTCATAATCGTAACCCCGGTTATTCTGATTTTTCAAATATTGGATCATCTCAATCATTTAATTTTTCAAATTCAACGACATCAAACCCAATTACACATGGTGCAAATGCTTTAAAACTTGAAAATGAGATTGTCCAAGAACAACAAACTGAAAGTTCTCACAATCAAATGATGAATGAAGAAGTTGTTCAAAATACTAGCATGGAAAGTGAAAGTATAGTTGAGGATAATTCAGTTAATGAAATGGAAAAATCTTTTGCTCAAGAAGCTATGGAAACTAACCATGAAGATCATCAAGATATTAACAAAGAAGAAGAAACCTCTAATGATTTAAAAGAATTTGGTGTTGATTCTGATGCACCAGATTTATTTAGTTCAGAAACTGATAATTCAAGCCCTGAAGATTTATTGACTTCAGATGAAGAGGAAGAAGATGATCTTGAGATACCAGCATTCTTAAGAAGACAAAAAAATTAATGGTCTTCCAAGAGATAAATGGACGCCACCATAGTACCGAAAATGCAAAAGCATTATCCGGTACTGCTAAAAGAAATTATTAGCGTTATTTCCCCTCAACATGGTGGCACATTTATCGATTGTACTTTCGGTCAAGGCGGTTATTCCAAAAAAATTTTAGATTTTAAAAATACAAAAGTAATAGCTATTGATAGAGACATAGAGAGTGAAAAAATTGCTAATCAATTAAAAGAAAACTTTGAAGATAGATTTATTTTTAAAAATATAAAATTTAGTCAATTAAGTAATTTAAAGCTCAAAAATGAAAATATAAGAGGTGTAATTTTTGATCTTGGTTACTCTTATACTCAAATAAAAGATCCAAAAAAAGGATTATCGTTCGATGCCAGCGGTAAATTAAATATGCAGTTAGGATTAAATAGTTGTTCAGCAGAAGATGCAATCAACAAACTCGATGAAAAAGAATTAGAAAAAATTTTTAAATTTTTTGGAGATGAAAAAGAAGCAAAATTTATTTCACGAAATATCATAAAAGAAAGATCAAAAAATCAAATTGATACTAAAACTTTAGTTGAAATTATTGATAAATCAAAAAAAAGAAAAAATTTTAAAGTTCATAATGCTACCAAGGTTTTTCAAGCCCTTAGAATATTTGTAAATAAAGAAATAAGTGAGCTAATTTTTGGACTTATTAATGCTACAAAAGTTTTAAAAAAAGGTGGTGTTTTGGGGGTAGTTACATTTCACTCTTTAGAGGATAAAATAGTCAAATATTTTTTTAAAAGTCTATCTGAAAATAAAAGTATTTCACGATATAGCCCAGTTATTGAACAAGCAGATACTCTGTTTAACTTAATTCAAAAAAAACCAATAATACCCTCAGATGAGGAGGTGAATGAAAATCCACCATCTAGATCTGCTAAATTTAGATATGTGATTAAAAAAACAGATTTTTATAATTTTGATACCGATATAGAGGAGCAATTCAGAAATTATATTGAAATTGAAAATTATGGAGACAAACTGTGAAAAAGTTTGCTTTAGCAGTAGTGATTTTTTTTTTAGTCCTATCAACTGCAATAATAAAAAATACGACTAAAGAAATTGAAGATGAAATATTTACAGCAAAAGAGAATATTAGAATTTTAAAGACTGAATTTGAAAATGTATCCTTGGAGTATGATTATTTAAGTTCCTCAGAAAGGTTAATTGAATATCAATCTCAGTATTTTGAGGATGAGTTAATTCAAAAAAATATTAACGATATAAGAGTCTACAATATTTTAAGTGATATAAATAAAATCCATAAATTTAAAATTATTAAAGAGTAATGGCTGATAATAAATTTAATTTAACTATAGAGGACTATAAAAGTGATTATACATTTAAAAAAAAAGAAAATGGATTAAATATTCAATTTAATCGTGTAGCTTTTATTTTCTTTGTTTTTTTTATTATATATTTAATTTATGCAATACATCTAGTTCACTTAGGTTCACGAAAGATTCAATTAGAAAAAATCAATAATCTTCATGGATCTAAAAATCAGCTTTATCGAGCAGACATCATAGATATTAATGGAAATTATTTAGCTAAGACAGTTAAATCGATTGATATTGGTTTAAAAACTTCAGATATAATCAATGAAAAAAAATTACTTCTAAGTTTAAATATTATTTTTCCTGAAAAAAATTTTGATGAAATTAAAAAAAAAATAAAAACTAAGAAATTTTTTTATTTAGAGAAGAAAATTTCAGAGGAAAATTATGAAAAAATAATGAAATTAGGGGACAAATCTTTAGTTCCAGAAGAAAGAGTTTTAAGAATGTATCCACAAAAAAATCTTTTTAGTCATGTTTTAGGTCAGATAGATGATGATAATAATGGTATTTCTGGATTAGAAAAATCATTAAATGATGAACTAAGAAAATCAAAAGAGTCAATTAAACTTACCTTAGATAAAGATATACAATTTTTAATAAGAAAAGAATTAATTAAATATCAGGAAATTTTTAAAAGCAAAGGTAGTGCAGCTATATTAATGGATGTTAATAATGGCAATATTTTATCATTAGTTTCTTTGCCAGATTTTAATCCAAATGAAAGACAAAATATTACAGATGTAAATTATATTAACAGGGTAACTAAAGGAACATATGAACTTGGGTCTGTATTTAAAGCATTTACTTTTGCTAGCGCCTTAAATGAAAAGGTAATTAAACCAGAGACTGAATTTTTAAATTTACCTAAATCAATTAAATGTGACAAATACAGAATAGGTGAATACGACAATGAAATACCATCAGATTTAACTGCAGAGCAAATTTTAGTTAGATCTGGAAATATAGGATCAGTAAAAATTGCCCAAAAAGTTGGTTCAGAAAAATTTAAATTATTTTTAGAAAAAGTTGGCGTGTTAAGTGATATTGATTTTGATATAGAAGAAGTTGCTCCTCAAAAAAATTATGATTTTGGAAAATGCAGATTGGCTACAGCTTCTTTTGGACATGGAATAGCAACTACAATTCTTCAATTAGCAAAAGGTTATTCTGTTTTATCAAATGGTGGGTATGAAATTAAGCCAACATTAATTTATAAAGAAAATGATTTTAATAAAAAAAATAAAAGAATATTAAATATAGGTATTTCAGAACAAGTTGTTAGCGCATTAAGAAAAATTGTAAATACTGAGGAAGGGACAGCTAAATTTGCAGATGTTCAAAATTATGAAATTGGTGGAAAAACAGGAACTGCTGATCAACCTGAGGGAGGCGCATATTCTGAGGCAAAAATAAATACTTTTGCCTCCATTTTTCCTACATCAAATCCACAATTTGTTTTTATTGTAATGCTAGATACACCAAAAAAATCTAAAGATTATTATTATAAGTACAGACATCGAAAAGGAGGTTGGAAGGGTACACTTTATAATACTGCTGGTTGGACTTCAGTGGAAGTAGCTGGAAAGGTCATAGACAAAATTGGGCCTATTTTAGCCACAAAATATATAGAGGTTAATTAATAATGCTGCTAGGAAACTACTTTCATAACATAAATAAAAATTATAAAAATTTTTCTTTTTCAGGAATTTCATTTGACACGAAGAGTATTAAAAAAAATAATATTTTTTTCGCAATCAAAGGAAATACTATTGATGGTAATAAATTTATTCCTAATGCTATTAAAAAAGGATCTAAAATTATTGTAACTGAAAAAAAAGTAAATCCATTCCAAAATGGAATTTTATATATTCATACAAATAATATAAGAAAATTATTAGCCGAAACTGCTTTTAAAATTTATAATAAAAAACCAAAAAATTTAATCGCAGTTACAGGTACAAATGGAAAGTCATCAGTTGCTGATTTTTATTATCAAATATTAAAATTAAATAATAAAAAGGCTGCTTCAATTGGCACATTAGGTGTTAAATCAAAAAGAATTAATTTGAATTTATCTAACACTACAATAGATCCAATTAAATTGGCTAAAATTTTGAGTAAGTTAAAAACTCAAAAAATTGAAAATGTAATTATGGAAGCCTCAAGCCATGGTTTAAAGCAAAATAGATTAGATGGTTTAAAGTTTAATTCAGGTATATTTACTAATCTATCCCAGGATCATCTTGATTATCATAAAAATTTAAAAAACTATTTAAATGCAAAACTTTATTTATTTGAAAATTTGATCCAAAAAAGAGGAAATGTAGTTACAGATAAATTAATACCTGAGTTTAAAAATATAAAAAAAATTGCAATTAAAAAGAAATTAAAATTGCATACACTTAATGATAAGAAAAATAATCTCGAACTTTTATATCATAATTTTAAAGGAGAGGGTCAATTACTTAGAATTAAATTAAATAGCTCAATAAGAGATATAAATTTAAATTTAATTGGAAAAATACAATTAAAAAATGTTTTGATGGCAATAATTGCAGCAAAATATAGTGGTATTAGTTTAGATAAAATTTTAAATACAATTCCAAAAATAAAACCAGTTGAAGGAAGGTTTGAAAAAATTGGTAAAATTAAAAATCAATCAAAAGTAATTCTTGATTATGCTCATACGCCTGATGCTCTAAAAACATGTCTTCTAAATCTTAGAGAACAATTTCCCAATAAAGCAATCACAGTTCTATTTGGTTGTGGGGGAAATAGAGATCAAAATAAAAGATCAAAAATGGGAAAAATAGCTAGTGATTTTGCAGATAGGATAATTCTTACAAATGATAATCCTAGATTTGAAAATCCTAAAAAAATAATAAGAGATATAAAAAAGGGAATTAAAAAAAAGAGAATTATTGAAATATCAAATAGAGCAACAGCAATAACACAAGCTGTTTATAATTTGAATACTGGTGATCTTTTGTTAGTTGCTGGGAAAGGCCATGAGAAAACACAAGATATTGGAAATAAGAAAATTTTCTTTTCAGATAGAAAGGTAATTTTAAATGCTATTAAGCATAAAAATAATTATTTATCAGATAGTTTAAAATTAAATGTGGTTAAAGAGGCAGCTAAAATAAAAAAATTGCCTGTTTCCATATCTTTAAAAACAGCCAGGATTAATTCTAAGGAAGTTACCAAAAATGATATTTTTTTTGCTATTAAAGGAAAAAAAAATGACGGCAATAAATATGTTTCACAATCATTCAACAGAAAAGCATCTTTAGCTGTAGTTAATAAAATTCAAAACAAATTAAATCAAAGTCGACAGATTAAAGTAAAAAATACTTTAAAATTCCTAACAGATATTTCAAAAACTTTTAGAAAAAGTATTGATACAAACATTATAGCTATCACAGGCAGTTGTGGTAAAACTACGCTTAAAGAATTGTTGGGTAATGTATTAAGTAAAATTTCAAAAGTAAGTATTTCACCAAAATCTTATAACAATAAATTTGGGGTTCCTTTAAGCCTTTTTAATTTAAGACAAAATGATGAATTCGGAATTTTAGAGGTTGGAATGGATAAAAAAGGTGAAATTGATTATTTGTCAAAAATAATAAAACCAGATGTTGGTGTGATAACAAATATAAATTATGCGCATGCTAAAAATTTTAAAAATATTAAACAAATTGCTCTGGCAAAATCTGAAATAATTAACAACATAAAACCTTATGGTTATATTGTATTAAATGCAGATGACAGCTTTTTTCAATTACACAAAAAAATTGCCATAAAAAATAAAATTAAAGTAGTTTCTTTTGGAATTAAAAATCAGAAATCTGAAATTAAATTAGTTAATGTTAAGCCCTTTGAAAAAAAATTCAAAATTAATATTAGATTAAATAATAGAAAAAAGTATTTTATATTATCTAATGATTTTCAAAACAATATATATAATACACTTTCTGCTTTAGCAGTTATTAGTATTTATAAAAATATATTTAAACTTAATGAAAATATTTTTCTCAATTTCAAAATTCCAGGGGGAAGGGGAGACTATTCTGTAGTAAAAATTGACAATAAAAAAATTAATTTAATTGATCAAAGTTATAATTCAAATCCTCTATCATTAAAATCAGCTATAAAAAATTTTGATAAAATAAATTCAAAAAAATCAAATAAATATCTACTAATTGGTGACATGTTGGAGCTCGGTAGTCATTCTAAAAAACTTCATCAATCTATTGCCCCAATAATTAATCAAACTAGGATAGATAAGGTATTCGTTAAAGGTAAAATGGCATCAATAATATTTGCAAGTATTTCAAAAGCCAAAAAAGGCAGAATTTTATTAAATAAACCTCAAATTATTGAATTTATTAGAAAAGATTTAAATGATAATGATTATTTAATGATTAAAGCCTCACTTGCGACAGGTTTCAACGACATAGTAAAAGACCTGAAAGGATTGCATTAATGCTTTATCAATTTTTATTAAATTTTGTTGATACTTTTAGTTTTTTAAATGTATTTAAATATTTAACTTTTAGAACAGGTTTATCTTTTTTTACCTCATTAGTTATTGTGCTGATTATTGGGGGTCCTTTTATTAAATTTTTTTCAAAACAAAAAATTTTAAATCCAATCCGTGACGATGGACCTGAAGATCATATAGTTAAAAAAATTGGTACACCAACAATGGGAGGTTTAATAATTTTATTCGGCCTGTTGGTATCAGTAATATTTTGGGCAGATTTATCAAATATTAATATTTTATTTTGTATGTACATAGCGATTACGTTTGGTTTATTGGGAGCATATGATGATTTTAAGAAGATTAAATTTAGCAACTCATCAGGAATTTCCTCAAAGTTTAAAATAATTTCACAAATAATATTAGCAATTATTGGTGTAAGTTTGTTTGTTTATTTAAACGATTATCAAGATTTAAATAATTTGTATTTTCCATTCTTTAAAAATTTAATCATAAACCTTGGATGGTTTTTTATACCATTTGCAATATTCGTAATTATTGGTTCGTCAAATTCTGTTAACCTTACGGATGGATTAGATGGTCTAGCAACAGTGCCTGTAATATTGGTTGCAGCATGTTTTGCTTTTATAAGTTATGTTACTGGAAACATCGTATTTTCAAATTATTTACAAATTCCCTACATTGAAGGAACTGGTGAAGTATCAATTTTTTGTGGGGCAATTATTGGCTCTTGTTTAGGTTTCTTATGGTTTAATGCTCCACCTGCTAAAATTTTTATGGGTGACACAGGCTCATTATCTCTTGGAGGATCTTTAGGAGCAGTAGGAATTATCACAAAGCATGAAATTGTTTTAGCTATTACTGGTGGACTTTTTGTACTAGAGGCAGTTTCGGTAATGGTTCAGGTGATTTCGTTTAAACTTACTGGAAAAAGAATTTTTAGAATGGCACCTATTCATCATCATTTTGAGAAAAAGGGGTGGCCAGAGTCTACAGTTGTAATTAGGTTTTGGATTATCTCTATCATTCTAGCAATGATCGGTCTAGCTACATTGAAATTAAGATAATGAAAATATTTAATAATATTTTTTTAAGAAAAAAAATATTAATTTATGGCTTAGGAAAGAGTGGTATTTCATCTTATAAGTTTTTAAAAAACAAGTCTGATGTATATTTGTTTGATGATAATCAAAAAATTAAATCAAAATTTAAAAAAAAAATAATTAGATACGAACAAATTCAAAAAATAAATTTTGATAGAATTATTATTAGTCCTGGAATTGATATCTCAAATTGCAAGTTATCAAAATTTTTAAAGAAAAATTTTAATAAAATTCATACTGACCTTGATGTTTTATTTTCATTTTATAACAATGAAAGTATTACGATCACTGGTACAAACGGTAAATCTACAACTGCTAAAATTTTACATGATGTTTTAATCGATCAAAAAAGAGACTCAAGACTTATTGGAAATATAGGTAATCCAGCATTATCAGAAAAAAATATTACAAAAAAAACAATCTTTGTAATAGAGGCTTCTTCTTATCAGTTAGATTACAGCAGCGTATTTAGATCTAAATATGCGGTAATTTTAAACATAACTCCTGACCACATCGAGAGACATAAAAGTTTAAAGAATTATGTAAATGCAAAATTTAAGTTATTAAAATCCCAAATAAGGGGATCTTTTGCGTACGTAAAAAAAGAGGATGAGCTGATAACTAAAAAATTAAATAAAAATAAATATAGTTCACAAATTTACAGAGTGCAGACATCAAGTATAGATAAAAAGTTTAGTCAAATTACTAATAAATATTTTATATCTGATGGCAATAAAGAAAATTTATCATTTATATTAAAAATTGCTCCCCGATTAAAACTTAATTATAAAAAATTATTTAAAACTATTAATAAATTTAAAGGCTTAGATTTTAGACAGCAAATTATATTTGATAAAAAAAATCTCACAATAATTAACGACTCAAAATCTACAAGCTTTCCCTCCTCAGAAAATATATTAAAAAATTTAAATGATGCATATTGGATCTTAGGAGGAATTCCTAAAAAGGGAGATAAATTTAAACTATCAAAAATAAAGTGTAAAAATATCAAAGCTTATATTTTTGGATCACATCATAGAGAATTTGTAAAAATTTTAAAAAATAGATTAAAAATTAAAAATTTTAAAAATTTAAAAGAAACTCTTAATGTTATTTTTTCAGAAATAAATATTCAACAATCTAAAAAAAATATTATTTTTTTTAGTCCAGCTGGTGCTTCATTTGATAGTTTCAAAAATTTTGAAGATAGAGGGTATTATTTTAATCAAATAATTAAAAAATTTATAAATGCAAAGCGATAGTATTATTTACAAATTTTATTATCAATGGTGGAAAAATATAGATAAATCTATTTTTTTAATAATAAGTTTATTATTTATTATTGGATTATTTTTTTCTTTAGTTTCAACTTCATTAATAGCCTCTGATAAGTTAGATACCAACAGTTATTTCTTCTTTTTTAAACATTTGATTTATGTGCTAATTGGAATATTTCTTATTTTTATATTTTCTTCTTTAAATTCAGATCAATTATATAAATACTCTGTTTTTCTTTTTTTTATCTCGCTTATTTCTTTATTTTTAGTGCCATTTATTGGTGTTGAAGTTAAAGGTTCTAAAAGATGGATAGACTTATTTTTCTTACCAAGATTTCAGCCCATAGAAGTTTTAAAACCATTTTTGATAATAATTTTAGCAACTATTTTATGTGATATTAGATCAAATATTTTATTTAAGTATTTGATATCTATTGTTTTGATATCTGTCATTTCTTTACTTTTAATAACTCAACCAGATATTGGCCAAACTTTATTAGTGGTATTTTGTTGGGCAGCTCTAATCTTTACATCAGGAATTAATATATATGTCCTTTTAGCAACATTTATTGCTGGCTCTTCTTTTCTTGCTTATCTTATTATCTATGTTCCCAGGTTTGATTATATCCAAGGACGTATTTTTTCATTTTTTAATAGAGAGTCAGGTACTCATAATTTCCAATCTGATAAAGCAATAGAGTCAATTACAAGCGGAGGTTTTTTTGGAAAAGGCATAGGTGAGGGAGTTCTTAAAAATAGAGTTCCCGAAGCTCATACTGACTACATTATTTCAGTAATTTCCGAGGAGTTTGGTGTTGTTGCTATAATGTTAATATTATTATTGTTTTTGATCTTAATTTATATGGTTTTTAAAAAAATAAGTTTTGAGACAAATGATAAAGCTAAACTTATTTTAATTGGATCTATTAGTTTAATATTAATGCAGGCAACAATTCATATCGGGGTCAATATAAGATTATTTCCAACTACTGGAATGACTTTACCTTTTTTAAGTTATGGTGGCTCATCTATAATAAGTACATCAATATTAGCTGGGATAATTTTAAATTTAACAAAAAGAAAAATAACTTAATAAATGACAAAAAAAGTTTTAATTTCTACAGGAGGATCTGGAGGTCATGTGGTACCAGCAATTACAATTTATAATCATTTAAAAAATACGCACGAAACTTTGATTTCTACCGACATAAGAGGTCTTACATATTTAGATAAGAATATTAAAGCATTTGTAATTAATACTCCAAAATTAAATAATTATTTTCTACTTCCTTTTTCACTTTTAAAAATATGTTTTTTAACAGTTAAATCTTTTTTTCTTTTAAAAAAAAATAATATTTCAATTTTAATTTCTACCGGTGGCTATATGTCCTTACCACTATGCTTAGCAGCAAAAATATTGGACATTAATATTTTTTTAATTGAACCAAATATGGTTCTTGGAAGGGCAAATAAATTTTTTTTAAATTTTTCAAGAAAATTAATATGTTATTCAAAGAATTTAATTAATTTACCATCTGGAATTAATCATAAATTAACTACTATTAATCCTTTGATAAGAAAAGAATATTATGAAACTAGTAAATATCAAAAACATGATAATTTATTCACAATTATAATCATAGGAGGTAGTCAGGGTGCAAAAATCTTTGATAAACTTTTAAATAAATCTTTTGTTAGTTTAGCAAAACAAGCATCTATAAAAATTATTCATCAAACGAGTAAGAAAAATATTAATTTTTTAAAGAATTTTTATTCTCAAAATAATATTGAAAGTAAAGTTTTTAGTTTTGATCACAATCTTAATGAAGTTTTAAAACAAGGAGATTTATGTATAACAAGAGCAGGTGCCTCAAGTTTAGCTGAACTATCCTTTTTAAATGTTCCATTTATAGCAATACCGCTCCCATCATCAAAAGATAATCATCAGTATGAAAACGCAAAATATTATAAGGAACAGGATTGTTGTTGGATAATTGATCAAAAAAATTTTGATGATCAAAAATTTAAGAAATTTTTAGTGGAATTGACAAATAAAAGTCAGGATTACATGACAAAAAAAAATAATTTACAGAAATTAAATTATCAAAATACATGGAATAATGTTAATCAAAAAATATTAAATATTATTAATGAAAATTAAATTAGCAAAATCAGAACTCATACATTTCGTCGGGATAGGTGGAATAGGCATGAGTGGCCTAGCATTAATAATGAAAGGTAAAGGTTTTAAAGTTCAAGGAAGTGATATTTCAAATAATAAAAATATTGAAAGATTAAAAAAAGAAAAAATAAAAGTTTTTATTGGACACAAGAAACAAAATATAGATAAGGGAACTATCCTAGTTATATCTTCAGCTATAAAAAAAAATAATCCTGAACTTCTTACGGCTAAAAAGAAACAATTACCTATTTATAAAAGAGGAGAAATGCTGGCCAATATTGTTTCTTTAACAAAAAATATTGTAGTAGTAGGATCACACGGCAAAACTACAACAACATCTCTGATAGCATCTATATTTCAAGAGACAAAAATTGATCCTACTATTATTAATGGAGGAGTAATAAATTCAATTAATAATTCGGCAAAGCTAGGAAAAAGTGATTGGTCTATATTAGAGGCAGACGAATCTGATGGGAGTTTTGTTTTCATACCTCCAACATATTCTATCATCACTAATATAGACAGAGAGCATATGGATTATTATGGTAATATGAATAAATTAAACAAATATTTTGAAAATTTTGTTAATAAGGTTCCATCATTTGGAAAATCATTTATTTGCTTAGATGACAAAAATAATAAAAATTTAATTAAAAATATTAAAAACAAAAACTTTTATACGTATGGCCTAGATGTAAAATCAAATTTTTGTATCAAAAATGTCAAACACTTAAAAGAATTCTCTGAGTTTGATTTAAATATAAAATTACCAAATAAAAAAAATAAATTAATTAAAAAATTTAAAATTCCTTTATTAGGAACACATAATATAAAAAATTCTGTAGCCGCAGCTGCATTAGCTTTAACTTTAGGTCTACCTATAAATAATATTAAAAAAGGACTTAAAAATTTTAGAGGAGTTCAAAGAAGATTTAATAAAATATTTAGTTTCAATAATGTAGATTTTTATGATGATTATGCCCACCACCCTACAGAAATCAAAGAAGTATTGGATGGTGTTAAAAATGTTTATAAAGATTATGAAAAAATATGTATTTTCCAACCACATAGAGTTTCAAGACTAAAAGATTTGAAAAAAGAATTTACCTATGCTTTTAAAAAGGCAGACAAAGTTATTTTGTTTCCGATTTATACTGCTGGAGAAAAATTAAAACTTGGCTTTAGTTACACAAGTTTTGCGAAAGAAATAATTAAAAATTCAAGAGTGCAGCTATTTTTAGTTGATGATAAATTTCAATTAGCAAAATTTATTAAAGCCAATATTTATGGAAAAAAAATAGTTATAGGAATGGGAGCTGGGTCTATCTCAAGTTGGCTGCGAGAATTACCTAAATTGTTATCATGAAAATTGATTTAAAAGAGTTGACTCAAGAATTTAATAATAATTTAAAATTAGATTATGATTTAAAAAAAAAAAATTGGTTTAATATTGGAGGAAAAACCAAAGCTTTCTATAAAGCTGATAATTTAAAAGATTTAATTAAATTCCTTAAAAAAATTAACGATAAAGAGGAAATATTCGTACTAGGAGCCGGCTCAAATACATTAATTACTGATAAAAAATTTGACGGAGTTGTAATTAAATTAACTAATAATTTTAACAACATATCTTTGCTAAACCAAGAAATTATTATAGCTGGAGCGGCTGTAAATGATAAATCACTATCAGACTTTGCAATGGAAAATAGTATTGGCGGTTTTGAGTTTTTGTCATGTATACCTGGTACAGTTGGTGGAGGTATTAAAATGAATGCAGGATGTTTTCAACGAGAGTTTAAAGATATTTTAATTTCAATTCAGGCATTAAATAAAATAGGACAAGTAATTACCATACCAGCAAAAGAGGTTAATTTTAAATATAGAGACAGTGGATTGTCGGAGGATCTAATTTTTTTAAGTGCATCATTTAAAGGTTATAAAAAGAATAAAGATATTATTAAAAAAGATATAAAATTATTTAAAGAGAGAAAAGAACAAGCTCAACCAACTAAAATTAAGACTAGTGGTAGTACATTTAAAAATCCTATAGATCAATCAAATAAAAAGGTATGGCAACTAATAAAAGAGTCTGTACCGCTTGAAAAATCATTTGGAGATGCATCAATATCTGAAAAACACTGTAATTTCTTTGTAAACAAAGGTAATGCTAAATTTGAAGATATGAAAAAGTTAATAGATTTTGTATCAGATAGTGTTTTTAAAAAAACAGGTATCAAAATAGAAACTGAAATTAAAATATTAGAATAAATTGAAAAAAAAAGTGTTAGTACTGTCGGGTGGTATTTCCAAAGAGAGATTAATTAGTCTAGATACTGGACTACAGGTTGCTAAAGAACTTAAAAAAAATGGTTATAGAGTTAAAATATCTGAACCAGATAATAATTTAAAAAAAAATATTAAAATATTTCAACCCAATGTAGTCTTTAATGCATTACATGGTCAATTTGGTGAAGATGGATATACTCAGAGTATCTTAGAAAGTTTTCAAATTCCATATACTCATTCAGGAGTAATTGCATCTTCTATTGCAATGGATAAAGAAATTTCTAAAAAAATATTTATAAAAAATAAAATAAAAACTCCAAAATATTTTACATATTCTTATGATTTACCGACATCTGATTTAATAAAAAAAATAAAAAAAAAGTTAAAATTCCCAGTAGTTGTCAAACCTTTAAATGAAGGCTCGAGTGTAAATGTGTATATTTGTAATAAAAAAAATATAATTAAGACTCTAACTTCTATTAAAAATTATAAAAAAGTTATGATTGAAGAGTTTATTGGTGGTAGAGAAATTCAAGTTGCCATAATGGGTAATAAAAAATTAGGCGCTATAGAGTTAAGACCAAAAAGAAAGTTTTATGATTACAAAGCAAAATATAATAGTAGTGCAAAAACAGAACACATAATACCAGTCAATTTACCGTCAAACAAAATGAAACAGTTATTAGATATAGCTTTAAAAGCTCATAAAATAATTGGCTGTAAAGGTGTTACAAGATCAGATTTTAAATTTTACAATGGAAAATTTTATATACTAGAAATTAATACTCAGCCAGGAATGACGAAACTATCTTTGGTACCTGAAATAGCTGCTTATAAAGGTATAAGTTTTCTAAAATTAATTGAATGGATTTTAATAGATGCATCTAAAAAAAAGTAGAAGAGTTTTAATTTATTTTTTTTTGTTAATTTTATTAGGTTCTATAAACAATATCAACTTTAATAAAATTAATTTTAATAAGGTTAAAAATATAAAAATCACAGGACTCGATGTTTCAGAAAGTAAGATTCTTTCAAAAAAAATTAAAAATTTAAATTTAGAAAATTTTTTTTCACTAAATAGTGACAAAATAAATCAAATAATTAATTCAAATAATTTGGTTGAAAACTATAAAATTATAAAAATATATCCATCAACACTCAATGTTTATATAAAAAAAACTGATTTAGTAGCAAAGATTAATCTGGAAGGAGAATTATATTATATTGGATCTAATGGAAAACTCATAGACAATAATTTCTTAAATGATGAATTACCTTATATTTTTGGTAAACCAAATATTCAAGACTTTTTAACTTTTTTAAAATTTTTAGAGAATTCTAAAATTTCTTATGAAGAAATAAATTCCTTTTATTATTTTCCATCAAAACGATGGGATATAAAGCTTAAAAATAATGTTGTAATAAAACTATCCAATACAAATATAAAAAAATCTTTAGATCTAGTGTATGGATTTTTAAATAATAGCAGTTTCAAAAATATAAAAATAATAGATGCTAGAATAAATGATAAAATTATAATTAATGGTTGAAGATCTAGATTTAGAGACATTTATAAGTATTTCACCAAAAGAATTTGGAATATATCTTTTTGATATAAAGAAACGAAAAAATTTATACTCAAAGGAATTGAAAATAAATAATAATACTCATTCTATAGATTTTAAAAGTTTAGATTTATTTCTTACAGACAACATATTTAAATTAGAAAAATTAACAGGCAAATTTATAAAAAATATTACTTTAATAATAGAGCACATAAAAATATCTAATATAAACTTCAGTATAAAAAAGAAAAATTATGATGAAATCATAAATAAAAAATATTTTGAGAATTCACTTGTTGACGCTAAAGATTTATATAAAGAAAATTTTCAAAGTGAAAAAATCATGCATATAATAATTAACAATTATTTTGTTAATGGAAAAAATTATCCCACATACCAAGAAAATTTGCATGGAGATTTTTTTTGTATCGAACTAAAATTTATTTCTATTCCTATAAATTTGACTGCTCAAATTGAAAGTATATTTCAGAAGTATCATATTAATATTAAAGAATACTTGGATGGCAAATATATCAAAACCTTATTTCAAAATAATTTTACTATTATTTCAGATATAGCCTACAAAGTTAAAAGTGGATTTAATGAAAATGAGGTAAAATTAATTCCAAAAAACTATAAAAAAAATGGAATTTTTGAGAAGTTTTTTCAACTTTTCAGTTAATACTGTCTTTTCTTGTAACATTAGTTGTTTTTAAATTTATAACATTTCAAATTAAATAATCATGTGTCTTACCTTACTCAAAAAACAATTAAAAATAATACTACATTTAGTGGAGTTGCACTTCACAGTGGTCTTGATGTAACAGTTACTATTAAACCAGCTGATCCAAATTTTGGTATTGTATTTAAAAGAGTTGATTTAAAAAATAATAATTTAGTTTATCCAAATTTTATGAATGTTACCAATACATCATTAAACACGACTATAGAAAATGAATATGGCGTAAAGGTTTCTACAATAGAACATTTGATGGGAGCTTTATTTTGCTTAGGAATTGATAATGCATTAATAGAAATTAATAATGAAGAAGTGCCAATTCTAGATGGATCAGCTAAAGTATTTATTGAAAAACTAATTGCAGCTGAAATTAATTCTAGTGATCATCCAATAAAAATAATCAAGATAAATAAAGAGGTAAAATTTTCAGATGGTGAAAGATTTATTTTAATTAAACCTTCTACATTAAGTTTAAATATTGATTTTGAACTTAAATATAAAAATAGACTTATTGGAAATCAAAGAAATAAAGTCAAAGTTTACGAAGATGATTTGTCAGACGTTTATAATTCAAGAACTTATTGTCTTTATGAAGATATTGAATTAATTAAAAAAAACGGTTTAGCAAAAGGTGGGAGCTTAGATAATGCTATTGTGGTAAAAGATGAAAAAGTATTAAATAATGATGGCTTAAGAAATCAAAAAGAATTTGTTAATCATAAAATTCTAGATTGCATAGGAGATTTGTATACATCTGGATATAGAATTATAGCAAACATTATTTGTTCTCAAGGAGGCCACTATTTAACAAACAAATTATTAAGAAAAGTATTTCAAAATAAAGAAAATTTTTCAATATTAGAAATTAAAGAAAAAAATCTTCCACATACATTAATTAATAAAAATTTCCTAAGGTCTATAGCATAAGAAAAAAGGTAGCTTTAAAAAGTTTCTCTGTGTAAGTATAATCTATCAAGATGATAAAAATATTTTGTTTATTATTTTTTTTTATATTATGTATTGCGTGCTCTAAAGAAGGAGTAAAAACATCTACAATTACTGAAAAAAGTTTAGATCTTCAAGTTAAGGAAGCTTACTTAGATGGAATGGAAGCATTAGAGGAAGGAGATATATTTTTTGCAGCAAAAAAATTTAATGAAGTTGAAATACTGTTTCCACAATCAGAACTAGCACCAAAATCATCATTAATGGCAGCATACGCTTATTATTCTCAAGATTATTATATTGATTGTATTTCAGAATTAGAAAGATTTTTGAGGATTTATAAATTTCATAAAAATTTAGATTATGCTTATTATTTATTAGCATTATCTTACTATGAGCAAATTGCAGATGAGAAAAAAGATACTAGATCAATATTAAAATCAAAAGAGTATTTTGATTTTCTTGTAAATAATTTTCCCAACACAGAATATGCTATTGATGCTAGGTTTAAAATTGATTTAATAAATGATATTTTGGCAGCTAAAGAGATGTATGTAGGTAGATATTATATTGAAAGAAAAAAATGGATACCTGCGATAAATAGATTTAAAGTAGTAATTAATAATTATAATACTACAGTTTATGTTGAGGAAGCATTACATAGACTTGTTGAAATTCATTATATTTTAGGTTTAAAAGAAGAGTCCAAAAAGTACGCGAATGTTTTAGGTTATAATTATCAATCTTCTAAATGGTATGAAGAGTCTTTTATTATTTTTAATAAAAATTATAAAAAAAAAAAATTAAATAAAGATAAAAAAGAAAGAAAAAGTAAAATCTTAAACAAATTTAAATCTCTTATTAATTGAGATGGATAAAAAAATAATTAAAAAAGAATATGACTCAAAAGTAAAATTATTAATAAAATATGATAAATTCTATTATGAAAATAGTGATCCTAAAGTTTCAGATAAAGAATATGATGATTTAAAAAAAGAAATATTAAAATTAGAAAAAAAATATCCCGATTTAAAATCCGACTACTCTCCTTCTAAAAAAGTAGGACATAAACCATCAAAAAATTTCAAAAAAGACTTTCATAGAGTACCAATGCTTTCATTAGCAAATGCTTTTACAGAAAATGATTTAATTAATTTTGAAAAAAAAATTAATAATTATTTATCTAAGTCTGATAGCTATAAAATTTTTTATTCAGCCGAACCCAAGATTGATGGAATTTCTGCTTCATTAACTTATAAAAATGGAAAACTCGAAAAGGGCTTGTCTAGGGGTGATGGTAAGGAAGGTGAAGATATAACCAATAATCTTAAAACAATTAGTGATATCCCTCATAATATTAACTCAAAAGATTTTCCAGAGGAAATTGATATAAGAGGAGAGGTTTTTATTAAAAATAGTGAATTTAAAAACCTGAAGGAAAAATTTGCAAATCCTAGAAATGCTGCATCAGGGTCTTTAAGGCAAAAAAATCCTGAAGATACCAAAAAAATACCTCTAAATTTTATAGCTTACACTTATGGTTTTGAAAAAGGATTAAATATTAAAAATCAATCAGATTTTCTTGAAAAACTTAATGAATGGGGTTTTAAAACAAATTCTTTAAATAAGTTAATATCTGGAGTTAAAAATTTAATTTTAAATTACAATGAGATAGAAAAACAGAGAGCAAATCTAGATTTCGATATTGACGGAATTGTATATAAAATAAATGATTTTGATATTCAGAAAAGATTAGGAAATATTGCCAATGCACCTAGATGGGCTATTGCACATAAATTTTCTTCTAGTAAGGGAATTTCAGAAATTTTAGATATAGACATTCAGGTTGGTAGAACTGGAGCTTTAACACCGGTAGCAAAAATAAAACCGATTAATATTGGTGGTGTTATAGTTTCAAACGCAACATTGCATAATGAAGATGAAATAAACCGAAAGGATATTAGAATAGGTGATACAGCAGTCATAGAGAGAGCTGGTGATGTAATACCTCATATACTTTCAGTAGATAAACAAAAAAGACCGAAAAATTCAAAAAAATTTATTTTTCCAAAAAATTGTCCATCATGTGGATCAGAAACAATTAAAGAATTTAATAAAGTAACAAAAAAAGTTGATGCTGTAAGGAGATGTTCCAGTGAAGGTTATTATTGTGATAAAATATCAATTGAAAAATTAAAACATTTTGTTTCAAAAGATGCATTTAATATAGATGGCTTTGGAAAAAAAATAGTTGAAAATTTTTGGAAATTAAAATTAATTAAATATCCTCAAGATATTTTTAATTTAGATTTTTCAAAAATTGAAAATTTAGAGGGCTGGGGTAAACTTTCTGTTCAAAATTTAAAGTATTCAATTGACCAAAAAAAAAATATTTCTTTAGAAAGATTTATATATTCTCTAGGTATAAGACATATAGGTTTAGAAAATGCAAAATTGTTGTCTAAACATTTTGTATCATTTTCAAAATTTAAAAATTTATCTAAACAAATTGATTATGATGATATGTTAAATATTGATGGAATTGGTGAAACACAAGTTAGTTCAATAAAGAGTTTTTTTTCAAATAAGGCTAACAAAAACGTTATAAATAAATTAGAAAATGTTTTGTTAATCAAAGATGCTGTTCAAAATTCAGATGATGGTTTGTTAAATAATAAGACTTTTTTGGTTACTGGTAAATTAAATGGAATTAGTAGAGCAGAAGTTAAATCTCTAATTGAAGAAAATTCTGGAAAAACAATTAGCAGTGTATCAAAAAAACTAAATTTCTTAATTATTGGCGAAAAACCAACTAAAAAAAAGTAGATTATGCCAAACAGTTAAAAATAAAAGTAATTGACCAAGCTGAATTTTTGAAAATGCTAAATAAAAGTACTTAGCCAACTTTTCTCATTTGGATTTAAATATTTTGATATTCTTGAATAAACTTCTAAATGATATTTAAACAGGTAGTTTTTCTCATCAATTGTTAATAAATCAAAATTAATTAAATCTTTCTCTATAGGTGCCATTGTTAAATTTTGAAATGACAATTTTTTTTTTATTTTTTTAACATAAACTAAATTTTCAATCCTAATTCCATATTCATTAGTTTTATAATACCCAGGTTCATTACTTAAAATCATACCTTCTCTTATTTTTACTGTATTTATTTTTGTAATAGATTGAGGTCCTTCATGAACATTAAGAAAAAAACCAACACCGTGTCCTGTACCATGCGCATAATCTAAGTTACTTTGATTTAAAAATTTTCTCGCTCTTTTGTCAATTTTTTTACCTGTGTCATCTTTATTAATATTAGTCGTAGCAACAGCAATATGACCTTTCAATACTTTTGTGAAAATATTTTTGATACTATGTTTATGTTTGGAAAAACATATTGTTCTTGTTACATCAGTTGTCCCATATTTATATTGCCCACCTGAGTCACATAGGAAAATATCATTTCTATTAATAGTTCTGCATTTTTCTTTCTTTGCGCGGTAATGAACTATAGCACCATTTTTTCCTGAGCCTGCTATTGTATCAAAACTAGGATAGAGAAAGTTTTTATTTAATCTTCTAAAATTTTCTAATTTCTTGGCTGCTTCTACTTCTGTAATTTTTTTTTTATTAATTTTTTTTATCCAAAATAAAAATTTAGTTAATGCTACTCCATCTAGTATATGAGCATTAATCATATTCTTAATCTCCGTTTTATTTTTGATTGCTTTTAAAAGATAAATTGGATCTTCTCTTTTTATGATCTTAAATTTAGATTTAATTAATTTTTCATAAAATATTGAACAAGATTTATCATCTATAATAAAGTTTTTTCCCTTAAGATGTAGTATTTTAATTGGTAAAGTATTTACATCTAAAAATTCATCTTTCTTAATAATTTTATTTTTTAATAATTGCTTACACTTTTTAAGATTACTAATGAGTAGTATTTTTTTTGATTTACTTACTATCAATCTTGAATTGGGAATAGGACTGTTGGGGCCATCTCCACCTCGTATATTTAAAGTCCAAGCAACATTTTCTGGTGCACTAATAAAAATATAATCAGATTTATTTTTTTTTAAGTATTTTGTTATTTTATTTAATTTTGAATTAACACTTTCACCGACAATATTTTTATCTAAAGAAAAAAATGGGATAGAATTATGTTCTTTCTGATTTTTAATTTCATCAATTAGATTTTTTTCAATATATTTGATTTTATTATGTTTTAAAAAATAATTTTTAATTTGAGCATTTGTAAATAATTTTGGATCTATTCCAAGTGTAAGATTTTTAAATAAACTACAATCTATTAATTTTTCAAATCCATAAATTTTAAAATTTTTGCCACTCTCAATTTTACTTTGGATTGTATATCTTCCATCAGTAAATAAATAATTTTTATTTTTAAGAATTATGGCCAAACCAGCAGATCCACTAAAGTTTGAGATAACCTCTAATCGATTTAAGTTTGAATATTCTGTAAAATAGTCGTCATTTTTTGGAATTACATAGCCATCAATTTCATATTTATTAAATTTACTTCTTAATTTTCTTATGAAATTTTTCATTTAATTCTCTTTTGATATCTTATCCAACCAGGACTTCTTGTACCTTCTTCAATTTCAAAATCTTGATTAAAATCAAAATCATTATCATTATCACCATCATTATTAATTTCTTCATCAAAAAAAGAATTTTTTTCTAAATGTTTTTCTGGAAGTTCGTCAACAAATCTTGAAGCCATACTATCAATCCAATCTCCTTGATAAAATCTATTCATAGAAAAGGAAATGATAGCTTTTTTCTTTGCTCTTGTAATTCCCACATATGCTAACCGCCTTTCTTCCTCTAGCCCATTTTGACCTTTTTCTTCGAGAGATTTTTGGTGTGGAAACATCCCTTCCTCCCATCCAGGTAAAAATACAACATCAAACTCTAAACCTTTTGCGGCGTGCATTGTCATCATGTTAATTTTTTCACCATCCCATTCTTGATCTACAGACGTTGCTAAAGAAACGTGTTCTAAAAAACTTTCTAGATTATCAAATTCCTTCATTGCACTTAATAGCTCTTTAATGTTTTCTAATCTATTTTCATTATCCAAGTCTTTTTTATTTTTAAGCATTGCTGAATATCCTGATTCATCCAAAACAATTTGTAATAATTTAATGTGACTTGATTTTTTTACAATTAAATCGTTTCTCCACTTAATCAAAGAATTGACAAATGCACTAAGACCAATTTTAACTTTCGGTTTAATTAAATTTTGTTCAAGCATTTTTATTGATGCTCTTTCTAAATTTAAATTATTTTCCTTAGCAAATTCATGAATATTTTTTAAAGTACTATCACCTATCGATCGCTTAGGGTTGTTTACTATTCTTTCAAAAGCCAAGTCATCTTTTTCCTGATGAATTAATCTTAAATATGCTACACAATCTTTAATTTCAGCTCTTTCGTAAAATTTTGTACCACCCAATATTCTATAAGGCATACCAATTTTAAGAAATCTTTCCTCAAATTCACGTGTTTGAAAAATGGCTCTAACTAAAATTGCAATATTGTTATACGAAAACTTTTTTTTTATTTTTTTTTCAATTTCGTCAGCAATTCCGATTGCTTCATCTTTACCATTTTTAAAACAGTTTAATTGCACTGGATCACCTTCTTCCATTGTAGTAATCAATATTTTTCCAACTCTATTTTGATTATTAGAAATAAGGTCTGAAGCAACTGATAAAATATTCTGTGAGGATCTGTAATTTTGTTCTAATCTTATTACTTTTGTATTCTCATATACTTGGTCAAACTCTAAAAAATTTTTAATTTCTGCACCTCTCCAGCTATAAATTGATTGATCATCGTCTCCAACACAGCAAATATTTTTATTTTTTTCTGAAAGTAGATTAAGCCATTTACTTTGAATAAAATTTGTATCTTGATATTCATCAACAAGAATGTATTTAAAATTTTTTGAGTATATTTCTCTAATATCTTTGTTAAATTCTAAAATTTTTACAGCATGCAAAATAAGATCTCCAAAATCACAAGAGTTAAGGTCTGTTAATTTTTTTTGATAAGTTTTATAAAGTGGGAGAATTGTTTTTTCATAGAGATCTTTTTTATTTATTATTACTTCATTAGGATAAAATCCTTTATTTTTCCAACGGTCAATTATTGCCAATATAAATCTTGGTGACAATTGTTTGATATCAACATTTTCAGCTTTACAAATGTTTTTTATTAGCCTTATCTGATCATCTGTATCAATAATAGTAAAATTAGAATTCAGATTTGCAGCAGACGCATGTTTTCTTAATAATTTTGCACAGATTGAGTGAAATGTGCCAAGCCAAGAAAGTCCAACCGCAGTAGAACCAAGTATTTTACTTACTCTGTTTTGCATTTCTCTCGCAGCCTTATTAGTAAATGTGACTGCCAAGATTTGATTTGGAAATGCCTTTTTTTCTTTAATAATATTAGCAATTCTAGAGGTTAAAACTTTTGTTTTTCCAGATCCAGCTCCAGCCACAATTAAAAGAGGACCATCTAGATGAAGAACAGCTTCTTTTTGAGCATCATTTAAATTTTTTAAATAATCTTGGTTTATCATTTAAAATAATACTTTATAAGCTTTCTTGGTTGTTATGAGCAAAACAAATTTTTTTATCAAATATTTAAAAAACATTAATTTTTTTATTAATAATCTTTTAGAGAAAAATTTAAACAAGTTAAATTTTAAAAATCTTAGTTTTTTATTTAAAAATAATAAAATAATTTTAACTTTTGTCGCACTTTTTGTTGTTTTTATATCTTATTTGTTATTACCCACTTTTTATAATCAAAATGATATCTCAAAAAAGCTAAAAAATGAGCTACAAAGTAAGTTGGACTTAAATTTCAAATTTTCTGATAAAATAAAATATAATTTTTTTCCAAAGCCTCACTTTACAATTATTGATACAAGTATTATCGATGATCAAAAAGAAATTTCAAAAATTAGTAAATTAAAAATCTTTATTAGGTTTAATAATCTTTTCTCAATAAAAAATATTGAAGCACAAGACATAATTTTAGAAAATGCTAATTTCAATATTAATTCAGAAAACTATGATTTTTTTATGAGGCCTTTAGATAAAAATTTTAAAAATGGAAATTTGACAATAAAGAATAGTAATATTTTTTTTAAAAACTTTAATAATGAAGTATTATTTATAAATAAAGTTCTGAAAATTAAATATTATTATGACAATAAAGAATTAAAAAATATTTTTTATTCTGAAAATGAAATATTTAATATCCCTTTTTCACTAGAATCTTTTTTTAGTGAAGATAAGAGTAATCTTTTTTCTCAAATAAATCTTAGTTTAATGAAACTAAAAATTGAAAATGAATTAAGTTTTGAAGACGAAAAAAAAATAGGAAAATCTGAGTTTATTATCAATAAATTAAAAAGAAATGCAGAATACCAAATTAATAAAAATTCTATCAACTTTCGTATTTTCGATAAATTAGATCAACCAGATAAAATCTATACAGGAAATTTTAATTTTAAACCTTTTTATGGAAATTTAGAAGGTAATTTGAATGAAATAAATTTAAATACAATATTCGGTACTAATGCTGTAATTGCACAACTTTTAAAAACTGAAATATTTAATAATAAAAATATTGATTTTAAAATAAATATTCATGCAGACAATGTTTACAAAAATACTAATTTTAAAAATATTTATTTTAGTTCAAATTTTAAAGAAGGTTTAATTGATACAGATAATACAAAATTTGAATGGAGAGATTTTGCAGATTTTGAATTATTGGAAAGTTTAATTTTTGTTAAAAACGGAGAATTGATTTTAGACGGAAAAATTAAGATATATATTAATGACTACAACAAAATATATAAATTTCTTCTAACACCGAAAAATTATAGAAATAAAATTAAAGAAGTTGATTTTAATTTTACATATAATTTTGATCAAAAAATTGCTGAATTAAAAGACATTAAGATTGACAATAAAATTATTCAGGGTGTAAATAAAATTTTAAACAATATTGTTTTCAAGAAGGAAGATTTACAAAATAAAATTTACTTTAAAAATCTATTGAACAAAGCGATAAAGAATTACGCAGGATAGATCATTTTTTTTGGATCAACTATCCTATTGTAATCTTTTTCACTTATTAAATCTGTTTTTAAAGTCTCATGCTTTAAAGTAGTATTATTTTTAAGAGCTTTTTTTGCAATTTTTGCAGCATTATCATATCCAATATGTGGAGCTAGTGCAGTAACAAGCATCAACGAATTATCTAAATGTTCCTGTATTTTTTTCTTATTAGCTTTTATTCCTTTAATACAATAAGTAGCAAAATTCCTGGTACTATCAGCGATCAAGTCAATTGATTGTAAAATGTTGTGAGCAATTAAAGGCTTAAAAACGTTTAATTCAAAATGTCCGTGGGATCCTGCCATAGTTATCCCATTGTGGTTCCCAATAACTTTAACACAAACCATTGTTACAGCTTCGCATTGCGTTGGGTTAACTTTTCCTGGCATTATAGATGAACCTGGTTCATTTTCGGGTAGAATTAATTCTCCATAACCTGCTCTTGGACCAGAGCCTAAGAAACGAATATCATTTGATATTTTCATTAAAGCAACTGCACACGTATTTAAAGCACCAGAAAAATTTACAATTGCATCATGAGCGGCAAGTTCAGCAAATTTATTTGGTGCTGGTTTAAATTTAATTTTTGTAAATTTAGCAATTTCTTTGACAATTTTTTTATCAAAGTTTTTCTTTGAATTAATTCCAGTACCAACAGCCGTACCTCCTTGAGCTAGAAATAATATTTCTTTCAAAGCATATTCTATTCTTTCAATACTTTTTTTAACTTGAAAATGATATCCTGAAAATTCCTGTCCAAGAGATAATGGAGTAGCATCTTGTAAATGTGTTCTTCCAATTTTTACTATATTTTTAAATTCATTTGATTTTCTTTTTAATTCTTTTTCTAAAACTTTTAAATTTGGTAGCATTTTAGAAATAGCCTCTTTAGCAATAGAGATATGCATTGCAGTTGGAAAAACATCATTTGTAGATTGAGATTTGTTTACATGATCATTTGGATGGACTGGCTTTTTTGCTCCCTTCCTGCCTCCTAAAATTTCTATTGCTCTGTTAGCAATAACTTCATTTACATTCATGTTTGTTTGTGTTCCTGAACCTGTTTGCCAAACTTTTAAAGGAAAGTTTTCATCTAATTTACCTTTAATCACTTCATCTGATGCTTTGATTATTGCTTTAGAAATTCTGTTATCAATTAACTTATCTTTTGCATGAACTATTGAAGCTGATCTTTTTATAATTGCAATTGATTTAATGATTGAAATATTAACTAAAATTTTACCTATATTAAAAAATTTGTTGGATCTTTGAGTGGATGCTCCCCAATATTTATCATTTGGGACATTTATACCTCCAATACTGTCAAATTCTTTTCTTAATTTCATTGATTAATTTTTAGTAACAAATAATTATTAACATACAATAATTTTTTAAAAACATACAGGAGCATTATGTCGAATTTTATCAAAGTTGGTACTTTTATGAAAACATTTGGTCAGGAAGTAAAAATTAAACCATCTTTTAGCACTGATAAAATAAATAAATTAAGGTTAGATCTCATCAAAGAGGAATTAGAGGAGCTCACAGAGGCTATGAATAATAAGGATTTACTTGAAGTAGCTGATGCGCTTACTGACATATTGTATGTAACTTATGGAGCCGGACATGCTTTTGGAATTGATCTTGATAAATGTTTTGAAGAAGTTCAAAATTCAAATATGAGCAAATTAGATGAGAATGGAAAACCGATTTACAATGAATCTGGAAAAGTCATGAAAGGTCCAAATTATTTTAAGCCAGATTTATCAAAATTTTTAAAATAAATAAAAAATTCAAAAAATTAAATTATAATTTTAATTTTTCTTACTGCCTCACAGTATTTTGAGAATCTTACTCTGTAAGCACTTAAAAAGTCTGTTTCAAATGAATTATTTTTATCAATATCTTCAATTTTCATTTCGATAATATTTTCATTTTCAAAATTATTCAAAATTAATTGATGGTATCTGTTTATTTTATAATATTGAATATTTTTATCTACAGTAACCCTTATACCCGAAGAAGATTTATAATAATTTCTTTGATATGTTATCGCACATACAGGATATCTTTTTTGATTTAAAAAATTCTTACAAACCGTAATCGAATTCTTTAAAGTGTCAAAAATTTTAATTGACTTTTTTTCTCGATGAAAATCTAATGTTTTTTTTAATTCTATTGAACCTTTAATTTTTTTATCATCATTTAGATTTTCGTAGAATGAATTATAATATCTTAATCGAATTTTTTTTCTTGGGACTGTTCCTTCCTCACTATCTATAAAATCTTTGTAATCAATGGTATCAAAATAAATAGAAAAAACTCTTCTTTGAGGATAGACTGAAAATAATTTAGTTTCATTTTTAAATTTTATAAGATTTGAATTATCTAATTTAAACTTTATTTCATTTCTTTGCATTTAATATTACCTTAGAGTACAGATCTTTATTTATAATACATTCAAATACTTTTTTATTTAAGGAAAGTGTACCTCCATCAAATTCCTGTTTTTTTTTGTAAATTGAAATACAATTTTCATCACTTGTTTTGTCTGAAGAAAAATTGTTAAGATGAATTTCTGAGCTATCTTTTATAGCTATATCTAAATTATTTTGAAAACCTTTAAAGTTATTTACTTTTAATATGGATTTTTCACCAACACTTAAAGCTTTATCTTTACAATCTGATGCTGTTATTTCTTCTATAAAATAGTTACCATAAGAAAAATCCAAACAATCGTTTTTTGAATTACTTAAGACTGCTTTATTTATTTTAATATCTGAAAAATCAAAATCAACTAAATCAAATTGTGAGTTTTTTAAATTTAGCTTGTTGATGGAACCCTTTGATCTAACTATATTTAGAGCATCTTCGCAATGAGAGTGATCAGATTCAATTGAAATATTTTTTAAATTTGTATCAATTATTGTAAGGCATCCAGTTAATAAATTTTCATCATAGTTACTATCGTAAATTTTTTCTTTAGTTTTTTTTAAATAATTTACCTTAATTTTAGAATTCTCAAGTTTTGAATTAAATATGACAACTTTTGAGTATATTCCATTTAAGTTAAATTGCAGATCTCGATTTAAGTTATTAAACTTAATATACAAAGTTTCATTTTCTGACACTTCATATAAATTTTTACTTATATTATTAAGATTTGTTATAATTTTTTTATTATCTAAATTTTCTTTGAAAATTATTCTTGGATAATTTTTTTTATTTTTTTCATCTAAGAAAATATAATCACCAGCAATTGTGTCTCTAATTACTTTGTTCTCATTTTCAATTTTAATACAATCTCCTTGTACTAAACAAATCTCGGTATTTTTAAAAGTTTCATCAGTCTTAATTGATGCTCGTTTATCTGAGTTAGCATTTTTTGATTTATTTAGCTTAAAATTATTATTATTTAATATTTTTTTTAGTGAAAATTGATATTTAGGATTGCTTAAATAATACTTTGCAACACAAGAAAAATTATTTTTTATTTTTTTGCCTGTTCTTAAAAAATATAAATCCTCTAATTTGTTTAAACGGTCCTTGTTAAAATTATCTGAAGTAAATTTTTTACAAAATGTTTCAAAGTCTACCTTTTTTATGTCTCCATCGTAATACAATGGAATATAAAAATTGTAAGTTGGATCAAAAATTCTTTTTAAATTATTTTTTCTTAAGGCGTGATATGCTAGTTTTGAATTTAACGCAAAAAATTCACTTTGATTTTTTGTATTTTGATCATTTGAATTTAAAACAGCATTAATACCAATTTTATAAGAGATATAATTTTTTAAAAAAGATTTGTTATCTACTTTCCAGGTCCAAATATTATTTTTTTCAAAATCAATTTTTTTTAAATAATTTTCTATACATTTATCTCTTTCTTGACTTGATATAAGTTCGAATAGGTTAGAACAGCTGTTAAACGCTTCGTATTTGCTATCCCAAAAATATCTTTCATCTGTTTCTAGTATTGCAGTTTCTCTAATGCTAAATCTTTCTAAAAATTCTTTTGATGCCGCTTCTTCAAACAACATTTTTTCTGCAGGAAGACCATTCATACTTACATTGACAATTTTTTTGTATAATACTGGGTAACCAAGTACTTCATGTAGAATAGTCCAGAAAATTTCAGCTTCAAAATCTCTAGTTTTATTTAATAAAAGTCTAAATTTTACTATATTGCCAATATTTCCTTCTCTTAAATTAATTCTTAAGGATGAAATTTTTTTTTGTGCATCAATGTGATCTTGCCAGTCTCCACTAATCCGTGTACTTGCTGGTAAGATTGATAACTCTTCATTTTTGTTTTTATAATATACTTTTGATCTAAATTTTTTTTTATATTTTGATGGTATCGGGCTTATTGGATTTTTAATTATTTGATTTATGTAATCACTATATTCTTTTAAATATTTCCATGAAATATGTACATTAATATCATTTGGTACGTTTGGTTCAAAAAGTTTAGTATAAGAACTTGCAGTACTTGAAGAATTTACAAAAATAAATATTAAAATTATTTTAACATAAAATTTAAGCATTAGTTAAGTTAATGTTTTTTATAACCTCAGATTTTTCAATATCTCTTTTAGCATTTAATGCGTCATCCATTTCTTCATATACAAGAGTCAAAAATGATTCTTTAGTTTCATTATTAGTTTCAATTTTCATTAAATTATTTTTAAAATTATATTTTTTGATGAATTCAAAAGAATCTGTGTCATGAATTACTATATCCAAAATTATACTATTAGATTTTTCAAATGATGTTTTACTTAAATTAAAGAATTTAAAATTAAATATTTTCTTTATAAAAAATTCATAAATAAATGGAATTAAAGTTAGTAATATAAAAATACTTATAGATAATTTAAAATTAACCCCAGAAATTATTCCCAAACAAATAAAAGAAAAAAATAATGCTAGTTCATACTGACTTTTGACTGGTGTTCTGTATCTTACAATAGATAGCGCCCCAATCATACCTAGTGAGAGATATAAATTAGTTGCTATAACTGTAGTTACAGCTAGAACCAGAGGTGCAAGCATTAATGAAGTAAATATAAATGCTTTATTTAACAAGTATCTATATGTGTAACTATGAGCAGTGGTGATTATTAAGCACATTATGCTCAAAACTACAGCCTTAATTACAACCTCATTTATCACCAATCCATATAAAGAAATTATAGTGTTCATATAATTATAAGTTATGCATTTTTATGTTTTGAGTTAAAGATATTTTATTTTCTCTTGGCTTCAAGCTTTAAATCAATGGCATTTGCACTATGGGTTAGACTGCCTATTGATATTCTATCTACACCTGTTGCAGATACTGATTTGATTTTTCTTAAAGTAATATTTCCTGATGCTTCTGTCTCATAAAACTTTCTTGCAATTTTAACTCCTTTTTTAAGATTTTTTAAACTCATGTTGTCAAACAACACAGTATTAAATTTAAGGCCAATAATACTTTTTAGTTGATTAAGATTGTCTACCTCGACTGTAATTTTTCTTCCATTTTTATTTTTAATAGCATTATTAACTAAAGTTTTTATATCTGAACTTGCAATGTGATTATCTTTTATTAAATACTCATCACTTAAATTAAATCTATGATTGGTTCCACCTCCTAATTTTACTGCATATTTTTGAATAACTCTCAAATTTGGAATTGTTTTTCTAGTACAACATATTTTTGTTTTTTTTTTTGATCTTCTAACAAATTCATTTGTTCTAGTTGCTATACCAGATATGTGAGATAAAAAATTTAAAGCAACTCTTTCAGCAATTAATATACTTTTTGCCCTACCTTTAATAATAGCAATTATTGATCCTTTTCTTACACTGCTACCATCTTTTTTTTTAATTATAAATTTTGTTTTGTTATCAATGAGATTAAAACTTTCTTTAGCAAATAAAAGACCACCGATAATTGCCTTTTCGTTTGATATTAAATTTAAAGTTATATTTTTATTACTTTTGATTAAGTTTGAAGTTATATCTCCGTCTGGATATAAATCTTCATTAAGTGCAAGTTTGACAGTATTACGAATAAATTCTTTGCTTAATTCTATTTTTGACACTTATTTATCTGCCAATGGCTGCCATTCTCTCTACAGATATTCTGGCTTTCTCAATTGTTTCGTTATCCATAATTATTTCACCAGTTTCATTTTCAAGACAATCTAGTATTTTTGGAAGCGTAATCTTTTTCATATGAGGACACATATTACATGGCTTAACAAAGTCTACATTTGGATTTTCTATTTGAATATTATCACTCATTGAACACTCAGTAACCATCATCACTTTCTTAGGCTGGTTATCTTTTACGTATTTAATCATTCCAGATGTAGATCCTGCAAAATCACTTGCCTCAATAACATCTGGAGGACATTCTGGGTGTGCAATAATTTTAATTCCTGGATTGTTCTTTCTAATGTCATCTATTTCTTTTTTATTAAATTGATCATGAACAATGCAAATTCCTTTCCAAGAAATAATTTCAACATCTGTTTGAGAAGCAACATATTTAGCCAAATAATCATCAGGCAAAAATATCACTCGTTTTACACCAAGTGATTTGACTATTTTAACGGCATTTGCAGATGTACAGCAAACATCTGTTTCTGCTTTTACTTCCGCTGAAGTATTCACATAGGATACAACTGGAACGCCAGGGTATTTTTCTTTTAATAACCTTACATCTTTACCAGTAATTGATGATGATAAAGAACAACCAGCATCCATGTCTGGAAGAATAACTTTTTTATTAGGACTCATTAATTTTGCGGTCTCTGCCATAAAATGAACTCCAGCCATTAAGATTATATCAGCAGAAGTTTTTGAGGCTTCAATTGCTAATGCTAAAGAGTCTGCAGAAAAATCTGCTACACCATGATAAATTTCTGGTGTTTGATAATTGTGGGCTAGAATTACAGCATTTTTTTCTTTTTTTAATTTATTAATTTTATGAATATATGGAGCATGCACTGACCATTCAATTTCAGGCATAACCTTAGAAATTTTTTGATAAATAGGATCTGTTGCTTTACGCACTTCTTGTGTAAATTCCATAACGATTTTTACCAATTTGAATCATGATTGTCATTCATTTATTATGGGACATATCGCGGTCGTGCTGAAATTGGTAGACAGGCACGGTTGAGGGCCGTGTGGACCTAGTCCATGAGAGTTCGAGTCTCTCCGACCGCACCAAAGTTAATTTTATAAAGGATTTTTGATGGACAAATTACTTTCAGTAATATTTATGGTCGGGGTTTTGCTTTTAGTTCTTCCAAGTTTTTTACAATCAAATTCTCAATTAAAGCAATTTCTTAAAAATCTTAGTATTTGGATTATTGTAATTTTTATAATTTTAATGATCGTCTATTTGTTTAAATAAGAAAATTAGTTTTTTATCCAATCAGGTTTATTGATTTTTATTGAAGCTTCTTTTGTTTTAAAATTTGCTTTTTCATCAAAGTTTTCGTTCAAGTATTTAATTAAAGCAAAAGGGTAGTCGCTATCGATCAAAACCTTGCCTATTTCAATTTCATTATTATAAATACTTTCGCCTTCGTATAGTTTTCCATTAATTAAATTAATTGGAAACAATCTTTTTGAAAGCTTGTTCTTTAATTTAATCCGCGCTGTATTTTCTTGGCCAACATAACAGCCCTTTTTGAAATCAATTCCATTTAATTCTTCAAAATTACATTCAATACCAAACAATTTGTCTTTTAATTTATTTAAATCTTTTGGAACTATCCCCAATTTATGACTCAATGAATAGTATTCTTTAACATTAGCATCATGAAGATCTAGTTTTTTTAAAGATAAATAAAGTTTTTCTAAATTAATAATTAATCTCGCACCTAAATCCTTATTTCTTGGATCTAAAAAAATTGGATCTTCTCTATATTTAATTGTGTATCCATATTGATCTTTTGCAGCATCAAAAGTTAAAAATTTTTCATGAGAAAAT
>NZ_CVSU01000007.1 GCF_001180205.1 Candidatus Pelagibacter communis | reverse complement strand
TTGCAAAATTAATTATTTCTTTATCTTTTATTGATCCAGCAGGTTGGACTACTGCTCTAACACCAGATTGAATTAATTTTTCAATACCATCTACAAAAGGAAAAAACGCATCTGAGGCAGCTACCAAATTATCATTCTGAAGATTAAATTTTTTCATTTTATTAATTGCTATTTGACAACTGTCTAGTCTACTTGGTTGACCAGAACCGATGCCAACAGTTGTTTCGTTAGATGCTAATACTATTGCATTTGATTTTACGTATCTGCATATATTAAAAGCAAATATAAGGTCTTTAAGTTGTTTTGATGTTGGTTTTCGTTTTGATACAATTTTAAAATTTTTGCTTGAGAATAAATTTAAGTCCTCTGATTGAAGCATTATACCTTGATTAAATGATACAAACTTAAGGTGTTCCCCCGATGTATAATTTGTACCATCAATTAATCTTAAGTTTTTCTTAGCTTTCAATATTTTCATAGCGCTACTATCAAAGCCATTTGCAACTACTACTTCCAAAAATAACTTGTTTAATTCTGCAGCTAAATTTCTTGTAATTTTAAAATTACAAGAAATTATACCACCAAAAGCACTGATAGGATCACAGCAAAGAGCAGACTTATAACTTTCTAAATGATCTTTTTTTGCAGAAACCCCACATGGGTTTGAATGTTTAACTATAACTGTTCCTTTACCTTTTGGTAAAGACTTTGAAATAGTTAGAGCACTAAATATGTCATTATAATTGTTATAACTTAGTTGTTTTCCATGAATTTGTTTTAAATTTATGTTTGAGCTATTTGAATAAATTGCACTTTGTTGATGAGGATTTTCTCCATATCTAAGCTGCTCAATTAAATTTGCATGAAAAATTTTTTTACTAGGGAAAATAGTGTTAGTTTTTTTATTAAAATAACTTGAAATTACAGAGTCATAATAAGCCGTTTCAGAAAATGCTATTCTAGATAGTTTTTCTCTAAAATTTAGAGAAGTAGATCCTCTAAATTTTTTAAGTTCTCGAATTAATTCCTCATACTGGTCCGAAGATGTTATTATAGTTACATCTTTATAGTTTTTAGCTGCTGATCTAACCATTGTTGGACCACCAACATCTATTTTTTCTAAAATTTTTTTATGATTTCTTGTTTTTTTTAAAGTTTTTTCAAATGGATAAAAATTAACAATTACTAGATCAATATCTTCAAAATTATTATTTTTTAAATCTTTTAAGTGAGATTTTTTTTCTCTTTCATTCAAAATTCCTGCATGAATTTTCGGATGAAGGGTTTTTACTCTACCCTCCAAAATTTCAGGAGAATTAGTGAATTCAGATACTTCTAAACATTTAAATTTTAGTCTTTTAATTTCTTTATAGGTCCCACCAGAGCTAATTATTTTTATTTTGTTCATTTTTAAAATATTTAGTACTGGTTTTAAGTTTTTTTTATCAGATACAGAAATAAGTGCTGTTTTGATTTTCTTTCTCATTATAATTTACTGATTTCCCATTTAATTACCTGCTCTTTTATATTGTTCATTCCCGAGATGTAAATATTTTGATTTTCTTTATATGAATTTTTATTACCGAAATATAATCCATTATCAATATTAATATCAAAGTTATCACAATTAAATTTCCAACCTTCCTCATCTATTTCGATTAGTATAGATTTGTTATCTTGCGTTTTCATTACTTTTGAATTT
>NZ_CVSU01000006.1 GCF_001180205.1 Candidatus Pelagibacter communis | reverse complement strand
CCCCCTAAAAGTAAACCTCTTCCACATTGGTTTTTCTCTAAACAATGAGCTCCAGCTTGTACAGACATTCTTCCCGCAACAGCACTCATAGGTGCAAGCAAAGGCAATCTTCCATTATCATCTGTTACTGTTTCGTAAGCAATATTAATACTTTTAGATTTAATTAATCCTTCAGTTAATTCTTTTGCTGCAGCTAAATGGAAATAAGTATATACGATTTGATTTTCTCTAATCATATCAACTTCTACTTTTTGGGGTTCTTTAACTTTAACAATTATTTCTGCATCATTAAAAATATCAGAAGCTGTATCTGCAATTTTAGCCCCAGCTTTTATATATTGATCATTCTCAAAACCAGCTTCAAATCCACCATTGTTTTCAACCAATACTTCATGACCTTCTGCAACTAAAGTTTTAACACTATCAGGTGTTAAACCTATTCTATTTTCTTGTGGTTTAATTTCTTTGGGAACTCCAATTTTCATAAATGAAAATTAATTTTTTTTACTTTTTGCGTAATTTGTTATTCCAGTTCGAAGTTTTTCAATTATCTCATCAATGTGTTTTTTTTCACAAATAAACATTGGAGCAATGATTAAACAATCACCTGTAGCTTTAAAATTTACTCCTGCCTCATAACAATGTTTGAAACAAGTAAATCCTGCTGCACCTGGTTTTTTGTCCATTGCAATATCAATTCCACCCATCATTCCATATCCTCTGATGTTATCGACAACTTCAATGTCTTTTAAAGACATTAAACCTTCTTGGAAATAAGGAGCTAAATTTTTAGCTCTGTTAAAAATATCATCTTTTTCAATAATATCTTGCACAGCTAAACCAGCTGCTAC
>NZ_CVSU01000005.1 GCF_001180205.1 Candidatus Pelagibacter communis | reverse complement strand
GTACACACGTTGTAATAATTGTGGCAGACCTCATGCTGTTTATCGAAGATTTGGCCTTTGTCGTATTTGTTTTAGGGAAATGGCGCTGAAGGGTTTTATCCCTGGTGTTAGGAAAGCTAGCTGGTAGGTATATAATGTCAATGACAGATCCAATAGCTGATTATTTAACACGCATTCGTAATGCGCAAAGTGCGCATAAGCCATGGGTGGATATTCCCTCATCAAATTTAAAAAAACGGATTTCATATATTCTAAAAGAAGAGCATTTTATCCGTGATTTTATTTTGGTGACAAATAGTGTCCAAGGGAATCTGCGGTTGTTTTTGAACTATGATAATGATAAAAACCCAGTTATACATGGCATTAAGCGTGATAGTAAACCAGGTTGCAGACATTATGTTACAGCTGATCAATTGCCCCGTGTATTAAATGGTATGGGAATGGCAATATTATCAACATCTAGAGGTGTAATGTCTAATAAAAAAGCAAAATTATTACAAATTGGTGGAGAAGTACTCTGCCAGGTATGGTAAAAGGAGTAAATATTTATTATGTCAAATATTGGTAAGCAACCTATTCCCATACCTGAAGGTGTAGAATTAAAAAATAAAAATACTGAGATTACTGTTAAAGGTAAATTAGGAGAATTAACACAGGTATTCCATCCTGAATCAAATATTTCGATTAATGATAAAGATGTGGTTATTACTAGAAAATCTGATGAAAGACAGCAGAGAGAACTTCATGGCTTAACCCGTGTACTTATTGCGAATATGATTGAAGGTGTTACAGTAGGTTTCCAAAAAGAATTAAATTTAGTTGGAGTGGGATATTCGGCTGATGCTACTAAAGGTGATTTTCTAATTTTAAATATTGGGTATTCACATCCAATTTATTTTGAAAAGCCTGATGGAATTACTTTTGAAACACCCAATGCAAATACAATTATCATAAAAGGTATTGATAAGCAGGTGGTAGGCCAGGTA
>NZ_CVSU01000004.1 GCF_001180205.1 Candidatus Pelagibacter communis | reverse complement strand
TAGTTGTTACATGTGACTCTAGCTCTATGATTTCTGAAGCTGCCTTAACAGGAAAACCAATTTATGTTGCTAATATTTTACCAAAAAGAAAAGATGTCAGATTTCAAAATTTTAGAAATTTATTTAGAGAATTAAATATTACTAGAAACTTAGGGGAAGAAATTGAAAATTGGAACTATCAAAAATTAGATGAAACGAATAGAGTAGCAAAAATTATTAAAGAAAAAATACAATCATAATGTCATTTTTAAATTCAATTAAAAATAATTCAAAAGAACATAATTTCCCTTTTAATCACTGGGAGTATAGTGATGCTTTGTCAGAAGATGCAATTGATGAAATAGTTAGAGCAGACATTCCTGATGTCAGTAAACATAATCTTAATTATGATGGAACAAGAGCAATAGATGGTGGAGCCGCAGAATTTAGAAAAGGTATAGCTTCAGGTGGACAAGCCATAAAGTTTAGATGCTTTGTTAATAAAGAAAACTCATCTCAATTTCCAAATTTAGTCAAATTTATAAATGAACTTCAGTCTAAAGAAACATATGAAACAATTTCTAAAATGATAAATAAAGATTTATCAAATTCCTATGTTAGGGTTGAGGTTATATGTGACCGAGAGGGTTTTTGGTTGAAACCTCATTGCGATATAAAAGAAAAACTTATGTCAGGCTTAATATTTGTTAATAAAACAAATGAATCTGAAGATTTAGGAACTGATTTTTACAATGAAAAATTAGAAAAGGTTAAGACACTTCCTTACAAACATAACTATGGTTATCTTTTTACCAGTGGACCAAATACATGGCATGGTATGGAGAAGAAAAAGATCGTTAAAGAAAGACGATGTATTCAAGTAAATTATGTTACTTTCGAAACTGATTGGAAAGTTAAATAGTTTTATTTTTCCCAATCAAATCTGGGAAATGAATCGAAAACTTTAAATATTCCTTCTGACCACTGGTTACAAACTCGGGAATAAGTTTCGTCAGAAAGATTTAAACATTCAAGTGAAGACAATCTTTCAGCATCTTTTTTGTGCACAGCAAAATCTATTGGTGGGCCTACTGTTAAATCACTTTTTAATGTTGAGTCCATCGAAATTAATGCGCAACGTGATGCGTCCCCAATAGATACGTTTGGTTTGATTACCCGATCTAATATTGGTTTACCATATTTTACTTCTCCAATTACAAGATAAGGTTTGCTGTCTGCAGGTCTTATATAATTTCCTTGTGGATATATTAAATATAGTTCGTGTTGCTGACCTTTGATTTGTCCTCCTACTATAAATGTTGAACCAAGTAAGACATTATCTGTATTAATTCCTTGAGGTGAGGAGTGCTCAATATTAAGTGAACCAATGTAGGAAGCTATTTGTTCGAAATCAGAGCATGTGTTTAAGTTCATTATCCCAGTTGAGCTTTTTAAATCTTTCTCAATTGATTTGTAAACTGCTTGCGAAGTGCCTAAATTTCCTGAAGTTACTATCACAATAGTTCTGTCACCAACATCATGGGTCATCATTTTTGAATATATATTTACATTATCAAGACCCGCATTAGTTCTTGAGTCTGACGCAAAAACAAGACCTTCGTTAGTTTTAATACCAATACAATATGTCATAGGTGTAATTGATATTTAAAAATAAACATTTTTACAAACTATTTTTAGCATAACTGTCATTCATTCTTCGCATTTGTCTATTTTGTATATTTATTAAAATATTAATTATTATGGTTACTCAGTTCTGGAAAAATTATGACTCAAAGTCCTCTTATGACGGTTATATATCTGATGATAGTAAAATAAGAAAACATGCTAAAATTATTTCTGGTATTTTAGAGAGGAATGGAAAGAAAAAATTACAAGAAATTGAAAAAAATTGCCAAAGTACAATTAGTGCAAGAGGAATTAATTTTAGAGTCTATGCAGCCAACAATAGAGCAGAAGAAAAAAAATGGCCTTTAGATATAATTCCCAGAATAATTCCTAAATCTGTATGGAACAAAATTTCAAAAGGGTTGGCACAAAGAGTAAAAGCACTTAATTTATTTATCGATGATGTTTACAATAAAAAAAAAATTTTTAAGGATAATGTAGTTCCTAAGGAATTAGTTTTTAACTCGCCATATTATATCAAAGAATGTGATGGTTTTTCTCCAAAGTATAAAGCTTGGTCAAACATTTCTGGAATTGATCTTATTAGAAATATAAATGGTGAATACTTGGTTTTGGAAGATAATTTGAGAGTTCCATCAGGTGTATCTTATATGCTTGAAAATCGTATGGTGATGAGGGATGTTTTTCCAGAGTTATTTACGAGATATAAAGTTTCCTCGATACATCAATATGCAAATAAATTGTACCACTGCATGGAGGAATGTATACCTAAAAGAACTGAAAATCCTCACATGGTAGTACTTACTCCTGGCATTTATAACTCTGCTTATTTTGAACATTCTTTTTTAGCTGAACAAATGGGAATAGCTCTCGTTGAAGGTAAAGATTTGTTCGTGGAAAATGATACTGTATACATGAAAACTGTTAAAGGTAAACTTAAAGTAGATTGTATATATAGAAGATTGGATGATAACTTTTTAGATCCCAAAGTATTCTACAAAGAATCACTTATTGGAGTTCCTGGACTTTTTAAGTGCTGGAAAAAAGGAAACGTAGGAATAGTAAACGGAATTGGAACAGGCATAGCAGATGATAAAGCTATTTACTCTTATGTAAATAAAATGATTGTTTATTATCTAGGTGAGCAACCTAAAATAAATCAAGTTGAAACTTTTTTATGTCATGAGAAAAAAGATAGAGATTTTGTTATTGAAAACATTTCAAAATTAGTTGTTAAGCCAGCTAATGCATCTGGTGGATATGGTATTTTAATTGGTGCAAGAGCATCAAAGAAAGAAAAAGATGAAATGATTCAAAAAATAAAAAGTAAACCTAGAGAATTTATTGCTCAGCCTTTAGAAATTTTATCAACTCTTCCTACAATTACTGAAAGCAATATAGAGCCAAGACATGTTGATTTAAGACCTTTTGTGTTAAGTGGAAAATCTACTTATGTAACATCTGGCGGTTTAACAAGAGTTGCATTAAGAAAAGGGAGCACAATTGTAAATAGTTCACAAGGTGGAGGATCTAAAGATACAATGATTGTTGATGTTTAGAAATTACTTAAATATCTTGCAGCGAATTAACCTCTATTTTTTTTGTTTTTAAAGATCTAATTGCTTCTATACAAGCTTGAGCAGTTGACATATTAGTACAATAAGGAACTTTATTCTTTAGTGTTGCTCTTCTTAAAGCTATTGCATCACTTAATCGATGTTCACTATTTCCTCCTCCAGTATTTATTACTAGTGCAATTTTTTTAGAGTCTAAAACATCAACTATGTGAGGTGATCCAGTGCTTACTTTATTAATAATTTTACATTTCATCCCATGCTTTCGAATGTATTCTGCAGTTCCTCTAGTTGCACATAATTTAAACTTAAGTTTAAGAAGTTCTTTAGCCAAATCTATTCCTTCATCTTTGTGACTATCTTTGAGAGATATAAAAGCTAATCCTTGTTTTGGTAATGAGTTAGCTGCTGCGATCTGACTTTTTGCAAAAGCCATTCCAAAGTTTTTATCAAATCCCATAACTTCTCCAGTGGACTTCATTTCAGGTCCTAACAACAAATCACTGTTTGGAAATTTATTAAATGGAAATACAGCTTCTTTAACTGCGTACATGCCTTTAGATTTATCTTTTAAATTAAACTTAGATAACTTTTCACCAGCCATTACTCTTGATGCAATTTTAGCTAGGGGCAATCCTTTTGCTTTTGATACAAAAGGAACTGTTCGACTAGCTCTTGGATTAACTTCAATCACAAAAATTTCATCTTTTTTTATTGCAAACTGTATATTCATGAAACCTTTAACATTTAAAGCTAAAGCTAATTTTTTTGTTTGATTTTCAATTTCCTTAAGAAGATATGGTTTGATAGATACGGGAGGAAGGCTACATGCTGAATCTCCTGAATGAATTCCAGCTTCTTCAATATGTTGCATAATTCCTGCAACGTGAACCTGTTTTCCATCTGATATGGCATCCACATCTACTTCCATTGCATGATCGATAAATTTATCAATCAAAATTGGATTTTCTTCTGCAGCCTTAAAAGCCTCTTCAACAAATTTTTTAAGTTGATTTTTTTCATGAACAATTTCCATTGCTCTTCCACCTAAAACATATGAAGGTCTTACCATTAAAGGTAATCCTATTTTATCTGCAATTTTTATTGCCTGATTAAATGTTTTTGCAATTCCACTCTCCGCCTGCTTAAGTTTTAATTTATTTAATAAATTTCTAAATCGGTCTCTATCCTCTGCTAAATCGATAGAAGTATATTGTGTTCCTAAAATTGGAAGTTTGTTGTCATGTAAAAATTTAGCAAGTTTAATTGGAGTTTGTCCACCAAACTGAGCTATCACTCCTATTAGGTTTCCTTTTTCTTGTTCTTTTTTAATTATATTAAATACGTACTCTTCTTTTAAAGGTTCAAAGTATAATCGATCACTCGTATCATAGTCTGTTGATACTGTTTCAGGGTTACAATTTACCATGATAGTCTCAAAACCTGCGTTTTTTAATGAAAAACTTGCCTGACAACAGCAATAATCAAACTCAATTCCTTGACCAATTCTATTTGGTCCTCCTCCAAGAATAATTATTTTTTTCTTATTTGATGGATCAGCTTCACATTCAGAGTTAATTGAAAAATTTCTTTGATAAGTTGAGTACATATATGGAGTAAAAGATTTGAATTCAGCTGCACAAGTATCTACTTTTTTATAAACTGGATGTATTTTAAGCGCTGATCTTTTTCTTCTTACAATTTCTTCAGACGTTTTAGTTAATTCCGAAAGTTTTTTATCTGAAAATCCTATTGATTTTATTTTATTAAATTCTACAAAATCTTTAGGAAGTCCTTTGGTTTTTATCTGTATTTCACAATTAACTATCTCTTTAATTTGTTCTAAAAACCAAGGGTCAATTTTAGATAAATTGTATATTCTCTTTAAGTTTATTTTTTTTCTAATTGCTTCAGCAATTAGCAATATCTTGTTTGGAATAGTTTCTTTAAGTTTCTTTTCTATTTGCTTTTTATTTAAATCAAAAATTCTGTCTAAACCTGAAAAACCAGTTTCAAGAGATACCAAAGCCTTTTGTAAAGATTCTTTAAAGTTTCTTCCAATAGCCATTGCCTCACCTACTGATTTCATTGATGTCCCTAAAGATTTTGTAGAATTTAATAAAATA
>NZ_CVSU01000003.1 GCF_001180205.1 Candidatus Pelagibacter communis | reverse complement strand
TTATATAACGAAGATGGATCTGTTAAAGGTGTTGCAACTCAAGATATGGGTATAGATAAAGAGGGTAATAAAAAAGATAGTTTTGAACCAGGTATTGAGCTTTTAGGTAAAGTAACTGTTTTTGCAGAAGGGTGCAGAGGTCATTTAGGAAAACAATTGATTGAAAAATTTGAATTAAATAAAGGTAAAGATCCTCAACAATACGGAATTGGTTTTAAAGAAATTTGGGAAATAGAGGATAAAAATCATGAAGAAGGATTAGTTATGCATACAGCTGGATGGCCATTAGATCAAAATACATATGGTGGTAGTTTTATGTATCACGCAGAAAATAAACAAGTTTTTCTTGGTTATGTAATAGGTTTAGATTACAAAAATCCTCACCTTTCTCCTTATGATGAATTTCAGAGATTTAAAACGCATCCAGCAATAAAAAAAATTATAGAAGGTGGAAAAAGGATTTCTTACGGCGCAAGAGCCCTAATCGAAGGTGGATTTCAAAGTTTACCAAAAATGTTTATGCCTGGAGCTTTATTAGTTGGTTGTGATGCTGGAACTTTAAATATGCCAAAAATAAAAGGCTCTCATACAGCAATGAAAAGTGGAATAATTGCTGCTGAAACTATTAACGAGCACTTAAAAGAAAACAAAGATTTATCTATTTATGAAGATAAGTTTAAAAATAGCTGGTTACATAAAGAGCTTTATGAAGCCAGAAATGTAAAACCTAGTTTTAGTTGGGGTTTAATTTTAGGAATAATTTTTACAGGTATTGATCAAATCCTATTCAGAGGCAAACTTCCTTTTACTCTTAGACATAAACATGCTGATCATGAGGCGTTAAAGCCTGCAAATCAAATGCCAAAAATAGATTATCCAAAATATGATAATATCATAACTTTTGACAAAACTAGCTCAGTATATCTCACAGGAACTAATCACGCAGATAATCAACCTGTTCATTTAAAGCTTAAAAACCCTGATTTACCAATAAATTATACGTTAGAAAAATTTGATGAACCTGCTCAAAGATATTGTCCTGCAGGGGTTTATGAAGTTCAAAAAGAAAATGATGTAAATAAATTTGTAATTAATTCTCAAAATTGTATCCATTGCAAAACATGTGATATTAAAGAACCTTCTCAAAATATAACTTGGGTTACGCCAGAAGGAAGTGGTGGTCCAAGATATGGAAATATGTAATTAAGATAAATCTATTGCAAACTTTTTTAAAGTTTCAATAGGAAGATGTTTTAGAGTATTTTTATGAGTTCTTTTTAGGAAAATTGGACATCCTTTGCCTGCCTCAACAGCTTTAGCGTACCAACTAGCACACACGCACCAGCCATCTCCATCTTTTAATCCTG
>NZ_CVSU01000002.1 GCF_001180205.1 Candidatus Pelagibacter communis | reverse complement strand
TTGTTATTGCTTCAATTATTTCTTCTCTACCATGCCCTAAAGGATTACAAAACAATCCTGAGCTTGCATCAATCTGTGTTTGACCTTGATGGTTTTTTAAATACACACCTTTAGCTTCAACAATTAATCTTGGGTTCTCTTTAAAGTCTTTATTAGATGTAAATGGCATCCAGTGTTCATTTAAAGAATTTGGAATTGCTGTTTTGTTTTGTGTGCTCATAAAAATTTCTTTCTAAAAATATTTTAATTTAATCTTAAAGCCTCTTTAGACTAAAATAAATGGATTAACTACCACATTATTGACACAACCAATGATTGTATAAACCTTCTTTTTTGTTTTACTTCGGAGACGATTTGAATTTAAATATGCGGAATTTAATTAATTAAACATAGGGGAATAAATGAAAAAAATACTAAGTTTTATTCTAGGATCTATTTTTGCACTTAACCTATCAATTTCAGTTGCTAATTCAGCTGCAAATGAAGTTAGAGTTGCATATTTTCTAGAATGGCCAAGCCCAAATTTAGAAGACATGCAGAAAAAGAATTTTGCTAAAGCTCTTGGTGTTCCAGTAAAATGGACAAATTTCACTAATGGTGGAGCAATGACTGATGCAATGTTAGCAGGAGATATCGATATTTCTTACTCACAAGGATTAGTACCTTTTATCAATGCTGTAAAATCTAATGCACCTATCAAATTAGTTGATATTGCTATGGAATACGGAATGGGTGGAACTACTTGTGTTACATCCAACGCTTCTGGAATTACAAAAGCAAACGCTACTGAATTAGAAGGTAAAAAAGTTGCTGTTCCATTAGGAACAATGGCTGAATACGTTTTTGATGAAAGTATGAAAGTTGTTGGTGCTGACAGAGGTAAAATGGATATTATCCAAATGGATCCTGAAGAAGGTG
>NZ_CVSU01000001.1 GCF_001180205.1 Candidatus Pelagibacter communis | reverse complement strand
CTCGATATCCATCGCTCTTTTTTCACCAAGCTTCATTACAGAGCCTTTTCCAAAATTATCTGTAATTTGAGCTATCGCAGCGTCTAGCGCTTTGTTCTTTTCTTTAACGTCCATTTCTTGATCTTTAGTAGATTTAACTACTTTTAGGTTATTTTTCGTCATTTTTTGCCTCTTTTTTTAAATTTTTTAACACTCGAATCATTAAATAAATGTACACATTTTGTTCTCATTAGCAATATATTTATTTTTTGGCCTTAAAAGTCAAATAATTACTTAAGTTTTAGATATTGGCTGTTTAACAAACCTACTGCTTTAAGCAGATTGTATTGAGCCATTAGATAGTTTTTCTCCGAACTTGCTAAAGAAATTTGAGCAGATAGTAATAAAGCATTTGATTGAATAACATCTAACGTAGTTCTCGAGCCTCTTTCGTATTCTGCAGCAATTCCTTCGTTAGCTATTTCAGCTGCATTTACTTGTGCCCTAACTGAATTTAAAAAACTTTCAGAAGATTCTAAACTAGACCATGCACTTGCAACATTTGTTTCATTTGTTC